>JBEKOX010000001.1:0-83718 GCA_049521335.1 Chitinispirillaceae bacterium
CTTTCCACGGTGGCGCGTAATTCGAAGTCGATGCCCGATGATTTTATCGATGTAGATAATTCGACGGTCACGGACGCGTTTAGAAAATATGCCCGTCCGCTCATTGGCGACATGACTGAATATGGCCGTATCTCGGCGCCAAGCGTTAAAAAGATACTGAACCCGTAAAGAATTGTAAAGTTATCATCAGTAATCATCGCAGCGCGGTCCCGAAACATTCCGGCAAGGATCGCGCTGCGGTTGTCTTTCCTGCTTCAAGCACGACCAATCAAACGAAAGGGAGTCACCCGTTGGGATTTTTCCTGCAGATACACCGCAGCATCTTTGATTCTTCGTTTTATGGCGAATTAGCTGAGATACCGCGCAGCAGGAAAATTTTCTACGTGGTGCACCTGTTGATTTTTGCCTCAATCGTTGCCGGCATTGCGCACACCTATTACGCGATGGATACAAAACGGGGCATCGCGGCGCCGATCCAAGAGGCTTTTTCAGGAATTGAGATTATTGATGGTGTTTTATCGGCCCATTGCCAGATTCCTTATGCGGTTTCGCCCGAGAATGTTGCCACTCTGATCAGCCGGGTCGATGCTCCCTTCGCGTTTGAATTGGATGCTGTGCCGCTCGTTTGGGTCGATACTGCCTATTCACCGAAAAAAGGAGATATCTATCCGCGAATCATATTGTCCGCGAAGGAAATAATGGTCTACAACTCCGCTTCATGGTTTTTCGCTATTCCTTACGCTGAGGCGTTCCGGGGAATTCACCGTTTCTCTTTCACCGTTCCTTTTATCAATAACTATCTGCATCGGAAAATTCTATCCCTGGCGGCGAATTTTCTCTTCCTCGAAGGAATTCAGTGCGGGTTCCTGATACTTTCCTCCATAGGCATTCTTGCGCTTGCACCATTTATATTCAGAATCGAACGCAGCCTCACCTTTTTTTATTTTTTGTCAATTGCTTGTTTCGCTGTAACGCCAGTACCAGTCGGTTTCATGCTCATGGCAGTTTCTGGAACATCGTTTCCCGTTGGCGGGGGTTTGCTTTTCCTGATTTCTGCGGTGGTCATGTTCAGGGCATTGAAAGGAATGAAGACTATGACGTCAAAACAGAATCCGGAAGATCGCCGACCATGATTTTTGATATTCAGCAAAAAAAAGGCGACCCGCGGAACCTTGATGGCCGCGTCACCGTCTACGCCTTCGTGGATGTCGACTCCGAGGAGCTCCTGAGCGCAAAACACACTTTTGCCTCCATGATTCATAATGGGCTGCTTGCAGCCCAGGGTAATTTCAAAGACCAGTATAACTTCCGCGACTTTTTAAAGTCGGAACTCGGCATAACGCTCGAAGAGGGATTCGAAGATAGCCTCGCCCAGCTGCTCGAACGAATGGAAGGGCTTGAATCAACGCTCGATCCGCAGAAGCTGAAAGAGAGGCTTGAAAATATGGACGATATTGAGGAGTTCATCCCAACCCCTGCAAAAATTGTGCCTTTTCATTCGGAAAAAGAGATCCTGGAGCAGGAGGGCGATGTTTTTTTCATCGGACGCTTCAAGTATATCGGTAACGCGGTACTTGGAGTGCAAGCGCTGCCGATGTTTTACCAGGCGAAGTATCGGGAACAGGAGGCCGGGAGAATACGGAGCGAAATAGAGTCGATCATCTCGCAGATTGAGCGTCCCGATACTGCCGCCGCAGAATCTTCCCGGGAAACGATCGATAATGCGCTCCTGAAACGGTTTATTCCGGAAATACTGTACTATCGGCACGAGCCGCACAGCTTTGCTGAAAAAGCCGGGGAATTGCGATCATTTTTAAAGAGCTACCGGTTTCAGGAGGACGTTGAGGCTATTATTGCCATGCTTGGCACTCCCGGGGAGTTGACCGATAAGGAAAATACGCTCCTCGAGCTCTATGCAAAAAAAATTGCCTGTGTTGAGAAGGAAGATTTTCAAACTGCGGACGATGTCACCCGTGAGATACAACGGCTGCAAAACTCTCCTCCCCATCAATGATCGCAACCTTTACGGAGTGCAACTCTTCCCTGAACCCCGCATCGTTGGTCAGTCCCCCATCCTGATCTGCTCCCATAGCTTATTATAAAGCTCAATGTTCGCCCCCAGATCCTCCTTGAATTCACAGTTTCTCAGATCGGACAACTCATAGTTCGGCTTCCTTTTAAGAAGGGGCCGCGCCGCCGCATTGATGCAGGGATAACCGAGGTAGTCAACGATCCGAGCAAAGATTTCCGGAGAGTGGATATAGTTGATAAAGGTGTAGGCCGCATCCTTGTCAGGCGCGTTTTTCAGGATGACCAGGTTGTCCATGTACATGGGCCCTCCCTCGCGCGGAATGAAAAAATCGACTTCGTCGCGGCGGGTGGAGTCATATTCTCGGAAAATGTTTTCGGCATAGCCATGCACGGCCTGAAACTCGCCTGTCGCGAACCCTTTGGCGAACGATTCGGCGTCGAACTTGACGATGTTTTTTTTCCAGCCGAGGACGACGGCTTTGGCTTTAGAGAGCTCGGAGGTATCGGTGGTGTTGACGGAGTAGCCGAGGCGCTTCAGCGCCGCCCCGATCACTTCGCGCATGTCATCCAGCATGGTCATCCGGTCCCTGAGGTCGACACGGTCGAAGATCGACCAACTGCGGTCATAACGGACAACCTGCTTTTTATTGACCGCGATACCGCTCGCACCCATCATGTAAGGAACTGAAAATTGGTTTCCCTGGTCAAAGGTCACGCGATGGAGCACCGCCGTGTCGATATTCTCGAAATTCGGCAGCCGCGTCTTGTCGATCGGCGCAAGCATGCCTTCGTGTATCATAATGGAAACGAAGTCGCCCGAGGGCACCACGATATCGTAGCCGGTTGCGCCAGACTTGAGCTTGGCAAACATGTCTTCATTTGACGGATACACGTCGTACACGAGGTCAACGTTGAATTTTTTCCGAAAATCGTCGAGGACGTCGGGGGGCATGTAATAGGTCCAGTTGTAAACATAGAGCTTCTGCCGCCTGTTGCCGCCACAGAGGCAGAGAGCGCAGAGGAGCAGGGCGAGACACATGATGATTCTTTTCATAACGGTTCCTATCTCTGAAAAATATACCGGTAGACGCCCTTGCTCAGGAAAGCAAACGCGATCGAAGCAGCCAGGAGCATGACCGAGAGAGCGTTGATTACGGGTGAAATGCCGAAACGAATCATGGAGTAGATTTGGAGCGGGAGTGTCGTTGAACCGGGCCCGGCCACGAAGAAGGTAATGACGAAATCTTCAAAGGAAAGCGTTATTGCAATAAGGAAAGCAGCGGTAATTCCCGGCGCGGAGATCGGGATCACTATTTTCGTGAGGGCGTCCCACTCGCGCGCGCCGAGGTCATAAGCCGCTTCAATGACGGAGTAGTCGAATTCGTCCAGCCGCGAAGAGACGATGAGAACGACAAATGGCAGATTGAAGGTGACATGCGCAATGTAAATCGTGAGTAACGACAGCGGCAGTCCGATAGCGGCGAACAGGATGAGCAGCGAAACGCCCATGATGATTTCGGGAAGGATAAGCGGAAGGAACGAGGCGATGCTGATATACCGCTTGAATCGAAAGTTGTACCAGTAAAGCCCTATCGCCCCCATCGTGCCAAGCATGGTGGCGGTGATCGAGGAGGTGAGGGCGATGATGACGCTGTTTCCGAGTGCATGCCAGAGATCGCGTGAGTGAAAAAACATCTCGCCGTACCAGCGCAGCGAAAAACCGCTCCATGCCATGGTTCGCGAACCGTTGAATGAAAAGAAAACAAGCACGAGGAGCGGCGCGTAGAAAAAAACAATGGTAACGACAAACGCGAAAAGCGAGATCCGGCTCTTCGATCGGTTCATATCACGCCGTCTCCCGGATAGTTTCGCCGGTGCCCCGGTTAAGCCGCATGAACACAAACACGCCGAGTGTGGTCATAATAGTCAGCGCCGCCGCGATGGCCGAAGAGAGAGGCCAATTTCGTGTTACCGTCAGTTCGCGCGCTATAACGGTGCCGAGCATGAATGAGTTGCGGCCGCCCACGAGCTGGGGCACCGCATACTGGCCGAACGCCGGGATGAAGGTGAACAACACCGCGGTCGTGATCCCGGCTTTGATATTAGGCAGAAGGACGCGGACTACGGCCTGGGTTCTGGCTGCCCCGAGGTCGCGCGCCGCTTCGAGAAGCGAGAAATCGAATTTTTCAATCGCCGTATACAGCGGCAAAATGGCGTACGGCAGATAGGTATACATGAGCACGATGACGACCGCATACTTATTGTAAAGAAAGTGCGCGTAGTGATGGAGCGCGCCGATGCGCAGAAGAAGGCTGTTGAGAAACCCATTGTTGCCGAGAATGGCGATCCAGGCGTAGATCCGGATCAGAAAATTAGTCCAGAATGGAATGATGACAAGAAGGAGCAGGGTGTTCCGATAACGGCTGCAGGCGATGTAATACGCTGCCGGCAAGGCAAGAACAAGCGTAAGAATGGTAGCAATTGTCGCAAGATAGAAGGTTGTGAGGGCGGTGCGCAGCAGCGACTCGTTACAAAGCTCCCGATACGCCTCAAACGAAAAATGGGCAACCACGCCGCCGTAAAGCCCCTTGGCCAGGAAGCTGTAAATAAAAATGATGGTGATCGGTATAGCGAAGAACAGCGTGATCCACATGCCGATCGGAAAGGCGTAGAGCGCGCCGATATTTTTCCTCACGTTTCCCTGACCTCCACGACAAACGCATCGCCGGCATGCCACCCGACGTATACCGGGTCGTGCCAGGTAATGGCCCGCCCGCCCGATAGTTGGTGGTCAGCGTGCTGCCGGAATACCCGGAGGGTGGTATCACCGATCCGGATGAAGTATTTACTCAGAAATCCGATATAGATGATCTCTTCCACGACGCCTTGAAGACAATTCATATCGTCGCCCGCGATGCCGGCCTTTTCCCGGGAAAGCGCTATTTTCTCCGGGCGGATGGTGAATACAAGGTTGTTGCCTTGCGCGATGGATTTCCCTGATTCTACCGCTACCGTGCCAACACCGGGAATCGCCGCCTCGGCGCGAGAACCATTTTTGCGGATGACGCTCCCTTCCAGAATATTGGTTTCCCCGATGAACCGTGCGACAAAGAGGTCTGCGGGTTTTTCGTAAATCTCTCGCGGGGTGCCGATTTGCAGCACGGCGCCTTCATTCATGACCGCAACGCGGTCCGAGACGCTTATCGCCTCCTGTTGATCGTGCGTTACATAGATAAAAGTGATGCCGACGTTATCATGAATAGTGTCAAGCTCTATCAGCATGTGTTGCCTGAGCTTGGCATCGAGCGCCGCAAGGGGTTCGTCGAGCAGGAGCACCTCGGGTTCGTTGATGAGCGCCCGGGCGATCGCCACGCGCTGCTTCTGCCCGCCCGAAAGCTGGGAAGGAAATTTATCCCGGTGTTCTCCGAGGCGGACCATGGTCAGGTACTCGTCGACGGCGGCACGAATGGAACGCTTTGTCTTTTTTTTGAGTCGCAGCGGAAAGGCGACATTCTCGAACACCGACAAGTGAGGAAAGAGCGCATAGCTCTGGAATACTGTATTGACATGACGCTTATTCGACGGGAGTGGCAGGACGCTTGCGCCGTCGAGCCGGATGTCGCCGATCGTTGGATCGTCAAAACCGGCGATAAGTCGCAGGAGTGTGGTTTTCCCGCAGCCCGACGGCCCGAGAAGAGAAAAAAATTCGCCTTTTTTAATCGAAAAACTGACGCCTTTGAGCGCCTGAAAGGCCCCGAAGGATTTTGTGACGTTTTCTACCGTTACCTGGCAGCCTTTCAAGTCGTTTGCCCCCTCTTCAGAACGTGGCGGATCGGGAGCGACCCGCAGGGAAAATATAGTTTTTGAAAGACATTTTATCTTTGGAATTGGTCGAGAGATCTCACGCCATCAGAGCGGGGCATCACTACCGGCGAGGGAAAGGGCGATGGGCGGAAAATGCATCTATTGACGGAAATGCCGCCTATATCTTATTTTCAATAGGCTTTTTTACTTCCTTACTTGCACCGGAATGGATTTAACCGTATGAAAACAATTGTCGTCGACTCAAAATCCATCGAGCGTCATTGGTACGTGGTGGACGCGAGCGGTCAAATGCTCGGAAGACTCGCATCCAAAGTGGCGCGGATTCTCATTGGCAAGGGTAAAGTCGCCTTCTCACCCAACCAAGACCATGGTGATTATGTGATCGTCATTAACGCCGATAAGGCGCGGCTCTCCGGGACCAAATCGGAGACCAAGAGGTACTTCCGGCACTCCGGATACCCTGGCGGCGAAAAGTTTCGCTCATTCAAGGAACAGATGGCGCTGGATTCAACCAAGGTGATAACGCATGCCGTTCACGGCATGGTGTCGAAGAATGCGCTCGGCAGGTGCATCATGGGGAAGTTGCATGTCTATAAAAGCGCCGAACACCCGCACGCGGCGCAGAAGCCCGTGCCCATCGCGTTGTAAATTACCTTTTAAAAGGAGTGGTGCATTTGGAGAACAGATATTCGGCTATCGGTAAGCGGAAAAATGCGATAGCGAGCGTGATACTGCAACCCGGTAAGGGCGAACGTACGGTAAACGGCAGACAGATCGGGGAGTTTTTGCGCAGCGATGTGCTCGTCATGAACGTTGAGCGTCCGTTTGTGCTGGTAACTGGTGGAGAAACCTTCGACGTCATTGCCGAGGTACGCGGCGGCGGTCTTTCGGGCCAGTCCGGCGCTCTGCGTCTTGGGATCTCCCGCGCCCTCGCCCTCATCAGCGAGGCCAACCGGAAAATTCTGCGTAAGAGCGGCATGCTGACGCGCGACTCACGAATTGTTGAGCGTAAAAAATACGGTCAGGCTGGCGCTCGTCGTCGTTTCCAATTTTCGAAGCGCTAATACGCTAATATTTTTAGCTTTTTCTGTATCCCGCACACGGAGCGAGCAGAGAGCTGGGTGCTGTTCGGCATTTCCGGCCGTATGGTCATCTCTCTGCAGTGATCTCCGTGGAAGTATAACCCATTAAAGGAGATGTAATGAGTTCATTGACCCTGCAGGATCTTCTGGAAGCCGGCTCTCACTTCGGCCACCAGACCAAGCGATGGAATCCGAGGATGAAGCGTTTCATCCTCTGTCCCCGTAACGGCATCTACATTCTCGATCTTAACAAGACGCTTCTGTGCATGGAAAAGTTCCTTGCACGAGTCAATAAAGAGGTGGCCGCCGGCGGCAAGGTGCTCTTTGTCGGCACCAAGAAGCAGGTGAAAGATTGTCTGTGCGAAGAGGCGACGCGATGCGGCATGCCCTATGTCACGGAACGGTGGCTGGGTGGCATGCTTACCAATTTCACCACCATCCGGGCAAGCGTCACCAAGCTCGAGAAAATCGAGGCCATGGAAGCCGACGGCACCTTTGAAGCGCTGACAAAAAAGGAGCGCCAGGTTCTTTTAAAGCGTAAGGCAAAGCTTATCGCCGCGCTCAGCGGCATCCGGCACCTTAAGCGTCTGCCGGCCATTATTTTCGTCGTTGACACAATAAAAGAGCATATTTCAATCACCGAAGGACGCCGTCTCCGCATTCCCATCGGCGCCATCGTGGATACCAACTGTAACCCTGATCTGATTGATTTTCCCATTCCCGCCAATGACGATGCGCTGAAATCGGTGCAACTCATAACCAAGGCTGTTGCCGACGAAATCGTCTCGGTGCTGCAGACGGTCACTCCGGAGGAGATGACGCAGGGTTCCGGCGCTGCCGAAACTGATAAAGCCGCGGTCGCAGGAGAAGGCGAAGATGCGGGAGAGATTGAGAGCCCCGGAGTTATCGAGGAAACAGCAGTTGGTGAGACCAAAACCAAACACCATCGGGTCGTTCATAAAAAGGTGGTTCGTTTTACTGAAGAGGGTTGACGCTTTTTGTCATGAGCCTTCGCTTTGAGGGCTACCCCTCCCCGAAGGCTTTTGGCGTGGCGCCGGGTTCCCGACCGGATCAGGCGCCAGAAGCAAACCGCAAGCCATCCGACCCTTTTATCTACCGATACCCACAGGGAGTATGTCATGGAAATCACCGCCGCACAAGTAAAAGATCTACGGGAAAAAACCGGTTTGGGCATGATGATTTGCAAACAAGCGCTCACGGAGTCCAATGGTGACATGACCCTCGCCATCGAAAATCTGCGCAAGCAGGGACAGATGACCGCCGCCAAGCGGGCAGGCAAAGCTGCGAAGCAGGGCATCGTCGCCATCGTGTCCGATTCCTCGACCACAATTGTCTACGAGGTAAATTCCGAAACTGATTTCGTTGCCCGTAACGAGGACTTTTCATCGTTCGTTATTGGCCTTGGCAAGCTCCTTCTGGCCAAAAAGCCGGCTACTATTGAGGAGGCGCGCAAACTCACTATCCCCGAATCGGGTATTACCGTTGAAACCCGGATAAACGAGCTTATCGCAAAAATCCGCGAAAACCTCAGTTTTCGCCGTTATCGCAAGATGGACGCCGATCCGGCCAGCGAACACATTGCCACCTATCTGCATGGTCAGGGAAAAATCGGCGTTGCGGTAAAACTTCGCGTCGAATCGCCGGCTGCGCTCGCAAGCGAAGCGGTTGCCTTGCTCGGCAAAGACCTGGCGATGCAGGTTGCTGCGGCAAATCCGATCGCGGCGGATCGCGAGAGCATCCCTGCCGCGACGATCGCAAAGGAGAAGGAAATTTACTTTACGCAGGCGCAGACTTCCGGCAAGCCGGAAAAAATATGGAATAAAATCGTCGAGGGCAAACTGACAAGGTTTTATCAGGAAACCGTGCTCGTCGAGCAGGGATTCATCCGCGATCCTGAAACGCCCGTGACCGACCGGATCAAGGTAGCGGAAAAAGAGTGCGGCGCGACAATAAAGGTGATATCGTTCATCAGACTCGAACTCGGCGCCGAAGAGTAATCTCCGTGAACTCCCGAAAACCAGTCTATCGATCTATTCTGCTCAAGCTCTCCGGCGAAGCGCTCGCAGGCGCGGAGGGGCGCGGTCTCGACGTTGAAATCTGCCGAACCATAGCCGCTGAAATCGTTGAAGCGCATACGATGGGCGTGCAGATCGGTATCGTGATCGGCGGCGGCAATATCATACGCGGCGCATCGGTCAATGCTATTCCGCGCATGACGGCCGACACCATGGGCATGCTGGCAACGGTGATCAATTCGCTGGCGCTGAAGGAGATTATCAAGGAAAAGGGGTGTCGCTGCCGTGTGCTCACGGCGGTCGCCATCGAGGGGGCCGGAGAGTACTTCTGCGGAATGCAGGCGCGTGAATATCTCGAACAGGGTGAAATCGTGATCATCGCCGGAGGAACCGGCAGCCCCTTTTTCACGACCGATACCGCCGCCGCGCTCCGTGCAGCCGAAATCGGCGCCGAGGCGCTCCTCAAGGCGACCAAGGTCGATGGCATCTACGACTGCGATCCGATGAACAATCCAACGGCAAAAAAATTCTCCCAGCTCAGTTACGCCGAAGCGATTTCACGCAAACTCGGCGTCATGGATGCAACGGCATTCTCATTCTGTATGGAAAACAAAATTCCCATTATCGTCTTCAAGCTTGCGGAGAGCGGTAATCTCCGCAAATGCCTCGAAGGCGGGCGAGTTGGATCAATCATTACCGCAGGAGGCGCATGATGAGTGCTTTCCAGGCTGTTCATTCGGAAACCAGCCAACGTATGCAGAAAACGCTGGATACCCTTAAGAAGGATCTTTCCCGTATTCGCACCGGCAGGGCAACCCCCGCGCTTCTCGACGGGCTTACCGTCGACTACTACGGGTCGCCGATGCCGATCAATCAGGTGGCGAACATCTCTATCCCTGACGCGAGGATGATCGTGATTCAGCCATGGGAAAAAAGCATGCTCAGCCCCATCGAGAAGGCTATCCAGGCGGCGGGACTGGGACTCAATCCGCAGAGTGACGGCAACATGCTGCGCCTGCCGATCCCGCCCCTTTCCGAGGAACGCCGAACCGAACTTTTTAAAACCTGCAAAAAAACCGGCGAAGAGAACAAGGTGGCGATCCGCAACGTTCGCCGCGATGCCAACGAAAAACTAAAGAAGGCGGAGAAGGACAAGGAGATGACCCAAGACGAGGAAAAGAAAGCCATCGAGGAGATTCAGAAGCTGACCGACAAATTTATCAAGATGGTGGATGACATTTTAATGGCAAAAGAAAAAGAGATAATGGAGTAGATAAAGGATAATTTTACAAATATAAACTAAAAGCCTCGAACTCCTTGAAATTTCAAGTGGTCGGGGCTTTTTTGTTTTATCACTTTTTGCCGTGCATCTCCCCTTAAGCACTTCAGAATACCCTCAAAACCTGTACACTTCAGCCATGCGCTTTTTCAAACTTTGTTCGGGCATAAGTTAATCAACTTTTTAAACTTGACGCACAACTGGGCGCGTAGAAAGCTGAATACGGCAAGTGACGACCAGAAGGTCGGGGCCGGGATGCAGGCTTTAAGACGCTCATTCAGCGGGCAAAGATGGACCAAGGAGGGGGCAAAGGTATCGAGCTTAAGTTTTTGGGTGTTTTAGAATGAATTTGACTCAAATCACGGCGAAATTTATTTATGATCCATTAGAAAAGAACCATTCAATCAAGCGGTACGAAGAAACCCGCAACGATTCCCGGATGATTTTATGTTTCAGCTAACCGGTGACGAACTGAAAAACTTGAAATCACAAATTGTGATATCAAGTTGGGGCGGGAAGGGAAGAAGATGGGGTTTGGAAAGGCAAGCAGAAAGAGATAGGCACAGAAACCTATCCCGCCAGAGACACACCGGGAGGCTTCAAAAAAACCTTTACGATGAGCCTTGATCGAAACTATTTTGCATAATCGAAGAGGTACAGAAAAACTAAATGGTACACAGTATGATGAATAATCTTCTTTCCAAATTAGCCATTTTTTGTATACGAGTTTACCAAAAAAGATTTTCACAGATCTTAGGCCGCAGGTTGAAATGTCGTTTTTATCCATCATGTTCAGAATATGCTGCTCTTTCGATTAAAAAATATGGTGCAATAAAGGGTATAGCCAAAGCATACCATCGTTTGATTAAATGCAGACCCGATAATTTTGATAGTTGTATCGATTTACCATAAACCGCTTAGAGAAATATTGGCTATGTCAACAATTAAGGAAACGAAATGCACTTGTAGCGCCTGCGGGAATATTTGGTTTTTTGGAAAACAGGAAGTATTAGAAAACGCTTCTAAAGCAATGGGTAATTTGGGGAAAGACATGATGTGCTGTACTGGTTGTTTGCCTGCTATATTCATACCCGAACAAAAGGTAATTGATTTAAGCAAATGCCATAAATGCGGATCGAGAGCTATAAAAAAAGAAGAAATAATCCACGAGGTTTAACAATCTACCTTAGACCAATATTTGATAAAAGCAATCTGCCGCGAAAGGAATATATATGGCAAAACAATGCTCTAAATGCGGAAAGAAGCTTGCATTTCTTGAAAACTTCGGCAACTTTGAAAAGCCTTTATGTTCAGAATGTGGCAAAGCGTCAAAGAAATGCATTAAATGTCAAAAACCATTAAAAGGTGACGATGATTATGGCTTTTCAGATATTAAAATAATTAACAATGAATGCTATTGTGAAGAATGCTACCAGGAAGTGCTAAAGGCAAAGGGGAAAGCGGAACAGAGTCAAAAGAACCAACAGCGAGAAGAGGCGCCCGTAAACAGCAATGCACTACCTAACACGGAAAAAACCGATTTATCGGTGATTCAATTCGATAAAGTTTATGCTCATACGGGCATTATTCCATCATTCCATTTTACTGTAGCCGTGAATATTATAGGCCTAGCTGCAACGATTTATACCATTTTCAGCTTGCCTTTAGTTTCTTCGGGGGATAAATTCATCTATTCAATTGTTGCTATTTTTGTTGTGGTAAATTTTATGATCATTCTTCGTTTTGTATGTGAGGCTCTTTTAACTATATTTAATATTTGGATAAAAGTAAAAGATTTAAAGAACAAATGAGAAAATGAAATTGAATTGAAATGGATAGACTTTGCCCGACGGGGTGAAGCCGATAAAGCAGGCATCCTTTCCGCTGCCTGCCTTCCTATCTTAATCTTAAAGAGCGGAATGCAGGAAAGGGGCAATATGTCTGATTTAAAAAATTTTCTTGAAGAATTATCCCAGTTTAAGCAATTTTCAGTAGATACAGATTTTAACTCCGGAATCCCTTCCGATGGAAAAAAGGAACAGGCATTGGACAATATGATCCGCATGCTTGAAGACAACGAATATTTAAGAAAATCGGTTTCTTCCAGCCCGCATAACGGAGATGCAATTAAAGCATGCTGGGGGAGGTATCATACAAAGGGCTATTCCCCCCTATACCAACCCAAAAAGGAAAACCTATTCCAGTAGGTTTTAAAACAGAAATTCAACCCCTGTTGTTAATGCTTGCCGATGATCCTCAAGATGTGGATGTTATTGAAGCCGCTTATAGCAAGCGTATAAATTTCAAGCAGGAGGCAGCCCCAACGGAAGCATCCAAGCTTGACGATAAAGACCTTTCGACTCTCATTAAATCTGGAGAGAATCAAATCGTGGAATTCAAGCAGTCGCTTCGTGTTGATATTAAAACGCATGAAATTAATAATGATCTTGAATGGGAATGCATTAAAACTATCGCCGCCTTTTTAAATACTAAGGGAGGCACACTTTTAATCGGTATAAGGGATAATGACAGTATAGTAGTTGGACTGGAAGACGATTTTAATTCCTTCCCAAAAGAAAATAAACGGATGCATTTCTTCTGCATCTTGATCGGCTTATCGAAGCTAATCTAGGCAATACGGTTTATAATTATTTAGATATAACATTTCATGAACTCGAAGGAAAAACTATTTGCGTCGTTTTTGTAAAATCAAGTGCGAATAATCCGGTATTTTCAATCAGCAAAAAGACTAAAGATCATGAGGAGTTTTATATCCGCCGTTCTGCAAGCACAGTTAAATTGACGCCGCGTGAGATGCATCAATATTGCGAGGTGCATTGGAACCCACCCGTTCACGCCGGTTGAGAGTTATTGTTTGGGAATTATATACTTGACTTCCTTCGTTAAATTCGGAAGCATGATCAAACATCAAACTTCTTTAAAAAGCGAAGATATCGCTTCTTTTCAGGAAAGGCCTCGATCAAAATACTGATTTTTCTGTGATATTACCGTAAAAGGAAGTTAAGTATATAAGTCCCTATTGTTTCCTACCTTTAGGAATAGATCTCCGAGATAGAAAAATCTTTTTATTCGCGCTGAATCGAATCAACCGACTGGCGTATTGATGAACTGGTTTACGAGCTGCACGGTTTGACTGCCGAAGAAATCGAGAATGTGTTCACGTTTTTTTCCGGAAGGGTTTTGTGCGTCCCCCCAACCATACGCTTGTTTCCTGGGTACACACTCACCCATGGCGACACGGCTCGGTCATCTATAAAATGTTTGTGGCCTATATTCAAGCTCGGCATTAATAAAAAGTCTTCCATGTATTTTTATTATGCGATAAATCATGGACATAAACAAAAACGCGGACAACGGCGCGGATAGTAACCGGAACATCCGGCCCTTTTCGGAACAATGGACCTCCCCTCTCCTGCCCGTCGTTGAACAGTGGATGGCGGAGCGGCCGCACTGCGCACTCGTCAAAGGGCTCGCGGGTTCGGCCGACAGCCTGCTCATAAGCGATCTCTTCGTTGCCTCGAATCGTCCGGTGCTGGCCATTGTGGAGAGCGCCAAGAAGGCCGAGACTCTCTGCGACGAGTGCCGGACTTTCCTGGGCGAGGAGGCGGTGGCGTTTTTTCCATCGCGCGATGCGGTGCCGTACAACATGAAATCCCCTTTCGGCCCGACTACCGAGGCCCGTCTTCGCGTGCTGGCGCGGCTTCTCGAAGGGAAACGGATCGTCATTATAGCGCCCGCCTCGGCGCTCACCCAGAAGATCCCGCCGCCGAAAGTCCTTTTCAACAGGATCATCCGCCTCCGGCCCGGCGACGAGGTTACGATCGACACCCTTGCGAGGTGGCTTACCGAGATCGGGTTCCACCGTGAAACCCAGGTCGCGAACCTCGGCGCCTTCGCGATACGGGGAGGCATCGTCGACATCTACCCCTTTCTCACCGAAAATCCGCTGCGCCTCGAATACTGGGGCGACGCCATCGATTCGATCCGTGAATTCGATGTGTTCACCCAGAAATCGCTCGCATCGAGGAGCGGCGTCGAGCTGTTCCCCATGCGGGAGTTCTGCTTCTCCGAAACCGATGTCGCGGCCGCGCTTATCAACATGAGCGACCATGCCCAGGAAGTCGGCGGCGAGCCGATCGCCGTCGGACGGCTCGAACACCAGTGGAAGGGGATGGCCGACCCGGAAGGGATCGAGTGGTTCCTGCACTGGCTCGATTCGCCCGTTGCATCGATTCTCGACTACGTCAGCCGGGATACGCTTGTCGTATGGGATGATCTCATCGGGCCTTCGCGCCGTTTCGATGAGACCGTGGAGAACTACGAGCGGCATCGTTCGAGGGCGCCCGAGATGCTGGCCCCCTTCGTCTCGAAACCGCGCGATCTCCTGCACGCGCCCGCGCTTATCGGGGAACGGCTCAACGAGTTCGACGCGGTCTACTGCGATACGCTCGGCGCTCCTCCCGGCAGCCGACTCATGCCGCTTGCCATAAGCGCCCAGCCGGAGTTCCCGCGCGAAATCTCGCCGCTCGCGGAAGCGCTCACCGCCCGTAACGAGGATGGCTTCCGCTGCGTACTGCTTTCGCCGAACATCGGCCATGCCGAGCGGATGCAGGAGCTCATCGGCGACGAATGTCCCTTTGTCGAAATGGCGCTCGGATTCCTGAGTCACGGCTTCATCGTGACCGACAAGCGCCTCCTTCTCTTCTCCGAAAGCCAGGTCATGGGCGGGACCCAGCGGCCTCCCGCTATCAAGAAGCGCAAGGCGTCGATTCCTATCACCGGGTTCGATGCGCTCGCGCCGCAGGATTTCGTGGTCCACGAAGACCATGGCATCGCGAAGTTCCTCGGGGTCGAACGGGTGCTCGCCGGCGGCACGCATTCCGATTGTATGGCGCTCCTCTTCGCGGACAACGCCCGCGTCTACGTTCCGGTCGGAGACTTCCACAAAGTCCAGAAATACATCGGCAGGGAATCGGCGGCCCCCGCGTTGTCGAAGATCGGCACCGGGCAATGGGACCGCCTCAAGAGTCGCACGCGGGAATCCCTCAAGGAAATGGCGTCGGAGCTCATCGAGCTTTACGCAAAACGGCAATTTCTCAAGGGCATCGCCTTTGCGCCCGATACCCTCTGGCAGAAGGAGTTCGAGGACGCGTTCGTCTACGAAGAGACGGTCGACCAGTTGCGCGCCATCAAGGAGGTCAAGCAGGACATGGAGGAACCAAAACCCATGGACCGGCTGGTCTGCGGCGACGTGGGGTTCGGCAAGACCGAGGTGGCGATGCGGGCGGCCTTCAAGGCGGTCATGTCCGGCTACCAGGTTGCTTTTCTCGCCCCCACTACGATTCTCGCCTCGCAGCATTTCGCGGTTTTTTCAGAGCGCATGGCTTCTTTTCCGGTAAGAATCGCCCCCCTGAGCCGCTTCCAGCGCACCTCCGAGCAGAAGGCTACGGTGGCGAAACTCGCTTCCGGCGAGATCGACCTCCTGATCGGCACCCACCGGATCCTCTCCGAAGATGTAACGTTCAAGAACCTGGGGCTCATCGTCATCGACGAGGAGCAGCGATTCGGCGTCAAGCACAAGGAGCGGCTCAAGCAAATCAGGCACGCAATCGATGTCTTGTCGCTCACGGCAACGCCCATTCCGCGAACGCTCCACATGTCGCTCGTCGGCGCGCGCGATCTCTCCATCATCGCCACTCCGCCGCGCAACCGCCTGCCGGTGGAGACTACGGTTGCCGAATATCATGAAGATCTTATCAAAAGCGCCATCGAAAACGAACTGGAACGGGGCGGCCAATTGTACTTTGTTAATAATCGAATCAAGAATCTCGATGCCGTGAAGGACGCCATCGCCCGCCTCGTGCCGGGTGCGCGGGTCACGTGCGCCCACGGCCAGATGCATGAACGGGAGCTCGAACGTATCATGAAGGAGTTCGTGGCGGGCCGGTTCGACGTTCTGCTTTCGACCGTCATCATCGAAAACGGGCTCGATATTCCCAACGTCAACACCATCATCGTCAACCGGGCCGACACCATGGGCCTTTCGCAGCTCTACCAGCTTCGCGGCCGCGTGGGCCGTTCTTCGGAGCAGGCGTATGCCTTCTTCCTCACCCCGCAGTTCAGGGAGGTGAAGGAGGATTCGCTCCTGCGGTTGCGCTCGCTCGAACAGTATACCGACCTCGGCTCCGGGTTCCAGATCGCAATGCGCGATCTCGAGATACGGGGGGCCGGCAATATTCTGGGCACCCGGCAGCACGGTTTCATCGCCGCGGTCGGCTTCGAGCTCTACTGCCGCCTTCTGCAGGAAGCGATGCGGGAGATGAACGGCGAAGCAACACCCCCTACGCCGCCCGAAGTCAAGATCGAGATTCCAATCGAGGCGTATCTCCCTTCCGAGTACATCGCCGACGGACCGACCCGGATCGAGATCTATCAAGAGCTTTCGGGCGTCTCCTCCCTCGCTTCGCTCGTTGAAATCGAAAAAAATCTCGTCGACCGGTTCGGCCCAATCCCAGCCGTGGCAAACTCGCTCATGTTGCTGGTCCGCGTCAAATTTGCCGCGAGAGTCATGGGCATCGTACGCGTCGCGCTCAATAACACGGGCGAGCTGTCGCTTTCTTTCGAAAGCAAGTCTGAAACCATGCGGGATACGGTCATGAAATTCATGAAGGAGAGCGACCGGCAATTCGAGGTGTCCATCCTATCCGCAATCGATCCGCCTCAAACGATCCTGAAAACGGGGCTCGCCGCAAGGGACCAGGGAGAGCGCATTCTTGAGGTCCTTTCGATTCTTGAAAAGAACCGCTAAGTTGATATAGATAGCTTACATGCCAGGTCTCTGTGCTAGAATTTTGGTATTGTTTGGTATTGTATTGATTCTCACATGGTATTTTTACTATCAAATATTATCGATATAAGCCTCGTATTGGTAGTAGTCTCGTAACATTTTCAATGGCCTGAAGATTGTCATTATCGGGGCATGCCGGTCAGGTTCTCCCCAAAGGTGAAAGGAATTCATGGTAAATAATTTTTTCCCGGTCAGGGTTGCGTGGTTGATCGGCGTAGCGTGCGCGTTTTGTTTTGCCGGGAAACCGGAATTGTTGGATGGCATTGTCGCGGTCGTCGGTGACGAGGTTATCCTGAAATCCGAACTTGATGGCTACACCGCGATGCGGCTTTCGGCGATGAATGTCAAGTACGATTCGACGGCGCTCGAAGGATATGAAAAAAAGTATGTTGAGGAGCTTGTCGACGGTAAAGTTCTTCTTGTCCATGCAAAAAGCGACACCACCATAACGCTGACCGATGAGGAGGTCGATCGCGCCCTGGAGAGCCAGATCGCGGGGATCCTGAAACAGAATAATCTCACCATGGACGGCCTGGAGACCGCTCTCTTGAAGGAGCAGGGCATGTCACTCGCGAAATTCAAGGCGGAAGCGCGGGTAAGCCTTCGGGAGCAGCTCCTCAAGCAGAAGGTACAACGCCAATATATCCCGTCGATTAAGGCGACTCGGCGCGACGTTGAGGATTTTTATGCCCGATATCGCGACAGCCTGCCGAAGGCGGGTGAAAGCGTTTACCTGTCGCGCCTTTTCATGAAGGTGTCGGCTGATCCCGAAGTTCGCCAGGCGGCATGGGATAAAATTACCTCCATCAAGAAGCGACTTGATAACGGCGAGGATTTTGCGGAGGTGGCGAAAAAATGCTCCGAGAGCCCGGAGGCGGATTCCGGCGGCGACCTCGGGTTCATCGAGAAGGGATCCCTCAATCTGGTGGCGTTCGAGGAAAAGGTGTTTTCCTTGGAACCGGGACGCATCAGCGATCCGTTCGAAACCAGGCTCGGATTCCATATCATTAATGTCCTGGCCCGGCAGAATCAGCGGGTGCATGTACGCCAGATTTTCGTCAAAATCGCCCCCCCTCCCGGGGAAACCGATAGAATTACTGCCGTGCTTGATTCGATCCGCCGCACGTGCACTTCGGCCGCTGATTTTGCTGCCGCGGTTCGTACCTGCGGCAACGACGAAATTTCCAAGGTAGCCGACGGGCTCCTTGGATGGAAATCGATCATTACCCTGGACGGCCCGGTGCGCGCCGCCATCGATACGCTCGGCAAAGGAGCGATAACGCCGGTCGTAAATGAAGGCGACGGTTACGCCATCTACCGCATCAACGATCGTGTCAAGGAGCGGACGCTGACGCTTGAGGACGATTGGCAGGTACTCGCCGACAAGGCGCAGGATATCATGGTCCAGAAAAAAATGATCGATCTTGTCGGCAGGTGGCGCAAACAGATTTTTGTCAGCATAAGGATATAAACCGTGCTGTATGATGCGCTTTCATCCATTTACGACAGGATGATGAGCCATGTCGTGTACGAAGAATGGGTGGAGCTCATTGAAGGAGTGGCGGATCGGTATCTGCGGTCATCCCGCCCCTCTGTTTTTGAGCTTGGCGGCGGAACGGGCGTGCTGGGCGCCTTGCTGCGACGCAAGGGTTTCCCCTACGTGGGTTCGGATTGCAGTTTCGGCATGTGCTGTCAGTCAAAACGCCGCAAAGCGCTGGTAACCTGCGCCGATGCCCGGGCGCTGCCGATCAAAAAATCCTTCGATCTCATCATCTTTTTGTACGACGGCATCAACTACCTGCAGTCGCTCGACGACTATGCGCGTCTCTTTGCCGAGGCGGCCGCGTGTCTCATACCGGGCGGTTGCTTTCTATTCGATATCACGACCGAGACCAATTCCTTCCGCCATTTCCGCGATTATCTTGAAAGTGAAGACTGGGGCGATTACGCGTATATCCGCCGCAGTTATTTCAGCCGGGACACCCGCCTGCAGCATAACGACATCACCATCTTCAAGCGGCTCGCCGACAAGGCTCCCTTCTACCAGAAGATCGTCGAAAGACATTGCCAGAAGGTGTTCAGCGCCAATGCCATCGCCGAAGCGGTCCCTGCATCGCTGTTCAGCATTCTCGGCATATGGGATGGTTTCTCCATGAAGGATCATCGCCCGCATTCGGAGCGGATTCACTTCCTGTTGAAAAAGACCGGCTCATGATCCTATTTGAGAATGTCACTAAGGCCTATGGGAATGGCTTCGTTGCCATTGAAAATCTCTCATTCGTTGTTGAGAAAGGAGAATTCGTCTTTCTCACGGGCGATTGCGGCGCAGGCAAGACGACGGCGCTCAAACTGCTCTCGATGGAGGAACGGCCGACCGAGGGCCGCGTGGTGGTCTGCGGCTACGATTCGCGCCTGATACGACGCGGGAAAATTGCTCTTCTCCGCCGCAAACTCGGCATCATCTCCCCGGAGTTCGGACTCCTGGCCGATCGAACGGCATTTGAAAATGTCGCCTTTGCGATGCGCGCCATCGGAACGCAGGAACGGCTCGTCGCTCCAAAAGTATTCGATATCCTCGCCGAAATCGGCCTGGCGCACAAAGCTGAGGCGCACCCGAATTGCCTCTCCGGCGGCGAGCAGTGGCGGCTGCGCATCGCCCGGGCAATAACGAACGACCCGCTCTTGCTTCTGGCCGACGATCCTTTCGGCAATCTTGACTTCGATGCGGCGTCGGAAATACTGGCGCTTCTACATACCCTGCATCTGCGCGGTACCACGGTGCTCGCGGCCACCAACCAAACCGGGTTCATACGCTCCTGCACAGAACGGAAAATCCATCTGGAACGGGGAAAGATTGCAGATAAAGGGAAAGACGTTGATATGAAGAGATTGATCTGATGGTTTTTCGCGCTTATCCCGCAGCATTCGACAGAGCGATCTGGGTGCGTTCCGGTAACAGCCAATTTTTGTCGCCATCAGTGATCTGCTGATCGGCGTCGATCCGGATAAGCTCGTAGCGGAGGGACTCGGTATCCATTACAATCCCTTGGAATCTGCCGAAGGTGCAGGTTCCGCAGTTCAGATATAGTTTTGATTTTGACTTTCGGTAACTCTGGTGCGCCTCGATTTCATGCGTATGGCCGAGGATGACGACGTCGTGTTGTGCAAGCAGGCCCAGTGCGTAGCGCAGGTAGTCGTAGGAGTTATATTTTCGCTGCCCGACAATCCCTTCTTCCCGGTGCAGAATACCGAAATACAGTACACGAACGGGCGATAGACCGAACAGGAACTTCAGCCCGCGGAAAAGTGCGTCGTTAAGGAACCTGCCGATTTTTGTGCCGCCGAAGAAATCCGCCTTATGCCCGTGTTCGATGTGGATGCTCTGCCCGTTGCTGTTTACAATGTTGTAGTGATCGAGGCTGTCGTCCGCCCGGAAGTCATGGTTCCCTCGCAGGTAAACCGTCTTATTGACCGCAAAATAGCTGAGTATTCTACTATTCGACCTGATAATCTCATGCCATCGATATTTACACAATTCCAGGATATCTCCGTTAAGGACGATTTTTTCCACGCCATACATCGTGCAGATGAGGTCGAGTTTCCGGAGAAACGCATCCTCATTCCAGCCGAAGGCGCTGAAATGGTCGTGATTCGAAAGATGAAGGTCTGAAAGCACGAGAATATTCATCGGGTTCTCTTTGACATTCAATAATATACTGCACTCGTGCTAGCATTGTATGTCGGGAGTGTGAGAAATTTGTTAATAACGGCTCTCACCGTTACGTTTTTCGTCCTTCGACAAGTTCTGGACGAACGGGCTGCCACATTCAAATGGTTATTATTAATGTGTCAACTACATCGAGCTTCGACGATTTAATTGGAATTGGTCAGATCCAAGAAGGTTCCGCCACGGCAAGCCTGTTGAATTATGAACGGATTTGTCAAAGACCCCTTTTGTGGTTTATTGCACAACATCAATGGTTCCGGCAGGCTTTTTCGACCCGAGCCGATACCCTTCATAGTGCACGAAGCGACCGTTATCCGATCTGATGTAATAATAACCGTTCCAAAATCGCCCCAAAATACCGTCAAGTTTCACTTGCACGCACCGGCACCGAATTTCCGGATGGCCGGGCAGCGATGTATCGGTGATTGCAACTACCCTGAACGATACCGCCTTCAAAATGGCCGGATCATCGATGCTGACCGCCCAGAATTTCACGCCTTCGGCGGAGTCTGCCGAAACAGCCGCCATCCCTAACGTTACAAGCTGGTACCACGGGTGCTCATCAATGTCGAGATTTTTCGAAACCGGTTTTCCCCGCAGAATGCCGGTCAGAACAATGCTCTCGCCGCATCGCTTAAAATCGATATCGGTATTATTATCGGAACGGTAATGCCACCGGAGCGTGCGCCAGGTGGAATCGCAGAGGAGCTCTTCCCTGGTCTGCTCCTTGCCTTGCGTCGAAAGAATGGAAACGCTATAGCCTGTTTGATCGCGGACTATGGAGAAACAGGCGATTTTCTCAATACCGCGGTCAACCTCCCGGTAAGTCATGGAATGCGGTCCGGCCGGGGGCGTGATCGACCATGCGACGGCAATGCAGGCGAACATACCGGAGATGGCGCGGAAAAAAATTTTTATCGGCATGCTTGAAATATGATTCATTGTTCAAGCGGCGATTGCCCCTCCTCGAATACCCCTTGATTGATGAGTCTCTCGATTTTGTAGGTCCCGAGTTTACGTCCCTTGAGGAACCCGTCCCATGCCGCCTCGGCGAAACGACCGCTCTCGCGAAGATCGAAAAGCCACTCATGGCAGCATTCGACCGGTCCGGGCGGATTGATGCCGGCATGAATCTCCTGAAGCCACCGTTTGTTCAACTCCTCATGGGTGCCTATGGGCGGAGCCATGATTATAGGAAGCCCGAGAGCGCTGTAAAAAACCAGCTCGCTGGGCTTGGTCCAGAGAATATCGGTTTGACGAAGGCTGGCATTAAAACGATCGAGGTAGACGGAAGGGTTCGGGTCGAATATCACCTCCACCCCTTTCTCCATTTCGTCATAGAGACCCAGCCGATTGATATAGCCGAAAACCCTTTCGACAATCCGCTTCTGGATGCCGACGGAAATCATGACGCGAATTATGCCTTTACGTACTGCACTTCGCAGGCTCTTCAGAATTGTAAAAATGAGCTCGGCTTGGGCGCCGGCGCCGCCGATGGCAAAGGTAATGGTAATTCGTTCGGAGTGCGGCGGCACTCCCGTGCGGTCGAGCCAGGAGGCAACGGACCGGTAATGGGTCTGGAAAAATCGTTTGCACGGATCAAGCCGCGCGAGACGCATGAATAGATCGTTTTTCAAGACCTCGAGTTCTCTTTCGCTGCCGATATTCTCCCGAGGCAGGGGAAATCCAGTGAGAAAAATTTGCTCTTCAGGAACACCGTACGACAGCAGGCGGCGTTTGACCTGCGTGCAGGGGGCAAGATAGCGAAGCGAACTTCGGCGTGGATTTAACGGAACCCACACGCGGTTGAAATCGCTGTCGCAGATGAGCAGGTAATTCAGGAGTGCGGCGTCGCCCTTTTGATCGAGCGCAAGGGCGGTGGCAAAATAGGTATGAATGACCGGCCCGGCATATCCTCTGATCTTTTCGATCAAACCGCTGCAGAGCCCGCGCCGTCTGATCAGATAATCAAGATAGCGAACCGAAGCGGTAGGCCGCGAACGATCTTGTCGAGGGTAATAGGGATCAATATGCTGCAGCCAAACAAGAAAACGCAGAAAAAGGGCTCCCATGACGGGAATGCTCCCTGCCTGCGAAAAGAAATAGTACGATCGCCGGATGCCGCGCCACAGCCGATACTCCGCCGGGGGAGTGGTATTCCGGGAACCGTAAACGAGTACCCCTTCAGCGGCAAGATGCTTAAGAGGATCGGCCGCCCGCAGGTGGCCCAGGCCCATGAGAACCGAAATGACGACGGCATTATTTTTATGCTCCGTCAAGGAGGCGGCTCTCCGGACAAAAAGGAATGAGCGTATCCCTGCCTATTCTGACCCGTCCGCCCCGCCAGGTAATGGTACTGCTGAAAAAGGGCATGACATACACCGCCATCATGAGAAGGTCCTTGACGATGACCGCCGCGGGAAGGGCGCAGAGAACGGAGATCTTTTTTCTCCCTTCTTCATCGACGGCAACGAGAACCAGATATTCCAGAATGATTCGCAGGAAAACGACCGCGCCGGCAAGCGGGATTGCCGGCGCCCCGAGAAACGGGATGCACACAAGCACCATGGCCAGAGGATTCAGGAGAAATTCCAGCAGGTAAACTGGTCGTTTTAAATTATAGCGCAGTTTGGCCCAGCGTACGAGTCGATCGAAAAATATCTTTACCGTGGAGGTCTCTTTAATATTATCAACCCACGTGTAGTTACACCGTACCGAAAATCCGCTTCGCGCAAAAGCTTCTCCCAGCCAATGGTCCTCGGCAAGAACATCGGCGAAGTAGGAAAACCCGCCGAACTGGTCGATCGCGCACCGATCGACCAACAGCGATTTGCCGACAACCACCCGCTGCCGCAAAAGCCCCCAGGCGCTGATAACGCTGCCGGAGAGGAAAAAATTGAGGTAACTCATTTCGAGAACGCTTCCGAACGTGCGAGCTCCCCTGCAACGAATTGGGCAGAAGACAATTCCAGTATCCCGCTCGATATGCTCCTGCACCAACACCGTGAGCGTATCCGGAGCGACGCGGATATCCGAATCCAGAATCCAGAACAACTCGGCATCACTACGCCGTTCTAGCTGGGCCAGTTTGCTGATTTTGGGGTTACTTGTCTGCGTGTGCCCCGCAGCAACGACCGTTGATGGCACTCGGGGAAAACGGGCGCGAACACGTTCCACCATCTCCATGCAGGGATCTTGCAGGCTATCCACGGCGCAGAGAACGGTGTAGTCGGGATAGGTACACGAAAATACAGATGACAGGTTCTCCTCCAACCCGTCGTCCATATTTCGTAATGTTAAAAGCACGCTTACGCGGGGGTAGCGAGTCAGCAGGGGAGAGGAAACCTTTTTCGGCCGGTGCAGTATGATAAATGTCGCGTAAAGACAGGCCAGCCCCATGGATAGAACAATCAAACCAACGGCAATGGTGTGTATCATGTTTGGTAAAATAGACGCGAAACATTGCCATCTTGTTAGAGTCAGGTTAGAAGAGTATAACGGTTGTTCCTGCTTCGTTCGCTTACTCCTCAGGTAAATAAGCATCATCCGAACCGAGCCGAAAAAGAATATGCCAAATTACCGCTCCAGCATCCACTGGTTGCCTGCATCGCGAAAACTCCTCACGAACCGCACATAAAGCGCTAACATTCGGAGGCTATCTTTTTTTCAAACCACAAAGGAGGGAATATGATATCCGTCCACCAAAACCCGCACGCGACCATCGACATTTCGCAGGATCAACTGTGCATGATGGCCGATCTGGTTAAAAAAGCGCTTGAAAACGCGCTCAAGTCCCTGTTCGAGCCGAATATTCTCATGGCGCGCAATGTTATCAACGCCGATAAAGCTATCAACTCCTACGAGATCGATATCGACAACTCCACCTATACTCTACTGACCATTGGCAGTTTGCCGCCGCAAATCCTGCGCTCGATCATCTCGATTCAGAAGATCAACGCTATTCTGGAACGGATCGGCGACCATGCGGTCAATATCGCCGAGTCCGCGATCAGTTTTACACTCGCTCCCCGTTCCGCCGGAGATAAGGGTGAACTCTTCGATCTACCGACCATGGCCAATCTGTGCAATGGTATCCTAAGCGAGGCGCTTGCAAGCTTTTTCAACCAGGATGTAGTGAAGGCGAATAAGGTTCTCTCTTGCGACGACAGGATCGATCAGTTGAATATTTCGATTACTAATGAGGTAAAGGCAAAAGTTCTCGACCGCAAAATGGACTTTGAAACCGCCCTCGAAATCATCCGGATCTGCAAAAATCTTGAGCGTATTGCCGATCTCTCGACCAACATCGCCGAGGAAGCGACCTTTGCCGTCTCCGGGCTTGTTGTCAAACACCATGCCGCTCAACGCGGTGA
This sequence comes from Chitinispirillaceae bacterium, assembly GCA_049521335.1. Lineage (GTDB taxonomy): Bacteria > Fibrobacterota > Chitinivibrionia > Chitinivibrionales > Chitinispirillaceae > BOG-1184. The sequence goes on from JBEKOX010000001.1 coordinate 25,222, forward strand.
AAAGATCGAGAATAATCTTCAGCTCAGGGAGTTGGGAACGTGAACTCTCGCAGGCCGCCAATCAAACCGATAATAATCAGGTGATTAATGAACCTATAGCTGTTTCGCGTTATAACATTCAGATTATTGCCAATATATTCACCGGCGCAGCCTATTTTCTCCTTCAGCTGCCGTACGCGCGACATCAAATATGCCACGACACTGCGCTGCGTGGATTGACTTTATGCTAAACTTCTCGGCCCTCTCAATGCGGCGCCGGATGCGGACGAGGGCGATGAAATAATACCGAAAGTCGAATTAAGATTTCGGATTTTGAGTTCAGGATTTTATTTTTCGGGTTTGGGGGAGGTTTCTATGGCAACCGGACAGGTGCTTGTTGTAGAAGACGACGAAGACATTCTGGAGCTTATCGCTTATAACCTCCGTAAAGAGGGGTTCCGCGTCACCTGCGTAGCTTCGGGCGAGGATGCGCAGCGCAAGCTCCGTACCGAGTCGTATAATCTCGTAATTCTTGACCTGATGCTACCCGGCATCGACGGCCTTGAAGTCTGCAAAAGCCTGCGCAAGCATCCATCGACGGCGGAACTGCCGGTTATGATGGTGACCGCCAAGGGGGGGGAAAGCGACATCGTTGCCGGGCTCGAACTCGGCGCGGATGATTATATCGTTAAGCCGTTCAGTCCGAATGTACTCATTGCCCGCATCAAGACGCTCCTGCGGCGGAGGAAAAAGGCGCCGGGCGATGTCGATGCGCCCATCGAAACCGGTATTTTGTCAATTCATCCGGGGCGACATGAGGTCAAGGTTGGCGGCGAACTGATTGAGTTAACCAACATGGAATTCCGGGTGCTCTATTTTCTTGCGGGTCAGCCGGGATGGGTCTTTACGCGTTACCAGATCGTCGAATCGATCCGCGGGGAGAATTACCCGGTCACCGACCGTTCCGTCGATGTGCTCATTACCGGGCTGCGCAAAAAACTCGGGAATGCCGGAACCCGTATCGAAACCGTGCGCGGCGTTGGCTATAAATTTACTGAAGAATAGACTATGTGGAGGAAAAAAATAACCCTCCGGCTTCTTTTCGGCTACCTTTGCGTCATTATCCTGCCGCTTCTGGTTGCTTCCTGGTACACGTCGAATCTCTATAAGAGGTTTTATGTCGGGCAAATCATCGCCTCCGAGAAAAAGAACGCGTTCCTCATCGGTGGAGACATAGGGCCATTCCTTGCGGCGGAGGACTATGGCATGGTCGACTCCCTGTGCAAGCGGCTCGCGAGAGAGATCGGCATGCGCATCACCGTGGTGCTCCCTTCCGGCCGCGTAATCGGCGATTCCGAAAAAGATCCCGACTCCATGGAGAACCATCGCTACCGTCCGGAAATCATGGAAGCGCTTGACTCAGGGAGCGCCGCAAAATCCGTCGCCGGCAGTGCACGCAGGTACAGCACGACGCTCCGTCAGATGATGCTTTACGTAGCCGTGCCGGTACGTAATGTGACCGGCGTAGCGGCGGTGGTTCGAACTTCGGTGCCGCTTGAATCCGTTTCGGTCGCCATCCATGAATACTACGGCAGAATCGCCATCGTCGGTATCCTGATGGCGATCATCGCCGCACTTCTGAGCTGGATACTTGCGCGGCGCATCATCATTCCGGTACGGAACCTGAAAAATGGAGCCGAACGCTTTGCAAAAGGTGACCTTGCGTCCAAGATCGAGCTCCCTGACATCGATGAATTACGCCACCTCGCCGGGGCGCTCAATGCGATGGCTTCGCAACTTGACGGGAGAATTAAGGCCATCACGGCACAGCGGAACGAGCAGGAAGCGATCCTGGCCAGCATGACTGAGGGGGTGATCGCCATCGATGCCTCGGAACATATTCTTTCTGTCAACAAGGCGGCCGCCAGTCTTTTTTCCATCGATGCGCGGAGCGCGCTGACAAAGCTTCTCGCCGAAGTGCTGCGCAACAGCATGTTTCTGCAATTCGCGAGAAAGATCCTCGAAAACACCGAAGCGTCGGAAGAAGACATCGCGGTGCCGTCCATGTATGACGGATTGACCGGAGGAGATCGGATTCTCCAGCTTCACGGAAACGTGCTGCGTGACGGTGAAGGACGCTGCATCGGCGCGGTTCTCGTGGCGAGCGATGTAACACGGCTGCGCCGTCTCGAAAAAATGCGCAAGGAGTTTGTGGCCAACGTATCGCACGAGCTGCGAACCCCGCTCACCACCATCAAGGGATTCGTGGAAACGCTTCTGGCTGGCGCGATCGATTCAAAGGAAGAGACCGTTCGATTTCTCACCATCATCGCCGGCCAGGCCGAGCGGCTCACGAGCCTTGTCGAGGATCTCCTGACCCTCGCGCTCATCGAGCGGGAGGAAGAAAACCGTTCTCCGGCCATGGAGACCCGATCGATTATCGAAGTTATCAGCGCCGCGGTACGCGATCAAGCGGTTCATGCCAGCAGGAAGAATATCACGGTCGCCATGACCGGCGATCCGACTATCACGGCTCGCCTCAACGCGCCGCTTCTCGAACAGGCAATCGGCAACCTCATCGATAATGCGATCAAGTACAGCGAGCCCGATAGAGAGGTTACCGTATATGCGGCAAAGGAAGACGGCGAAATCGTGATTGCGGTAAAGGATCAGGGCATGGGCATTCCCCGCGAACATCTCGACCGCATTTTCGAGCGGTTTTACCGGGTCGACAAGGCAAGGAGCCGCAAAATGGGCGGCACCGGCCTCGGCCTTTCTATTGTCAAACACATCGCGGGCCTTCACGGCGGTCGCTGCTCCGTTCAGAGCGAGCCCGGCAAAGGCAGTATCTTCACCATTACCTTCCCCGTAACCGGTATCAAACCCGAACCATCGATTACTCCATGACGACAATTTCTATAATATGCACCGAGCGGCGTCTGATCGAGTTCGGCGACAGCAAGCAGACTTTTATTACCCTAAAAGAGAAACGGGCCGAGAAGTATATCACCGGCCGGTTCGGATAAGGCGGGATATCATGTCGGAACATTTTCACAAGGAAATCGAAAGGCTGAAAAATCGGGCTTTTTCGCTCAGTACGCTGGTCGAAGAGAACGTGGGCCGTGCGGTGCGCGCATTCGGCGAAAAAAATGAGAACCTCGCCCGCCGGGTAATCGAAACGGACGCGGTCATCGACACGCTGGAGATCGAGGTTGAAGAGGAGTGCCTGAAAATCCTTGCTCTGTATCAGCCGGTCGCCGTCGACTTGCGTTTCATCGTGGCGGTTCTCAAGATGAACACCGATTTCGAGCGGATCGGCGATCTGGCCGTCAACATAGCCGAACGCGCCCTCGCGCTCCTGCGGCTGCCGGCCACGGACCTTGCAACGCAGGTCGATGAGATCATCGAAAAAGTGCGCGGCATGCTCAAGAACTGCCTCGATTCCCTTGTCAACCTCGACGCGGACCTCGCACGCCGGGTCTGCGCCGACGACGATGACGTTGATGAGTTCTACCGGAGCATGTACGACAAGGTCAACCAGAAAATTCTCGAGTCGCCCACCGCCGAAATGATCGACGACACGCTCCAGCTTCTCTCGATCTCCCGCCACCTCGAACGCATCGCCGACCATGCGACCAATATCGCTGAAGACGTTATTTACATGATCGAAGGGGTGATTTACCGCCACCACGTTAAGGAGAGGGAATCGAGCGGAAGATGAATAATGAATGAGCGGGCTACGCCCTATATCGGATCTTCCATATGATGGTGCTTGACATCCTGCGCTTTTGCCTGAAAGATGACGTCTTCGGCGATATTGGTGGAGAGGTCGGAGATGCGTTCGAGGTTTTTGCTGACGCGTAGCAATTCGAGGGCCGCTTCTATGGAGGCAATGTCCTTTTTAGCCATGTCAATAACTTCTCGGGTCATCGCCCGGTTGAGTTCGTCGACCTGATCGTCATTCTCGAGGACCTTGAGCGCCAATTGCGTATCCGCCTGGATAAAACAGGTCACCGAGTCTGAAAGCATGCATTGGGTAATCGAGGCCATAACCTTGATATCCGGACCGTATACGAATTTTCCGAAACCGCTGCAATTGATCGCAGCTTGAGCGATATTTACGGCATGATCGCCAATCCGTTCAAGGTCTTTGTTCATCTTCTGCATGGAGAATAGCAGCCGCAGGTCGCTTGCTACCGGCGCCTTGAGCGCCAAACATTCGAACACCGCTTTATCGATTTCCATTTCGAGGATATTGATTTCGCCATCCTTACCCACTACCTCCTGGCCCATTTTCGAGTCACGCGCGAGAAAGGCGCGAATCGCCGCGCGAGCCGCTTCTTCGGCAAGCGTGGCCATTGCGATGGTCATTTTCCGTATATTTTCGATCTCTTTCCGTGCCAGCAACTCCATGAAATCGTTTCCTTCCTTACCAAGTGATTCGAATGATGAGTAAAGATCGTTATCCGAAGCGGCCAGTTACGTAATCTTCGGTCTGCTTTGATTTGGGCAATGAGAAAATGGTCGTGGTGCTGTCGAATTCGATGAGTGTGCCCAGGTAAAGAAACGCGGTGAAATCGCTGACGCGTGCGGCCTGCTGCAAATTGTGGGTAACAAGGATGACGCAATAATCCTTGCGCAGTTCATAGATCAGCTCATCGATTTGACCCATGGAAATCGGGTCCAGGGCCGAGGCCGGCTCGTCGAGCAGCACAATTTCCGGCTGTATCGCGATGGTGCGCGCGATGCACAGGCGCTGTTGCTGGCCGCCCGACAGGCTCAGGCCGCTTCGCTGGAGTTTGTCCTTTACTTCGTTCCAGAGCGCCGCTTTCCCGAGGGTTTTTTCAACGAGCTCGTCCATTTCACGACGGGGAAGTTTCCTATACAAACGAACAGGGAAGGCGATATTTTCGTAAATAGACATGGGAAAAGGCGTCGGTCGTTGGAAAACCATTCCGATCTTGGCGCGCAGCGTCGAAACCACGACGCCCGCGCTGATGATGTTTTCCCCGTCGACCATCACCTGCCCTTCCGCGCGCTGACCGGGATAAAGATCATACATCCGGTTAAGAACCCGGAGCAGCGTGGATTTTCCGCATCCTGAAGGCCCGATAAGCGCCGTCACGCGATGGTCGGGGAAATCTATATTGATATTCTTCAGGGCATGGATATCGCCGTAATAAAAATTAAGCCCTTTCAACGACACCTTTGTCCCTATGCCGTTCGATTCGTCGATCATTTGCCCTTCCAAATAACAAACAGGATGTACCGCGAAAGGATGCTGAGCGCAAGCACCGTTACGGTTATAAGAAATGCGCCCGCCCATGCGAGATGCTGCCAATCCCGGTACGGGCTCATCGCAAATTGGAAAATGACCACCGGCAGCGATGCGATAGGGCCATTCATGGAATATGAGGCAAACTGATTATTCAGAGAAGTAAAGAGCAGAGGAGCCGTTTCACCGCTGATCCGGGCCACCGCGAGAAGAATGCCGGTAAGAATTCCGGGGCGGGCGGCTCTCCAGCCGATGCTCACGATCATTCTCCAATACGGGCACCCTAAAGCAATCGCCGCTTCGCGAAGCGTGTCCGGAACCAGGTGCAGCATGTCCTCGGTGGTCCTGACGATTACCGGCAGCGCGATAACGCAGAGCGACAGCGCCCCGGCCCAGGCGGAGAAATGCCCGGATGGCATCACGATAATGCTGTAAATAAACAATCCGATAATAATCGATGGGGCGCTGAGCAGAATGTCGTTACAGAACCGGACGACCTGGCCGAATCGGGAATTACGCCCATATTCCGCCAGATACGTCCCGGCAAGAATTCCGAGGGGTACGGCGAAAAGTATCGCGACGGCGACGAGGATAATGCTTCCGACAATTGCATTGAAAAGCCCGCCCTCAGTTCCGGGCGCAGGGGTGCTCTTTAAAAAAACAGCCGGCGTAAAATACCCTATCCCGTCAAGTATCAGTTTCCCGAGTATCGCCACGAGTACTCCGAGCGAAATCACCAGCGCTACCACAAATAACACCGTCATGCACCGGTTCATGATGCGCCGATTCAACAGGATGCCCGGGTCGGGTTTCATAGCGGTAATTGCCGGTTTATGGAATGAAGGAGGATCCGGGTGATTATCAAAACGATAAACGTGATAACGAAGAGGATCAGACCTAAGGCAAGAAGCGACGACTGGTACATTGTTCCAAAGGCTTCGGTAAATTCATTGGCCAGCGAAGCTGAAATGGTCGTACCGGGTGCGAAAATCGATGCGCTGATGCTATGCGCGTTACCGATGACGAACGTCACTGCCATGGTTTCACCCAGCGCGCGTCCGAGCCCGAGCATAATGGCGCCGACAACGCCATTCCTGGTATAGGGAAGGATTATCCGGCGGCATACCTCCCAGACCGAAGCCCCTGTTCCGTAAGCGGCTTCACGCAGTGCCACCGGAACGGTGGCAAACGCCTGCAGACTGACCGATGCGATGAAAGGCAGAACCATGATGCTCAGGATCAACCCGGAGGTCAGAACTCCAATGCCGAAGGGGGGGCCTTGGAAGAGGTTCCCGACATACGGTAATGGGCCCAACCAACCGATCAGCGCCGGCTGTATCTTTTTCGCCATCAGCGGCACCAGCACGAACAATCCCCACATGCCGTAGATAATGCTCGGAATCGCCGCAAGAAGCTCCACGGTTGTGGTCAAAACCTGACGAATGCGAAAAGGGCAGAGTTCATTCAGAAACAGAGCCACCCCAAGCGCCAATGGCGTACCGACCACGATAGCAATCACTGAGGTGATGAGCGTACCGGCGATGGCAGGCAGGGCGCCGAATTTATCCGAGACCGGGTTCCACGAACTGCCGGTAATAAATGATAGCCCGAACGTCCGGATGGCAGGAAGGCTTTCATATGTTAACAGGATAAAAATGGAAATCATTGCCGCGACCAGCAGAAAAGCCGCCGTGCGGGTGATAAAGCCGAAGGCAGGCTCGAACCGGGTTCCGGAGGCTACCCGCCCGAGCCGCTTCGTTCCGGCCTTGGCCTGGGCCAGTACGCCGGAGGTTGGAGTCGCCTCCATGCTGGTTGCGAAATCATCTACCATAAACGCGCTCGTGCGATGAATAACCCTTAATAAGAAACCGATAAAAACGGCCTTGAGGAGGGCGAAGCCTTCTCAAGGCCGACTTGCAAGAAGTTATCAATAATCGACTTCGCAATTAATATAAAACATGTCACTCGCGGCGGGATCCGACGACGCCGCAGCTGCCGCGCCATACGCTCTAGCCAAAGACCACTGGTAATCCACGGCCATCTTGACCTTTTTTATCGGCGAATACTGTATGCCCGCTATGGCCGTCCGACCATCCACGCCCGTATTCCAGTCACCCGCTGAGCCGACCATGTCGAAGCGGGCGAAAATCTGGAGCGGCTGGAATATATTGTAGCTTCCGTTCGCGGACACGCCGCTTACCGTATGATTTGCAGTGCCCCCTTTATTTGTCTGTCCATCCAATTCGAGACCGAGTTTCCACATGTCCGGGAGATTGTATCCGGCAAAAAGGGAACCGGTAGATTGCGTGGCATGAGCCGCCCCCGGCAATGTGCCATTTCCTACCTGCATGCAATCCCCATAGAGATACACCGTAAACTCTTTGACTGGATTGAGCTGAATCCCGAGAGCGGTTTTGAAATCCCCATAAATATCCTGAGGAGCAGTATAGCCTTCGCCATTGGTCACGCCCAAGGTGACTTTGAGCATATCGTTCGGGACGCATACGGCCTTGGCTCCCAGGTCGGCGCTGGACTCCCAGCCTTGCTGATCCATGAGCGTTTTATAGATATACCGATGGTCCCAGAATGCTTCCTGGACATCAAAGGCGAAGTAAGGAATCTGCCCCGCAGTTAGGGTCGTATAAGGAAGAACGTTTTTCCATGCCAGGTAGCCGTATTTCAGGAAGGCATCATAGCGCTTATCAGTCGTCACGACGGGCGCAACACCAGCGGCGGCGGCGGCTACCGCGGTGACCGCGTTGATTCGCGCCACATCAAGCAATACATCGCCAGTGAAATTAGAATCGATCTTATAATCGTACCCAAAATAGGCCCGGGTCAAGTCAAATCCCGATCGTGCCGTCGTAGCATCCAGGGTATGAATATTGCTTTGATTATCGTACCAGTCGGCATAGATCTTCCCATAAACATTTCCCTGACTTTGCGCAATCGAGGCTGAATGTGCGGCCCACAGAATACCGAATGCAATCCCTGCAACTTTAACAAAACGTGTTTTCACGTTCTCTCCTTTTAAAAAGTTGATATGTTTGTTGTCTGCAATATCCATTTGATTGATAGTCCCTTCTATAGAGCGCTGCCATTACTTCTCAGAATAAATCGCATTTCCGTCCGCGGACTTAATCCCTTTTGTCCACAGGCTTTTCACGATTTTGACCACACCCTGAGGAATCGGGACATAATCAAGTTCTTCAGCCATTTTCTCGCCGTTGGCATAGCACCAGGAGAAGAAGTCCAGCGCTGCTTTTGCCTGGTCGGGTTTGTCCTGTTTCATGTGCATCAGGATGAAACTCGCGCCGGTGATCGGCCAACTCTCGTTGCCCGGCTGATCGGTCAGGACAAGATAAAAACCAGGCGCATGCGCCCAATCGGCATGAGCGGCAGCCGACTGGAAGGCGCTGGAGGTGGGGGTGACGAATTTCCCGTCATGGTTGGCCATCAGCGTATAAGCAAGCTTATTCTGCAGCGCATAGGCATATTCCACATAACCGATGGCGCCCGGCGTTTGTGCCGTAAAATTCGCCACGCCCTCATTTCCTTTGCCGCCGATGCCGACCGGCCATTCAACCGCTGTGTTGTTGCCGACCTTTTTCTCCCAATCCTTGCTTATCTTCATCAGATAGTTGGTGAACAAAAAGGTGGTGCCGGAGCCATCAGAGCGGTGGACAACGGCGATATCCTGATCGGGCAATTTAACGTCCGGATTCAATTTTACGATAGCGGGATCGTTCCACTTTTTGATCTTGCCAAGATAGATATCCGCGAGGATGGAGCCGGTCAATTTCATCGCTCCCTGCCCCACTCCCTCAATATTTACCACTGGTACGACGCCGCCCATGATCATCGGCCACTGCACCAGCTCATCGGCTTTAAGCTTATCCTCTTTGAGGGGCATGTCGGAAGCGCCGAAATCGACGGTTTTCGCTTCGATCTGCTTGATCCCTCCCCCGGAACCGATTGATTGATAATTGAGGTCAAGACCGGTCTGGGCCTTATAGGCCTCCGCCCATTTTGCATAGACCGGATAGGGAAATGTCGCTCCTGCGCCGGTTATTTCCGTCGCAGAAACCGCGGTTGCAAAAGACAGACACGCTAATGATAGCGTGAAGGACAGTAAAGCGGTGATACGTAAGTACATAAGCACACCCTTTCCATAAAAAAGGTTGAAACGACCCCCTTAGAATCAATATTTTATTTTTCAGAATTCAGTTATGCACCACGACAGGGAGCGCCAGCCCAGCAACGTTTTTGTATATGCTTACCTGTCTCAGCGCTCAAAACGCTTATAATATCGCATTGCAATGTTAGCCGTTTATTACAAACAGGTTAGTAATGAGAGGGAAACTGTTTTTGCGGATTTGAACCATTTTCAAGCCAATTGCATAGAAGAATGCAATGGTACAGTAAAAAAGCTACAGTGCAGAGGCAAAATTTATCTGGAAGATGTATTGAACCGAAGGGCACTTTTATTTTCGCACCAATCGCGAACCTGTTGCAGGGTGAGGATCCCTGCTCCTCCCTTAACTTTACCCTTTAATTGAAATTATCTCCACCCCGACCCAAATAAGCACGATGCCAAACCTCCGGAGCCTGAACCAATTCGATGGCTATCCACATCATGTCTCTCGAAAGGGCAATTCCACCGGTGTTTTAACTACATAATAGTATATTTATTATCTTATTGTAAAGATTGCAACTCGTTGTCGTCAGGAGCATCTTGTGATCATCCACATGGCCAGAGGCGCCACGTTGTCGCAGGAAAAGGCGGTTCTTGATCGCATCGCCGCTGCCGGGTTCAAATATGAGATTATCCACGGTTCAACCGGGATCGACGTTATCGGCATTCTCGGAGATCTTAGCGGGATCGAAGAGAGCTATTTCAGCGAAATTGACGGCGTTGACCGGGTCATGCGTATCAGCAAGCCGTACAAGCTGGTTTCGCGGCAGTACTCCTGCGCCGATAAAATCATTCAGGTTGGCGATTACAACGTCGGCGGAGGCAATCTCACTCTCATGGCCGGACCGTGCTCGCTTGAAACCGAGGCACAGGTGATGACCATCGGCGCCTATGTCAGCGCGCTCGGGATAAAGATCATGCGAGGCGGGGCTTATAAGCCGCGCACTTCGCCCTACAGTTTTCAGGGAATGGGGCTTGATGGTTTGAAGCTCCTTGCCCGGGTCCGCGAAAAATACGGACTTAAAATCATCACCGAAGCTACAGGCCTCCACCGCCATATCGCGGCGGATGGAAGCCTTGAGGAGCACAATGTCCTTGAAAACGTAATCGAATATGCCGACATCATCCAGATCGGTGCGCGCAACATGAAATCGTACGGTTTCCTGCAGGAGCTTGCAAGGTTGACAAAGGGTACGAAGAAACCCATTTTGCTTAAACGGGGCGATTCCTCGACGCTCAAGGACTTTCTGCTGGCAGCGGAGTACATCGTATCGAGCGGAAATCCGAACGTGATTCTCTGCCTTCGCGGCATCAGGGCTTTCGAAGAACCCGAATTCCAGCGCTTTACTTCGGACATCGGAGCCATAGCGGTTCTCAAGAGTGAAAGCAATCTGCCGGTCATCTTCGACCCCTCTCACGCCATCGGCAACCGGCACTATGTGGAGCGTGTAAGCATGGCCGCCGTAGCCGCCGGCGCAGATGGCCTCCTCATTGAGACGCACAATGACCCGGCCAATGCCCTGTGCGACGGCGATCAGAGCATCACTCGCGAAGAGCTCGGCCGCTTGAAAGAGATGGCTTTGAAGGTTCATGCGGTAATTAAGCCGGAGGTGGCCTGAATGGTTATGCTGTCGGCCAGCACTTCACTTTTAACCTGTTTTAAAACAGGCATTGCGCAAGGGTTACAGCGCTCAAGCGAGTCTCATTAATCGCACCATCCCACTATGTTTCATTATCTCGTCCATCTTGACATTGTTATTTTTTCTCTTATAAACTCCCACCATGCGCTTTTTTTCGATCGATTTTTTATGCTTGTCACCTGGCTCGGCGACGGATGGGTTGCCATACCGGTCGTCGGCGCGGTATTGATTATTTTTACCCCTCGTTCGATTCTGGCCCGAACGCTTCTCATTGCAGCAATCGCCGGTACATTAACTGGCGTTTGTAACACCCAAATCAAACGCATCATTGCCCGCCCGCGTCCTCTCGTTTATTTTGCGGCGTCCTCAGCAACAGGCGACTCCGGTCAGGTTCATGTGCTGGGGGAACGTCTGCGGCAAAACTCATTTCCTTCCGGACATACCGCTACGGCATTTGCCGCCGCCACCATAGTATTTCTTTTATTAAAGAGAAAATTATTTCTTGTTTTTATTCCGGCGTTTATAGTCGCCTACTCGCGTGTGTATGTAGGAGCGCATTTTCCCCTTGATATTGCCGGGGGCGCGCTTCTGGGATGCGGCATACCGGCTCTCGTTATTGTTTTCTTCCGCCAAGGTATTTTTCGGACTTCATCAGCAATCCGGGAGCGCGCGCATGATTAATAACAAGCGGGTAGTCGTGGTGTTGCCGGCCTATAACGCCGCCGCAACGCTTGAACAGACCTATGCCGAAATCCCCCGGGAATTTGTGGATGACATTATACTTGTCGATGATGCCAGCCATGACACGACTCTTGCGGTAGCCGAAAAAATCGGGATCTCCTGCGTGGTAGCTCATGAAAAAAATTTCGGCTACGGCGGCAACCAGAAAACCTGCTATGACACGGCGCTCCGCCGGGGAGCCGACATCGTTATCATGCTTCATCCCGATTATCAATATACGCCCCGGCTCATTCCGGCCATGGCGTTACTTATCGGAAGCGGACTCTATCATGTCGTCTTTGGTTCACGGATCCTCGGTACCGGCGCTCTGCGCGGAGGTATGCCGCACTACAAATACTTCGCCAACCGCGCGCTTACCTTTATCCAGAATACCCTTCTTCGTCGAAAGTTATCCGAGTATCATACTGGTTATCGCGCATTTTCCCGCGAGGTACTGGAAAAAATCAACTATCATGCAAATTCCAATGATTTCGTATTCGATAACGAAATGATCGCCCAGATATTCTTCGCCGGGTTCGAGATCGCCGAAGTGACCTGTCCTACCAAATATTTTAAAGAGGCCTCATCGATCAACTTGTCCCGCAGCATTTATTACGGCTTCGGTGTACTCCTCGTCACCTGCCAGTATCTGCTGCAAAAATTTAAAATTGCGAGATTTAAGAAATTCAATTGCCGTAAAGAAGCATGATTTCTCTCCCGGAGGTGAGAAAATAAAAAATCGAAAAGCCTTTCGACCCCTGTTTTATTTTACTTAAACATTGCAGTCGGGGTATGGTGGGTGAGAACCATGCATTTGCTCTTTCGGCAAGCAGGAGGGCTTTGTGAGCAAAATCCTTCCGCTATTTTTTCTCTTAGCAATTCTCTCAGCGGTTTCCGCCGACGAGAAAGTACCGTTCACTGTTATGACCGGACTTTATGTATAACATCGATTTTCAGGGAAGAATCCATTTCGGACCTCCCATTGAATCGACAATATACTATTCATTTTAGACTTTGCCCAAAAATAAAAAAGCAACGTCTGGTCGCAGAGCGCGTGAACTCATGTACCTTTTTACAAAAAAATTCTGGGATGATATCATCCACGATCCCCGCGAGGCGCTGGATTTACTGAAAGCCAGAGGGAGCAGATTCTGGTATCCGGTTCTTAGGTTCGTTATTTTCTTGCGCATAATTTTTTCCGAATACGTACTTAATCACTGTTTGACCCGCGCCTCGGCGCTGGCGTTTGCGCTTCTCCTCACCCTTATTCCGCTTGTGGTAACAACCGCTTTCATGCTGGCGTATCTTGTAGAGGTACGGCCACATGAGGTGGAGCAGTTTTTTTCGATTCTTCTCCCCTTTGCGCCGCCCACTGTGCTTGGCTATATATCGACTTTTTTCGTCAATGCCCAGCGGCTTCGCGGGTGGGGAATAGGGGGCCTCGTGGTAGTGGCGGTGGGCCTTTTTGGAGCCTTCGAGGAGTCCTTCAATACTATATGGAAAGTGCCTAAACCCCGGCCGTTTTTTATACGTCTTCGCGCATTTACCATGGTCATGGTCTATAGTCCGCTTCTTTTTTACCTCTCATATGACCTCCGGAAAAGCGCTTGGTTGACCAATCTTTCAGGCTATTTCAGTTTGCTTGATATCCTGCCTTTTTTTCTCATGGTGCTTGCCTTTGTCTCACTCATCTGGCTCGTGCCGAACACAAGGGTGCGTTTTTCTTCGGCTTTTCTGGGAGGCCTTGTGGCTGGGATCCTTTTTGAATTCGAAAGGCGTGGATTCGGATTATTTGTGCAGCTTTCTATGCAGACGCATACCATTTACGGTACCTTCGAGATCCTGCCGCTGTTTCTTGTATCACTATATTTTGTCTCGATCATCATCCTGTTCGGCACCGAGGTGGCGTGCGTTCACCAGAACTTCCGTCCTCTTCTGCGCGCGACACAGCGATGGGACCGCCGTATCGACGATTATAAGACGTATCTTCTGCTCCGCATATTCATTGATGCAGTGGCCGCTTTTCAGCTGAAAAGGAGTCCGCCGAGCATCTCCTATTACCTGAATAAATACGAGCTCACCGATCAGCAGGCCCACGGGCTTCTGAATTGGCTGGTTCGCGCCAACTATCTGCACAGTACCGGCGACAAAGATCATTATGTACCCACAAGGGATTTCTCAGCAACGCTTTTTTTCGAAGTATTCGACGACATTCAGGCTCAGGGTTTGCATGTGCCGCCTACACCGATTGATTATTCGCGCGAATTTATCGCCTCTCTTATTAACAACTGCCAGAAACGGACTGGTTCGTCGGCAATGCACATTACTCTCGGAGATATGATCATTAACCTTCAGCAGGGTGAATTACAGTTTTCAAAAACCGTCCCACTCGCCTGATGCGACTGCCGCTATGTGCGCCCCATTATCTTCTTCGCTTCAGGAGAACGAACCGCTCCAAGCGGGCGTGCTCTCTTTTATTTTTGAATGCGGCAGAATCCGCAGTATCGCCACAGGTTGTGGAGAGGTGGTGCGACGCGTTTACCTGGCGGTGCGCGATGAGTACTGGAACACCATTCCAGGCCAAATCTCCAATCTCCGGATCGAAAAAACTTCCTCATCCTGTTTCATAACGTTTGACTCCCGTCATCAGAAAAGAGAGATTGATTTTCTCTGGCATGGAAAAATTACCGGTTCTCCAGACGGAGAACTCACTTTTTCCATCGAGGGGAAGGCTCTCTCTTCATTCAAATACAAGCGGATCGGTCTCTGCGTTCTCCACGCGGCAGCCCTCTGCAAGGGGAAACCCTGCAGCGTGGAGAGAACGGACGGCAGTGTTGATCAATCCGCGTTCCCGTTGCTCATTGCGCCGTGGCAGCCATTCACGAACATCCGTTCCATGACCTACGAGACGACCAATGGACAGAAAGCGATTATCCATTTCGAGGGAGATGTTTTCGAAACCGAAGATCAACGGAATTGGACCGATGCCACCTACAAAACCTATGCGCCGCCGATCGATGGCGCCGGAGAGAAAATTATAGAGAAAAATACGCCGGTCGAGCAGATGCTTACCATCTCGGTCCTCAAACCGAGCTGCCGTCCGACGGTTCGTCGCGCACTTCCGTTGCGTCTTGATTTTCGCGCCTCGCCCCTTTCGGGCAGGTTTCCTGAGCTCGGATTCACGGTAGGCCCCTGCCGCCGGGACCTCCTGATAGAATCGGCACACCTTCCGGACAGCCATGCGGTACGACTTCTGCGAAGTCTTTCCTTTTCGCATGCACGAATTGACATTCGTCCTTTTGAAAATGGTTTCCAGGAAGCGGCGGAGCACGCCGTTACAATCGGCAGAAAGCAAGTCATCCCGATCGAGTGCGCACTCCATTTCAGCGATGACGCGGATTCCCAAGCAAGAGTCATTGCCGAGGTGTTTAAAACCCAAAAAATCCCAATTTTGCGGTTTCTTATCTACCATGCAGGGGGTCCCTCATTTCTGGAATCCATTCTTCCTTCCTGTGCGAAGATATTGCATACTACTTTTCCCCATGCGATACTCTGCGCCGGAACGAACGGCTATTTCGTGGAAATCAACAGGTCGCTGCCGCCGTTCGATCCGGTCGATGGACTGTGCTACTGCGCGACTCCGCAGGTCCACACGTTCGACAACATTGCGGTCATGGAGAACCTTCCGGGTCTTCTGGAGACTCTTACGACCGCGCACGTTATCGCACCGCATAAGAATATCATAGTATCTCCCCTCACCCTGCGCCCACGTAAAAATCCTCTGCTGCCCCTGAAGGATGGAGGATCCGACGAACGTCGGGATACCCTCTTCGCCGCAGCCTGGCTTCTCGGCAGCATTGCCTATTGTATAGAAGGCGAGCTGAACGGCCTGACCCTTGGTGAGCTGAGCGGTTCGGATGGAATTCTTTTGAACGGTGATACGATTTTTCCTTGCTTTATTCTTGCTTCATGGCTCTCGCCGTTTCTCGGACACGCGGCGAAATGCCTTTTTTCAACCGACTCTTCGCGCGTAATCGGTATCGAACTCCGCGCAAGCGATTCTTTTCTTGGCATTGCCGCGAATTGTACCGGAGAAACAATTGCGGTGGACTTTCGCGGACTTCCGGCAGAGTGTCGTTATTCGATTCTTGACGATAAGGCGTTCATGAACGTACGGAAGATGGATGATCCGGCGGCAGGCGTGCCGGAAATTTTGATTCCTGATAAGAAAAATTCGATTACGCTTGACCTGCCGCCTTATTCTCTGATAAGGTTATCCGGATAATAATTGCGCCATAAAATTTATTCACATCAATTTGGAAAAATGTGGTCACTCTCCCGCTGGATGCAGCTTGACTGTTTCCGTTTCGATGATGACACGTATAAGGATCGCGCTTCGCGTGGATTGAAACCTCCGTATTTTTATTGAATCTCCGTATTTCTGCCGTATATTACTAAAGGAGGCGGTCGTCACGCGCAGGCCAGGATGATTCGCCAGAAAAGATTGGTATTTTCCTTATCTGTCTTCCGTAAGTCGTCGTAGCATTAGTAATTTGTCTGTTTCTTCACAACATAAAGCGAGGTGACAAATGACAATACTACGGATTGACGAAAGGTTGCTATTTGCAGCAATCGGCACGGAGGAAAAGAATCCGGAGAAGGTTGATAGAATCGCCGAGGCAATCAAGAGCCACGCAAAAGCTGAGCCGGAACCTAAACCGTTGGTAGTGCCCGAAAGCTGCACACGTCATCATTGCCCGGTAACGAAAGAGTGCCTCCAGCAGCACGGTCATGATCTTACCCGCGGTTCGCGGCAATGTCGAGATCTCCTGAGACGGGCAGGGTAAATGAGCTGCATGCAAATCTCCGACGATAAGGTCAAAAAGGCTGTAGACACGTTCAGGAACGTGCTACCAGGCAGGCCAAGCACATTGTATTGATCATGACTGAATGCTCGCCGTAAACAGCGGAGAGCGAGAGGTGAACTTTTTGAGTCGAAAATTAAGGGAGGCAATCGCGCCGTTTTAGGTGACTAAGGTCGGTAGGAAAATCTCTTTATTGCTTTTTACTGGCTATTTTACTATAGATTCTCGTTCCCTCCTATAGTTCCAGTTGATATAGCTTGTATTCTAAAGATAGAATAACTTATTAATATCAATTAGTTACATGGAATAAGGTAGTTAAGTATATAATTTTGCATTTTTTTATTTCTATCTCCCCCTCCCATCTCGCTTTCAAATTGATCAAACTGCCTCCATTCGCCGGACATACCTCTTGTGGGCGCGTGATTTGAAGCTCATACGGATATATCATTATATCTCAGATCTATGGTTCTTATGTCGCACCTGCGTGAATGCGTGGTTTGAACGTTGCAATGAATTATAATACTAATATCGGGATGATGGGGTTTCTGGGACATACGTAGATGAAGTGATAGAATCATGCGATTTTTCGTTACGTGTTTTGCTTATGTTATCGTAGCATTAGTATTTATCCGCTCCTTTATACCATAATATGCAGTGAGGTGATAAATGACAATACTACGAATTGACGAAAGATTGCTATTTGCAGCAATCGGCACGGAGGAAAAGAATCCGGAGAAGGTTGATAGAATCGCCGAGGCAATCAAGAGCCACGCAAAAGCTGAACCGGAACCCAAACCGGTGGTAGTGCCCGAAAGCTGCACACGTCATCATTGCCCGGTAACGAAAGAGTGCATCAAGCTACACGGTCATGATCTTACCCGCGGTTCGCGGCAATGTCGAGATCTCCTGAAACGAGCGGGGTAAATGAGCGGCATGCTACTACTCGAAATTGAGATTGAAAGACTATAAACGCGTTCAAGAGCACTCGACTTGGAGGTCAATCGGATTAAACTGATCATTAGTTATAAATCCTTAACTCTTTTTATCTCCTTTTCCCCCCTTCCTTCTCAAATTTATCAAACTGCCTCACCCCGTCGATAAAATATTGCGTTCCAGAAATAACCGTCAACAGTGCCGCGGTGCCCAGCATCCAGGCAAAGTGGCGCGCATGCAGGTTGGTTAAAATCCACACGATGAGGATGGTCTGGAAAAAGGTAGTCAGCTTTCCCGCTATGCGCGGCTTGACGGCTACAGCTCCCACGGTGACATGAATGAGGATCGCGCCCGTAACCAGCATGCAATCGCGGGAAATAACGAGCCATACAAACCATATCGGTAGATGCACTTGATAGGAGCTTGGTGAGGCGCGGGAAAGGAGGATAAGCGCGGAGAGGAGCAGTGCCTTGTCGGCCAGCGGATCGATAATGGTGCCCAGATGTGATATCTGATTGCGCGTCCTGGCAATGTAACCATCAAGAGCATCGGAGAGAAAGGTGCCAATGAAAAGGATGGATGCGGCAATGCGCAGGAGATCGTTTATCTCTCCATGGCGAACGCCCCAATCGTAATAAAGAAGAAGCAGGACAAAAAAGGGGATGCAGAAAAGCCGTATGAAGGTAATCTTATTCGCCAGTGTAAGCGCCATGGAGTCCGCTTCCCGCGTGATGGTCTTTTACTGTCATGAGGGGTTAAAAAATTCCGAGTCCGGTCCTGCCGTTTCAGTTTCTCGGACTCTCTCCCATTGAACAGCATCCATTGAAAGACGCGCCCTGGTTTATAATAAGTTCCCGTGTCTGTAAATTGCCATTGTGCAACGCGCTCGACTCAAGCTCGACCCGCTCCTCTACAATGATGTTGCCGGTCAGTTTTCCGCCGAGGATCAGGTTTCTGGCTTTGATTTCAGCCTCGACAATACCCTCGGTACCGATGGTGAGCATTTCCACCGTCTCGATTTTCCCCTTGAACATGCCATCAATCCGCACGCTGTGAGGAACGGATATGGCGCCTTCGAACACAGCGCCTTCGCCGATCAACGTATTGAATCCCTTATCCTTGATCTTTTCCAATGCGACTCCTTTTCAGGGTTGATCTTTTCCCGCCGCGATAAACCCGAGCGGATTTATATTTTTGCCGTTTTTTATCACTTCGTAGTGAAGATGTGGCGCAGAGGAATAGCCGGTATTACCGACAAGCGCAATTCTCTGGCCGCGATTGACATGCTGCCCCTTCGTAACTAAAATTTTCAGGCAATGACCATAGCGGGTAATAAAACCGTTGCCGTGATCGATGGTTATCAGATTCCCGTAAAACTGGTCCGTACTGACATCATTGATCATTCCCGGCGCGGCGGCGATAATCGGCATCCCCTCGTCGGCGGCAATATCAATGCCAAGATGGGCAATGCCGTGGTGTGTTGTGTCATTCGAAAATTTCTGCGTTACCCATCCTCGCACCGGAAGAGTGGTCGGCACGGAATCTTCGATGCCGACTTTGTTATCAACTGATTGCATGCTGTCGCTGCCCAGGGAGAGATTTTTATTGGCAACAAGATCCGTTTGCGACGACGGGCTGATTTCAGCGAGTCCCTGCAGATAATTGGCCAGCGTATCAAGTTTTCCTATTTTCTGCGCAAGAAGCCGTATATAGTTGTTTTCTTTAACCAGAATTCCGTTTTCGCTTCGAAGTTCAGCGATCACATGCCTTGTGCGCAACGCATCGAATGAAGCAACCGTTGCAAATCCGGCAAGAAGCAGGATTAAACCGCTCACCCCTACCAGGGCGAAGAGCGCGGATCGCGAAAAATGGACGGAAATCGTTTTCCCGTTTTTATGACCGGGAATCAGGAGAACAGTATAGCCCCTGCCTTTGTTATTATCCATTGCCGGAAGTGGCCGGCGGCGCTGCCGGCAAAAGAAGGTCGAATATTCTCGTGAGGTCGTTTCCCGAATAATATTTAATTTCAATCGTTCCCTGCTGCCCGTCCGAGGTTTTCAGGGCAACCGCCGTGCCGAGCCGGTATTGGAGCCGATTCACCGCCTCGGTAATAATGGGATCGGTGACGTTCGCCCGCAAAGACTTTACCGCCCGTTGCTTTTTCGGCCCCGCTTCAGTCCGTACCTGTTTTTCAACGGCGCGAACCGGGAGATCCTCGGCGGTAATCCGCTTTGCCAATTCGATCCGTTGTTCATTCCCTTCGATCGCGAGAAGCGCGCGGGCATGGCCCATGGAAAGCTCGTTTTTGCGCACCATCTGCTGAATCTCTTCAGGCAGCGTAAGCAGACGCAGGGTGTTGGTAATCGTTGTCCGGCTTTTTCCTATGTGGGCCGACAACTCTTCATGGGTATAGGAGTATTCGCCGATAAGCTGCTGGTAGGCAACGGCTTTTTCAATTTCGTTAAGATCCTCCCGCTGGATATTTTCGACGAGAGCCATTTCCATCATTTCACGGTCGGAAAGGGACTGTTTTACAATACAGGGAATCTTGTCCCGGCCGAGTCGCCGGAGCGCACGAAATCGCCGTTCGCCGGAAATGATCTCAAAATCACCACTTTCTTTCCGGCGAACCAGGATCGGCTGCAGGAGTCCCTGTATGTTTATGCTGTCGGCGAGGTTTTGAATCTCGTCTTCGTTGAAATCCATGCGCGGCTGAACGGGACTGGGCTTAATCGCGCTGCAGTCGATTTCCAGAATCTTATTATTGTCTCCCTGCGTTTCTTCATCTTCGGAAGCGATCGGAATCAATGAGGCGAGACCGCGTCCAAGCACTCTTCGCTGAACCTTTTTATTCATTTTCCATTATTTCCTTGGCTAGATTTAAGTAATTTTCCGCACCGGACGACATAATATCATAGAGAATAATAGGCTTTCCAAATGATGGCGATTCGCTCAGCTTGACATTTCGAGTTATAACCGCCTTGAATACTTTTCCCTTGAAATAGGACCTTACATCTTCGGCAACCTGACGCGACAGATTGAGGCGGTTATCGTACATGGTCAAAAGCGCCCCTTCGATAACAAGACGTTTATTAAGGCTTTTCTGGACAAGGCGGATAGTATTGAGAAGTTCCGCCAGCCCTTCGAGCGCATAATATTCGCACTGAATCGGAATGAGAACCGAATCCGCTGCGGTCAGCGTATTGATCGTCAGAAGCCCGAGAGAAGGGGGTGTATCGATAATGAGATACTCATAATTCTGCCGGACCGCTTCGAGTGCATAATCCAGCTGCCGCTCGCGCGCCATTGCATTGACGAGTTCAATTTCGGCGCCGGCAAGATCGGGCGAGGCAGGGGCGATATCAAGATAGCGAATGGAATCGCACGAAAAGATGATATCGTTAAGGGTAAGAGGGGTATTGCCTTTCAGATGATGGGTCAGGACGTCGTAGATGGTTGATTCCGGTTCATCCTTGTCGATGCCGAGGCCGATCGTGGTATTGGCCTGTGGATCCATGTCAACAATGAGTGTGTGTTTTTCGGCGGCAGCGAGACATGCGGCAAGATTAATGGCAGTGGTAGTTTTTCCGACACCACCTTTTTGGTTACAGACCGCAATTACTTTGCCCACTAAATCCTCTTCTATAGCTCATGGCTTATTATTTCAAATATCATGCACCATTGGGCGTGTACAGTCGTGTTAATGCAAGCTATCGCCAAAATTCCAACGATACGAGATTGAGACCGTGAATCTGATTCCCAAGGTCATATTCCGCTATTTCACTGATTTTAATCCCTGCCTTTTCTTTATTTGCTGTGATAGACTCAAGCTCTGCTGAAAAATTTTTCGATTTAAATGTGTATAAGTGGCCATCCTCAGCGAGAAATTTCTTGCCGATCTCTGAAAACGCCCCTAAGGTGCCAACACCACGGCTGATGACGTAATCGAATCCGGCTGCCGGCTGCTCCATTTTTTCCACCCGTCCATTGAATACGGTTATATTTTCAAAATGCAGCTCCTTTTTTAATTCATTGAGAAATGCCGCTTTTTTCCCGATTGATTCGGCAAGCGTCATTTTCAGGTCGGGCCGGAAGATGCGAATGGGAATCGATGGAAACCCTCCGCCGGCGCCGATATCAAGAAGCGTCGCATTTTTCTTGAAGCCGAAAAGCAGCAGCGGTTGCAGAGAGTCGCAGAAGTGACGAAGAAACAGATTGGCTTCATCACCCTTGGAAATAAGTCCCGCGACTTTATTCCACTTCAGTATCAGACAGATAAACGTCAGGATGAGCTCCCGTTGATCGAGATCCGGGGTAAGACCGAGTCTTTCAAGCTCTTTTAATTCATAGCACTCTTTTGCCCGAGAGAGATATGACGTAAGGACTTTGTTCATTTCGCTTCCCGTTCTATTGAGTTTGCTGTTGCCTGTGAAACATCATGTGCTTCTTGTTGTTTCTTTTTTGTAAGATAGAGAGCCAACAAGGATATATCCGCCGGGGTGACTCCTGGAATTCTTGATGCCTGCCCGAGCGATGATGGCCTTATGGCGTTAAATTTCTGAAAAGATTCCGTTAAAAGCCCTTTTATTTTTCGATAGTCGAATCCCTCCGGTATGATTGCCTGCTCCAATAGCGCAATGCGCACCCCCATCGCCTCTTCGCGGGCAAGAAAACCGCTGTATTTAATATCGTGCTCCAAAGAAAATCGAAGCGCTGCGGTTTCGGGCATTTCATTGAATCGACCGCATTGCATCAATTTTTCAAGCGTTACTGCCGGTCTTTTAAGAAGGTCTATCGCCCTTGTCGGTTGCGCTAAAGGCTCATCAAAGAACTTCCTCCACGTCTCCGGTTCAATCCGGACCGACTTCAGCTCCTCGATTCCCCTTGTCTTGGACTCCCAACCCCTTCGGCGATGATCGTACAACTCCTGCTCGATGAAACCGAGTTTAAAGGCAATCGGCATGAGCCTTTCGTCACAGTTGTCTTGTCGGAGTCTCAGGCGATACTCGGCCCGTGAAGTAAACATGCGGTAAGGCTCTTCCGTGCCCCGCGTTACCAGATCATCTATCAACACACCAATATACGACGATTCACGGCCGAGTGTAAATTCGGAATCGCCGTTCAACTTCTGGATTGCGTTAATTCCCGCTACCAGCCCCTGGCATGCCGCTTCTTCGTACCCAGACGTACCGTTTATTTGACCGGCGAAAAACAAACGCCGAATTGATCGTGATTCAAGCGTGCTTCGCAACTGCACTGGCGGAAAGAAATCATATTCAACCGCATATCCCGGTCGAAGAATTTGAGCATTTTCGAGCCCCTCAATGCTTTGTACCAGCTTCTTCTGTACATCAAACGGCAGTGATGTTGATAAGCCGTTGAGATAAAGCTCACTATTGCTGCAACTCTCTGGTTCTAAAAATAAAACATGCGCATCTCTCTCTCCAAATCGAACAACTTTATCTTCAATGGAAGGACAATATCTGGGTCCGATGCTTTTTATCTTTCCAGAGTAGAGCGGGGATCTATCGAGGTTATCCCTTATTATAGCATGGGTCAGTTTATTACTTTTTGTTATCCAACAGACGGCATGGTTTTGGAGCGGGCCGAAGGTTGCAAATGAAAATGGCCATGGTTCATCGTCACCCTGTTGTACCTCGAGCCGTTCATAATTGACGGTTCGGCCATCGATCCTCGGCGGTGTCCCGGTTTTTAATCTCCCGGTTTTGATACCAAGACAGGCAATCGATTCGGTTAGACCCGTTGCCGGAGGTTCTCCACTTCGCCCCCCGTGTTGCGATGATAGTCCTATATGAATGAGGCCATTCAGGAAAGTACCCATAGCGAGAACAATGGCGCGGCAGGAAATCTTTTCTCCGGAATCCATTTCCACACCGGAAATTTCATCACCTTTGACCAGCAGTCGCTTTACCATGCCTTGCAGTATAAAGAGCGTCTTATGTTTCTCGAGTTCCGCCTTTGCTATCGATCGATAAACGACCTTATCCGCCTGGGCACGGGGTCCCCAGACTGCTGCGCCTTTGCTTCTATTGAGCATGCGAAAATGGATTCCCGCTCGATCGATGAGCCTCCCCATAAGTCCGCCAAGAGCGTCGATTTCCCGTACGATATTTCCTTTGGCAATGCCCCCTATTGCAGGGTTGCAGGACATCTGCCCAATCAGATCGATATTGTTTGTTATCAGAAGGACCTTGAAATTTTTTTTCGCCGCTATATTGGCCGCTTCGATCCCTGCGTGTCCAGCGCCGATAACAATAAGATCAAAGTCCATGGTTTTCACCTGAAAAATTTAAGAAATTAAAGCTACCGATGGGGCTCAAGAATAAAATTGTTTCACGTGGAACAATACCTACGCATTCAGAGGATACATCTTCCCTTGTTTTTATTTTCTGATGTTTCACGTGAAACATTACCTATTCAATTATTATTTTCCCCTATAGTCAGCATTGGATAAGTTGTGGATAATTTATGGGTTATTTCTAAATGAGCAGAGTTCTTCCATTTTCATTTATTTTCCTATACAAAACTTTTCAAAAATTTTATCCATGATCGTTTCAGGGGCGGATTTCCCAAAAAACTCATCGAAGTATCCAATCGCGCCCTTAAGATGCATGGCTGCAATTTCCGCCTGGTCCCATGCTTTGTTTGCGCCTTTTAATGCCTCCAACAAGGACCGCACAATCTCTTCGTGCCTGTCGTTTAAAATGAATTCGGGTACTTGGATTTCTTCCTTGATTTTTTCTACCATTACTTTCAACGCGCTTTCGATCCCTTCAATCTGATTTTGTTTCAATAGACTTATCGCTATATTCTGGATTCCCGCTCGATTAAATTCCCTTTCCTTTTCCGTCCTATCACCTTTATCGATTTTATTTATTATGCATAGCATTGGAGATCCTCTCTTCTTTTCGATCTCTTCTAATTCGGTTTGTACTAATTTTTCATCGGCAGCAGTAACCCAGAGAACGATTGATGCGCCACGTATCGCCTCTCTCGACCGTTCGATTCCCTTTTTTTCTACTTCATTCTCCGCTTCTCGAAATCCGGCGCTGTCAATCAGCTGAACCTCATTATCACCGATCATGACATGTTCACTCACCATGTCGCGCGTCGTACCCGGAGTGTTATGAACGATGGTTCGATCGAAGCCGAGCAGTCGATTAAAAAGAGTCGATTTACCTGCATTTGCAGGACCGGCGATAACCACTTTCAGCCCATCATCGATAATCTTGATCCTTTCCCTTCTTTGAAGATCTTCACCAAGAACTCTAATAAATCGATCCAAATTTTCTTTCCCTGCCGCCCGATCTTTCGCTCCCTCCTCTTCTTCAAATTCAATCCATGCCTCGATTCCCTCAAGAAGACCCATGAGCTCTTCCCGCCAACGAGAAAAAACCGACAAGGATTCTCCCGAATAAAATTTCCTTGCGCAGGCAAGACCCGTTTGGTTTTCACTTTCAATGATGCCCTGGATTGCCTCTGCCTTTAAAAGGTCGATTTTTCCATTCACGAGAGCGCGCCTGGTAAACTCGCCCCTTTCCGCCCCTTTTGCCCCGGCCGTTTTCAAAGCTTTAAGGAGTTCATGTACAATGAACTTTCCGCCATGGCCTATAATTTCCACCATATTTTCGCCCGTGTAAGACCGTGGGGCAGAGTATTTAATTATGGTAACTTGATCGATTGTTTTCAGGCGGAAAGGGTCAATAATGGTATAAAGTCCTATATATCGCACTTCTGCTGTTTTGAAAAGCGTTTTTTCTTTCAAGCATTTCGCGGTAATTGAAAATGCATCCGGGCCTGAAAGACGGAGAAGAGCAAGCGCTCCTCTCCCTGATGGGGTTGAAACGGCAACGATTGTTTTATTCGCCGGCATGGTCTATTTCCGGCGAGTTGAGGGTCGTTCCGATCTCGGAGGAGTTGCACCGTTTCCCTGCACTGCAACCGCCCGCTGCGGCGAGGAGCGGTTCATCAAGTATTGCTGAAGAAGACCAAGGGCGCTCGAAAGGGTCCAGTATAGAACGAGGCCTGATGCAAAATTATTGAATAAAACCAGCATGAAGATCGGCATAAAGTAGATCATCATCTTCTGGTTCGGATCCTTTATGGTCATTTTATTCTGGAAATAGGTTAGAATGGCCATAATTATCGGAATAATGGCAAAATTTGATCCATACATCGGTATTCCACCGGGGATAATATTTCCAAAATTATAAACCGACTCCGGCTGCGAAAGGTCATGCACCCAGGGAACGAGAATCGTTCCTGCGCCGCGCAGCTCGATTGCTTTTCTGAGCACCACGAAGAGCGCAATAAAAATGGGCATCTGGAGAAACATAGGCAGGCATCCCGGATTGAGCGGGTTTACTCCTTCAGCTTTGTAAAGCGCCATGGTGGCTTCGTTCATCTTCTGGGGATTACTTTTGTATTTGGCGCGGATCGCATTGATCTTCGGCTGCAGGTCTTTCATGCGGTTCATGGACTTCATGCTGCTCTGCGTAAGCGGGTAGGTAACAATCCGTGAAAGAATTGTAAGGAGCAGAATAGAGACACCGTAATCCCTGGTGACCTTGAAGAGCATTAATAGCACCCATAAGACAAACTCCGCTATCGGCGGAAACCATTTATCGGCCCAGAAAAACATCTTGGTCCAGCCAAGAACCGGAAACATTATCTTCTGGAACTGCAAACCGTATTTTTTCAGATCAAGATACCTGGACGGGCCGGCGTAGAACCAGAAAGAGGCAGTGCTCCCCTGCGCGGTAAATTGATAACTCATGGAATAATTAACCAACTTTATATTACCCCTTTTTCCATTTACAGCACTATGGTTGGTATCTTCAATTGATATTATCTTAATATCCGCATCGCGAGTAGTATCGGCAACGATCGCCTCGAAGAAGTATTTTGACGACACGCCGACCCATCGGTAGAAGCCGCTTACATCTTCCTTTTCGTCGGCCTTGTTGAATCGAATATGTTCAACATCGGTGCCATCGCCATAGTGCGCGACTCTTTCTTCAGTTTGCGAAGAACGTCCAGGTGTCAGCAGCTCACTTTCGGCAATCCCGGCCGGCCACGAAATGGTCACTTTACTGTTGTTGAGCTGACTCCCGGAGACGTTGAAACCTATCCGATAATCATCCCCGCTGAATAAAAACTGCTTTTTAATCTCAGCCCTTGTTGCGGGATCGTGCGCCATTAACGACAAAGCGAATTGATTTTTCAGAGTTACCGTAACTTTATTACCGGGTATTGCAACTTCAGGCGTAAACATCGCATCGTCGTAGCAACTGTTATTGATCGTCAACCCTGCTCCACCCGGACTGTTCTTTTGAATAAGGTCAACGTAACCGCCGGCAAGTTTCGCATGGGAGAGATGGCTGCTGTTATACTCCTTCATCTGCAGCGAGATGATCCTCGCGCCACGTTCGCTGATTCCGACGATAATCTTATCGGTTTCAACCCAGATGGTGTCGCACTTGACCGTAGCGACCGCAGTTGCGGTCGCTACGGAAGATGCGGAAGGCTTTTCCTGAACCGCGGCGTTCTGAGTAGCGGAGGCCGTATTTTCGGCTGGCGTTTCCCCGGGAGCGGCCGATGGCGCTTTGGAAACATAGGTGGCGGGAAGCGGCTCGTTGAGAATTTTATTATAGTAGAATTTCTGCCACGTGGTGCTGGAAAAAAACGCCACGGTCGCCATAATGAGGACAATAGCAAACAAGGTATTCTTATTCACGCAGTTCAACCTTTCCTGCGGATGGCGGCTCTAAAACCGGATCAAATCCACCCCGCGAAAAGGGATGGCATTTCATGACTCTTTTTATGATACGCGGAACGGCCTTCGCGACAGGCTGGGTTTCTATTGCGTCTGCGGCATAGTCGGTGCACGATGGATAGAACCTGCAGCAGCCCTGCGGCATTTGAAAAAGAACTTTTATGCCGTTCACCGCACATCTGAAAATTCCGGCCGCTATTTTTTTAAGGTGTCGTACCACAGCGTAAGAACCCCTTTGAGCGTATCAGCGTTCACCAACCCGGCAAGGGTGTTGAGTTTGAAAAGAATATCGAGATGCAATCCATCGCACGGTCCTTTTCTCAAAAGCTCCCGCATGACCCGCCTTGTTTTATTGCGGTAAACGGCGGAACCGATGGCTGCCGGCGTTATGAACGCATACCGGCTTCGGTTCAGCCCGTTGCTACAATAGAAAATGGTAAAATACCGGCAGGCATATCGTTGTCCGTCATGCAGTAACGAACCGATTTCCCGGCTTCTCTTGATTTTAAGGCTTTTCCCAAAGCGATGCACCCTGTGTTTCCGCGAAGGCTCTCGATTGATCCTTTCACCACAGGCAGCACGATTATTCATCTGACACGGTAAGCTTTACTCGTCCTTTTCTCCGGCGCGCAGAAAGGACTTTTCTTCCCCCTTTGGTAGACATTCTTTTCCTGAACCCATGGGTGTTGGTTCTCTTGCGCTTTGATGGCTGATAGGTTCTTTTCATAGCATGTTCTCCGATAAAAAACCGTTGATGATGATATATGCCTTACGCAGTTGTAATTTTCAGAATTATTTTATTGTAACCGGCATCCGGCTCTATAAAATACCAATCGCCCGGACTCCGCTGCTATCTCTTACCAACAACCGGCGGTTGGCGGACACGATAATACCTCCTCTCCACCGATTTCCGTCAGATACTATTTTTACTCCTACCCTCAATTATGAATCACTCCCTCTTATGGCAAAATGTTCTCGAGCATCTCTCCCGCTCTATCGATGCCTATCGATTTGAAACACTATTCCGTCCTCTCTCAGTAACTGAAAACACCGATTATCCAGTTCTTTCGCTCACGTCGCCGAATAAATATATCGCTGAACATCTTGAAAAACACTATAAGAAAAGTCTTCTGCTTTCGGCCAGGACATTTTCACCCGATATCAGAGATATTCATATCGTTTTTGATTCCCGGGATGACTTATCCGCCAGTAAGCCCGACAATAGTTCATCTTCTTCGGCGCCGTTTCTCCGGCTTAATCGTCGGTATACCATGGATAGTTTCGTGGTCGGTTCCAACAATCAGTTTGCCCAGTCCGCCGCCTCGGCTGTCGCCGTAGCGCCCGGCAAGACTAAATTCAACCCTCTATTGATCTACGGCTCCGTCGGCCTCGGAAAAACCCATCTTTTGCAGGCCATCGGTAATCATGCTCTTTTAAATAACCCCCGCTGCTCCGTCATTTACAGCACCGCCGAAGAGTTCTATCTGTCCTTTATCGATACGATCAAGACCAACAACACAAAAAAATTCTCCACCTATTTTAAAAATGCGGATATCTTACTTGTCGACGATGTCCAGTTTTTTTCCGGTAAAGAAAGTTCTCAGGAAGAGTTCTTTCATATTTTCAATAATCTCCACAAAAACGGAAAGCAGATAGCGCTCACTTCGGACATTCCTCCCCATGAAATCGCGGGACTTCAGGATCGCCTGATCTCGCGTTTTCAATGGGGGCTTTGCGTCGACATCCAGCCTCCGAATTTTGAAACCCGCGTAGCAATTTTGAAGAAAAAAGCCGAGGAGGATAATCTTAATATCGGCGAGAATATACTTTGTTTTATAGCGGAACAGGTACCTTCGAATGTGCGTGACCTCGAAGGCGTCATTATAAAACTCCTGGCTTACGCCTCAATTACAAAATCCGATATAACCATAGATTTTGTCCGCAGTGTCTTGAAAGACACTGATATAAACCATAAGATGAATATTTCTCTCGATGAAATAATCGAAAAGGTCGGTCAATATTATAAAATTCCCGTGAACAAGATCAGGGAAAAAGATCGCAGAAAAGAGGTAGCGCTCTGCCGACAGGTAGGCATGTATGTTTCAAAGTCCATTACAAAATACTCCCTGAAAACCATCGGGTTGCATTTTGGCGGGAGAGATCATAGTACGGTAATCCACGCTATTAAGAATGTTGAAAACCTTAAAAAAAACGATGAATTGCTGATGCATGACATAGAGTACATCATTAATTCCCTCAAAACGTGAGATTACCAATACCTTCTTAATGGATAATCAACATTACACTATAGTTTTATGATCTTGATTTTCATATTGTTACGTTTCTTTTCCCAGTTATGCACACATCTACTATCTTTTACTTGTTTTCTTAAGGAGTGATTTTAAAAAATAGGCGTGTGGATAACTATTGGTTTCTCAATGTTTATTTAGTGAGAGTATATTATTTTCGATACAGTTCATTTCGTATGCGGGCGATAACTATATTTTTACCTTTTATTGGTTTCATCGGCACCCTGGCTTACTACTAAAAAGAACACGATCGGAGCTGCTCTTATGGCCTTTTCAATTTCCAATCAATCTTTTTATGATATCCTGCAAAAAGTGTACCCTATTATTCCCCTCAAAAGCTCACTTCAGATATTATCTAATTTCAAAATTTCCTATCAGAACGAGCAGCTTGAGATTACCGCTACCGATCTCGATCAATCGATAAGGATTATTACCAACGTGTCCGGGGATACCGAGCCGTTCGATGTTACCGCGAACGCCCGAAGGGTCTTCGAAATTGTGCGGGAACTTCCCGACGGGCAGGTCACTGTCTCCGTTGAGGATAACGTCATCAATTTTGGAACCGAAAGAAATTTCAAGTGCAAAATTGCGGGCGCGGATACCGGAGATTTCCCGGGATTTCCCGAAATAAACGGAGGAACGACGTTTGAAATAAACTCCGCTTTGTTAAAAACAATGATACCGAAGAGTTCCTTTGCCGCGGCGAAGGACGAATCGAGAGCATGCCTTGCGGGTATTCTCTGGGAGAATCATCCCTCGAAAACCGGCATGATCGCCACCGACGGTCACCGCTTGGGCAGCTGTTTCATCAATGGAGCGTTTCCCGTAAAGGAAAAATTCAGCAGCATCGTGTCGCCCAAGAGCCTGAATCACCTGGTTCGTATCATCGGTGAGAAAAACAGTGAAAATATCCGGGTAACCGTCAACGAAAAGTATATGATTTTCTCGGCAGGATCATTCGTGCTGTGCACGAAGCTGATCGACGGCCCCTATCCTGACTACAACAAGGTTATTCCGACCAACAACCCGAAGGAGGCGATCATAGACCGCGCATCGCTCTTGAACGCCATCCGGCGCGCCATGGTCCTCTCCAACCAGAAAACACACCTTGTAAAGTTCAGTTTCGCCGAAAATACGCTGGAAGTGGCTGTCGTTAATAAGGAAATAGGCGGCGAGGCCAAGGAGAAAATACCCATAGAGTACCACGGGGACCCCCATCAGATCGGATTCAACGCGCAGTACTTTAATGAAATTATAGACATCGCTAAGACGCCGAAAATTAAATTACAGATGAATACCCAGATCAGCGCGTGTTTGATCTTTCCGGTTTATGAGAAGGAGAAGGAGAAACCAAGCGATGACCTTTTTCTGCTCATGCCGTTACGAATAATGGAGATGTAATCGAGAAAACCACTCTGGTGGAGTAGCCTCTTCGAAAAACCCTCAACGCCCCTCTTTATCCGTGGGGCTCCCCCTTCTTCGAAGATGTGCCCTCCAGGGTGGTTTTTTGTTTCCCCGCCTGTATACCCATTTTGTCAAGTAAAACCGGCCTTTTCGCGTCCGCGGCAAATTGTACATGACTTAACATAAACCGGGAATTTTATCCACGAAACGCGGTAAAAAAACGTTTAAAAGACCTTTAAAGGGCGGTTGAGGAACCTTTAAAACGGCGTGACCGCCCGCCGGCAGGTCCGTGGTTCACCCGGAAGCTGCACGGAGATCTCCGCCAGCGAGCTGGATAATTACCAGTTCTTATACGATGTATTTTGATTCCATGCAGAAAATCCTTCTCGCCTTCCAGCGCAACGAAATCACCGAGCACTTCGTGTATCGCGCCTATGCGCGCCGGGCGAAAGAAAAGAACCGCGAAATCCTTGAGCGCATCGCCGCGGACGAGCTCGGGCACTATCATCAATTTTTCAAATACACCAATCAGGAGGTCCGCCCCGACTGGCTGAAGACCCGCTTCTACCGGCTCTGCGCCCGGCTCTTCGGGTTGACGTTTGGGATGAAGGTCATGGAAAACGGGGAAAAACGCGCGGAAAAAGCATACAGCCACTTCGGCGATACCATGCCCGAGATCGCGCAGATTATCAGGGATGAGGCTGCGCACGAGCGGTTGCTCATCGGGCTTATCACCGAAGAGCGACTCTCCTACATGGGCACGATGGTGCTGGCGCTCAACAACTCCATTCAGGAATTCTCCGGCATCGCCGTGGGGTTGACATTTGCCATGGGCAACGCCGGGCTTATCGGATCAACCATACTGATCAGCGGCATCGCGGCCACGCTGGCCATATCGGCCTCCGAGTATCTGTCGCAAAAGGCCGAGAAAGGGGATGCCCATGCCGCGGGCCGGAGCCCCCTCACAGCGATCGCCTGGGCCGGCGGAATTTACCTGGGCGTCGTGCTCGTTATCGCGCTGCCTTATTTACTCCTTATCAATTGCTACGCGGCGCTCGCGCTCGGAGCGGCGGCAGTCCTCACGATCATCGTTGTCTTCACTTTTTACATGGCCGTGGTCAGGGACTTGCGCTACCGCGCCGTGCTGCTCGAAACCCTCGCGGTATTCGTCCTGGTCGTCGTTCTATCGTCCCTCATCGGCCTCGGCGCGAAACGATTGTTTCACACCTGATAAAGTGCATTGGCTCTTCGTTGAAAACGTTCTTGATTTTTTATGCTTCTTGATTTCTGAAGGTTCCGTCTCTTTTTGATCGGGACCAGGGGGGATATTTATATTAAAACCCTGACCACCTTTCATTTTTTATGAAACCCCGCCACGAACCGAAGGGCCCGCGCATGACCGAAATCCTCTGGGAAGGCAAATACAAAGACGGCAGGAAAACCGCGCCCGTGCGCATCGCGCTCCCGTTCCAGACCGTCGAGACGGTCAACGAGAGCGTCCAGGAGCGCCAGACCGCGCTCGACCTCTTCTCAGCCGGGAAAGATACGGAGTGGCGCAACCGACTCATCTGGGGCGATAAGAAATACGTGTTGCCGTCGCTTTTGCCCGAATTCGCGGGAAAGGTGAACCTCATCTATATCGACCCCCCGTTCGATACCGGGGCGAATTTCTCGTTCACGGCGACGATACCGGACGATCCGGAAAACGAAGACAATGAAGAAACAAGCTTTGTGAAGGAACCGAGCATTATTGAACAGAAGGCGTATAGGGATACGTGGGGGAAAGGAATTGATAGTTATCTTCATTGGTTCTATGAGGCTGTGCTACATTTGGATTCACTACTTTCTGAAAACGGCAGTATTTACGTGCATCTTGACTGGCATGTTAGTCATTATGCAAAAGCTGTGCTTGATGAAGTTTTTGGTGCAGATAAATTTGTTAATGAAATTGTATGGAAACGCTCTGATGCGAAGGGAGATTCAACGCAGGGAAGCAAGCATTATTCGCGTGTTCATGATGTAATTCTTTTTTATGCAAAATCAAAATCGGCAACTTGGAACCCCTTATTTGTTCCGTTGAGTCAAGAATATATAAAGAATTTTTATAAATATAAAGATCCTGATGGCCGCGCTTGGAAAATGGAGAATATGCTCGGCCCAGGTGGTGCGGCTAAAGGCAATCCAGTGTATGAGGTTATGGGTGTTACTCGATCTTGGCGTTATTCAAAGCAAAGAATGCAAGATTTAATCAAAGCAGGCCGCGTAGTTCAGACAAAGCCTGGCAATGTGCCAATGGAAAAACGCTATTTGGAAGATACTAAAGGCGTTCAAGTAGGTACGTGGTGGGATGACATAAGCATGGTTAGAGGGTGGTCAGCAGAGAAAACTACTTACGCAACCCAAAAGCCAGAAGCATTATTGGAACGAATTCTAAAAGCCTCCTCCAATGAATCTGATCTTGTTCTCGATTGTTTCTGCGGTTCCGGCACCACTGCCGCCGTTGCCGAAAAGCTCAATCGCCGCTGGATCACCTGCGACCTTGGCCGCTTCGCCATTCACACCACGCGCAAACGCCTCCTTCAGATACCGAACGTCAAGCCCTTCATCGTCCAGAACCTTGGCAAGTACGAGCGTCAACAGTGGATCGCCGCCGAGTTTCACCAGCCGCAAAGCCGTCTCGATCAGGAGAAGGCGTATCGGAACTTCATTCTTGATCTCTACCAGGCCCGCCCGGTAAGCGGTCATGTCTGGCTTCATGGCGCGAAGGCGGGCCGCATGGTCCATGTCGGCGCGGTCGATTCTCCCGTCAGCCTTGGCGATATCAAGGCGATCATTCAGGAGTTCTGGAAATCGGTCGGCAAGAGCAAAGAGATAAACCGGAGCGGGGTCGATGTCTTAGGGTGGGATTTCGCCTTTGAGATCAACGAGACGGCGCGTCAATACGCGGCGTCGAACAAGCTTGATCTTAAATTCAAGAAGATTCCTCATGAAGTGCTCGAAAAGAAAGCCGTCGAGCAGGGCGATATTAAATTCTTCGAAATGGCTTCGCTTGAGGTAAAAACGAAAAAGTCAAAGAGGGATTTGAGCGTCACCCTCGAAAATTTCATCGTTCCGCCTGACGACGTGCCCGAAGAGGTGCAGAAGAATATTTCCCATTGGAGCCAGTGGATCGACTATTGGGCGATAGATTGGGATTATAAAAACGACGCATTCCATAACCAGTGGCAGAGCTACCGCTCCCGCAAGGAACCGAAAATCGAACTCTCCGCCGTCTATACGTATGAAAAAGCCGGCAGCTACTCCGTGCTTGTCAAAGTAATCGATATTCTCGGCAACGATACCACGAAATTATTATCCGTGGAGGTCGGCTGATGGCCCGTAAAGGAAACCCGCACCAGTCCGAACTCTTCGAAGATATTCTTCTTTCCCGCACCGCTCCCTGCGTTCCGGCGCTGCGGGAGGCCGTCGCTTCGTGGCGGGCATCCGACTATAAGGGGATAACCGACACCACGCGGGAGCTTCTCAACTATTGGTTTTTCACCGATCACCTGTTATCAACCGGCAAGCCGTTCAAATACCACGCCGCCCAGAAAGAGGCGATTGAGACGGCCATCTATCTTTTTGAAGTGCGTAATATTCGCTCGCGCAAAGCCCTGCTTGAAAACTTCTCGTATGATAACAAAAACATCCGGCTGCCGCCCTACGACGATTTCGCCCGCTACTGTATAAAAATGGCGACCGGAAGCGGCAAGACCAAGGTAATGGCTCTTGCGGTCGTCTGGCAGTTCGCCAATGCTGTCAAGGAGGGAAGGGACGATTACGCGAAGACCTTTCTCATTCTTGCGCCGAATGTCATTGTATTCGAGCGTCTTCAGCTTGATTTTGGAAACGGTTTGATCTTCAAAAACGATCCGCTTATTCCGCGCCATTATAATGTGTGGTGGGACATGCAGTATTACATGCGCGGCGACCCGGAACGGTCGTCAAGCGCGGGCAATCTCTTCCTCAGCAACATTCAGCAGTTTTATGATCGCAGCGAAAGCCAGAGCGATAAAGAGCCGGAAATCATGACGGCCATGCTCGGCGCTGTTCCGCCGACCCAGAAGAATGAGATATCCGATTTCGACGACCGGATCGCGAAGCTCGATGGCCCGGTCATGGTGCTCAACGATGAGGCGCACCACACCCACGATGAAGAGAGCGAATGGAATAAATTCTTACGAGGGCTTCACGCACGAAAGCCGCTTGCCGCGCAAGTCGATTTTTCCGCCACGCCCCGGTATTCAAAAGGCGCGCTCTTTCCCTGGACGATATCCGATTACCCTTTGAAGCAGGCGATAGCTGACGGTCTGGTCAAGCGCCCGGTAAAGGGGATTTCGCATATCGACGAAGGGCGTTCAAGCGTCTCAAATGTCCGCTATGCGGGCTTCCTTACCGCTGGCGTATGTCGCTGGAAAGAGTATGAGAAGCAACTTAAAGGACTCAAGAAGAAGCCGATTCTGTTTATCATGATGAACAGCACGGCTGAGGCGGATGACATCGGCGAATGGTTGCGGACTAAATACCCTTCCGATTTCGGCGGCGATAAGACTCTTATCATCCATACCGACAGTAAGGGTGAAGTTTCCAAAGGCGATGTGGAGGAAGCCCGTAAACTTGCAAGGAACGTGGATCAGGAAAAATCCACGGTCAATGCCATCGTCTCTGTCCTTATGCTTCGCGAGGGGTGGGACGTGCAAAACGTGACGGTCGTGGTGGGTTTGCGCCCGTACACCTCAAAGGCGAACATCCTGCCGGAGCAGGCCATCGGAAGGGGCTTGCGGCTCATGTTCAGGGGCGATCTGTCCGGCGGCTACACCGAGCGCGTTGACATCATCGGAAACAAGACCTTCCTTGAATTTATCGACGATCTGGAAAAGATCGAAGATTTCCAACTCGATACTTTTGAAGTCGGCAAAGACCGGCTGAAAATCATCACCATTGCCCCGGACCCGGAGAAGCTGTCGGCGGATATCGCCATCCCCGAACTGACGCCGATTCTCACCCGCAAGAAATCCCTTGCCGATGAGATCGCCGCGCTTGACGTGCAGAAAATAAAAATCGATCCGTTGCCGCTTGGATCAAAGGATAGCGCCGGGGCGAAAAAATTCATGTATGAAGGCCGGGACATTCTCACCGACGAGAAGCTCTTTGAACGGCAGTATGAAATACCGGAAGCCCAAACTGCTGAAGAGGTGATTGGTTACTATGCCCGCCGTATATCGCAGGAAATAAAGCTCCCTTCGCAGTTCGCGGCGCTTGCCCCCAAACTGCGGGAGTTCTTCGAATATCGAGCATTCGGAAAGCAAGTAAACCTTGGCGATCCGCTCGTCGTGAAGGCGGTGGGAAGTCGTCTTGCCTGCTTCGTAGTGCTCAAGGAGTTTGAGAAGCTCTTGCGGGAACTGGTCGTTGAGGAAAAAATTCCGGAACTCGTGAACTCCGGCAGACCGCTTTCATCGACGCCGCCCTTCCCGTTCTCGCGGCTTACCCTTGAATCTGCGAAAACTATATTTAATCTTGTAGCGTGTCATAACGATTATGAACGCGATTTCGCCTCTTTTCTACACAATGCCGAAGACGTTTCCGCATTTGCAAAGCTGCCGGAGCAATTCGGCTTCTGCATTCAGTACACGGATACGCGGGCGAATCTACGCAATTACTTCCCGGATTTCGTCGCGCGGCTCAAGGACGGCTCATACTGGATCATTGAAACCAAGGGCCGAGAGGACATCGAAGTCGCCCTCAAGGACGACGCCGCCCGCATCTGGTGCAGTCACGCGACCACCCTCACGGGCAATAACTGGAATTATATCAAGGTGTTACAGAAGGACTTCGAGGAACTGGGGCCGGAGCGGTTTGAGGAGTTGGCTCTTACAAATCGAAGGGGTGCTTTCTTTTCCGGTTAGGCAAAAAAAGGTACTTTCTAAATAGGAAAACGCCTCGGCATGCGGCCATTTGTCAATTTTCGACATCTCGGTCATTTTTCGCCGAATTGGGCATAAAGGGAATAATGCATTTGGAGGGGTTTTTAGGCGGTTTGGCACGTTTTTTGCGCGATTATAAAGAAATGTTGCCAATGTTGGTAGAATAGATTGCTTCCATATCCAATTTGTTCTTAACTATTTTCGTATTGGTTATAAAAAGAGGCTTGGTCTAAAAAATGAGCCCGATGAAACCAGCCAGTAGTTTTCTTAGTGTCCCTGTAGAACAGATGAAGAAAATGTTGTTTATAAAAAAGGGAAGCCTTAAATCAAAGGCGGGTTGGGATTTTTTTTGCATAAAAATGCTTTTAAGGAAGGAGGCCCTTAATGGCTTTTACTTTGGATAGTTTTCGAGATGCAATGAAGACTCGCAGAGGGGATTTTTCGAACACCCCCAAATGTGAAGAGTGCGGAAAGCCTTTGCAAGAAACCCTTACGGGTAACCGCAAAATATCGAAGGGGTTTGTGTGTAGCGATTGCTATTTTGATTTATTAGGTAAAGAAATTGATGAGCATCCCATCTTGATTCATCGACCGGTTCACGGAACTTGACTTGCATACTTATTTTATCGGTAAAGAAGAAGTTTCGCAGTATGCAAAGGATTTCGCAAATCGGTTAAATAAATTAAACGATTCCTTTCCATGCATATGGTGCACGATAGGGAAATCCGGCGATGAATTGGCGGATTTCTTATATGACTATTTTCCTTTAGAATATCGTCAAAGAATTCTTGTTATTCCATTGCAATGTGATAGAGATTCAAAATCCATTGTATTCGATAACCCCGCCGACAAAAATATTCTTAATTCAAAATGCAACGTTTTAATCCTCGACGGCGCAATTCATTCCGGGTCCTCCATGCTTTCTGCAACCAAGATGCTAAGGGAGCTTGGTGTCGAAAAAATTACATCCTATTCCTTGGTTTTAAAGGCAGGTTCATCATTTATTCCTAATTTTTTCGGTTTAATTATAGCAGATCATGATAGGGCATTTTTCTTATTGGATGAGATTCCTAATAATCGCATAATGCCCTTTGGAACAATTAGAAAACTAACTTCTGATGATGCAACAGAGAAAATAAAATTCCAATGCGGTCTTGAATCTATTGACAGATTTACGTGGGCAGATTTTTGGTATGAATGCGTTGCAGGTTCAAACCAAGTTTATGTTTATGAAAATGGTCCTGAAATTAGCGGGTTTATCAGTTTTACATTGAATGACAAGACCCTTTTTATTGATTCCGTTGCAAGCGATAAAAAATGCGTAGGGCAAAAAATAGGGCAAAACTTAATGAGATGGGCTGAATCTTGGGCTCGTTCCAACAATTGCATTGGTATTAACCTTTGGGCAATAGATGAACGAATAGGCTTCTACACAAACTTGGGGTTTGAGACATGTCAAGGAAAAGAAATGCAACTTGGGAAAGAAAAATATACGTCAATGTTCAGAAAGCTACTTTACAATATTGATCCGTGTTGCATTCATAACTAGATGGCCGCCTTAATACCTATTCTACACTTAAAACCGTCCCGTGCGCGGAAAATCAGCCAAATATCTCCGGGTGGGTGTACCGGTACATAATACGCCTATATACCGTTTTATGGTTCGGCCTCCTGGCCCCGGTACGTCTTAAGCGAATGTCCATGAAATCGTCGCTGTTCAGGAACTGCCGCGAGCGAGAATTGTACCTCAGGCGGCAGCCATATTCGTTTCATGCTCCGAATGTCTGTTGATATCTTCCATCGTCACCGGGGTAGAAACATGAAGCGGCGGCACCGGCAGTTTGGTCTTCGACGCTTTTTGAACGCAGTCAAGTAAACCGAATGAAATATTCATGAAGGCTTCTTTGGTAAAGTCCGCCACTCCTTTTTCGATGGTTTCATCGCCCCGCGCCATTTCGCGCATCTTATCAAGCAAAATCCTGAGTCTGAAGTAATGGTACTTCACCTGATCGGCCATGGTCATTCGGGTATCGGAAAATCCTATTTCAAGCCGCATATTTACCGCGGAACAGTATTGAACAAGATCATGAACGGTAAGGTCGGTATCTCGGGTATTTTCGATTTTTGAAACTTTCCCCTGACTGCAATTCATTTTTTGGGCGACGTCGTCCTGGCTCATGTTCGCCCTGCACCGCAAGGCGAAAAGCGTTTTTGAAATCTGCTTCGAGTTAATAAGATCCGCCAAGGATTTTACCTCATCCTTATCCTCGGTAGAATCCTTGATCATATCCAGAACGGATGAAAATTGTTTAGCCATGGTTACCCCTTCCTTTTCAACGGTCGTATGTAATCCTGACACTCCCTGATGTCGCCTTTCTGATCAACTTTTGTGCCAATGCTGATGACGTATAAAATCATCGCGGCGGAATCGGGATAGATATAAAGCCGGGTTTGCATCAACTTACCTTTGCCGCCTTTTTGATCGATGGCCTTGATTCCTTCGGGCTCGTGATGGATGAACCCTGCATTGATATTTATCGGGTTGCTTCCATTTTCCAAAGCCTTGAAATAGGTGTCCAAATTGTCCAAAACCGCCGTTGCTTCTTCCCGATGCTTCTTTTTGAATCGTTCAAAACGACTGTCGAAGAAATCGGATTTTTGCAAAACCCAAGGCATAATTATTTCCAATCGTAATAAATACGGACGTTATAATATAATATTTCGGCATAATTATTCCAAATCATAATAATTTCCCAATATAACCGTAGCCGGGCCGGCGCAGGTACGCTGCATCAGGCAATCGCTCTCCGGCCATCCAACCCTTCGCAGTGGCTCGAAAAAATGGGTTTAAATGCCCGTTAAATGGCTGTTAAATGGTCATAAAACGGGGATTAAATAAAAAGAGGAAAAAATTCCAAGTCATTCGGCAAAAAGTGGAAATCCGGCGTAGGAAACTCGCTCGGCAAAAAGTGAAAAATCATGATCGGAGTTTAAGAATTGACGGAAGAAACAAATAGCGGGGAGGGATGCAATTCGCTCGATTCACGTCAGGTCTTTTAAATAAATTTCCGCGCCGCATATCCTGATCTTGTCCTTTGTGAGGACATCCCGGGTTTCATCGAGTAAAAGCTGGACCGCCGATAAACACCATCTTTCGGGCAAGGTCTTTTTCCACTGCCCGGTCGAGATAGCGTTCAAGATATGCGATCAAATTAACCTCCATCAGAAAAAAGTCGCGAGTAATTTCCGATGCTACTAAAAATACTCGCGTACCAGGGGAGAAACAATATCTGCCGGATGTCGAAGGCAATCAACAAGGTCGCGCCTTTTGTGCAAGGGGACGTAGAGGGACGCTACCGCTGAAAAAATGGACTTCCGACGAGCAGGGGTTCTGAAGCGATCCTGGATAGTGATAACAACAAGGGATACCTGTACCGATGCCCGTTTATTATTTTCAAATTGCGGTAGAGGACGAATATTTATTACTCTGTAGGAAAAGAATATATCTTTGGGAATTTTGAAATTCTCTAGTAGTAAGGAGGATACCATGGAAAAACACCTGGCGCGTATAGCGATATCGTCACTTGTCGTACTCTCGGCATCGGCGTTTTCTCAGGTGAGCGTGCAGCCAGGGTTAGTATTAGGTGACGGAAATTATTGGCTCACGGATAATGGTACCTTTACAAATGCTGGAACAACAACTGGATTATTGGCGGGTGGAGTGCTGGACATATCATGCAGCAAGCATTTCTCTATTCAATCTGGAATAGAGTATTCTGAGCAAGGCTACTCTACTTTCCAAACCCCCTCGGGAATTGGGGGTATCCCTGGAATTGTAACTGTTGATGACAAATTTGATGAACTGGTGATACCGCTTAATTTCAAGGCTAAATTCCCAATATTGTCTATGTTTAGCCCATATGCGCTGGCGGGATTAAATCTTGGTATGGTGCTGAGAACAACGGGAACGTGGACTCAATCAGGCCTTTTGGTTGAAAAGAATGTTGAAACGGGCAATTTTAAAACAGATCTTGGTTTCGTCTTAGGTGCAGGGGTCGATTTTCATGTTGAAAACGTAATTCCGTTTTTTGAAATGAACTATTTGGACGATCCTACTTATCATTTAGAATATACAGGTTTCGAAATTAAAGCTGGCATAAGGTTCAAAATGTGATACTTGCCTCATTCTGACCTGGCCCTTCCTGACTCGGCCCTCCCGCAGCGGCACACCCTCGGCGCTTCGCAGTGGCTCTAAAAAAGTGGATTTAAATGGCCGTTAAATGGTCAATAAACGGGGATTAAAAAGAGGAAAAAAAGTTCAAATAATTATCTGCGCGCTGTTTTTTCTGCAAATCGACTGTTATTTCCTTCCGAACCCCTTCACCGCCTTCCCGATCTTTTTCATCATCTCCTCCCCGCCCTTCTTCTGCAGCAGGTTCCCGGTCACGATGATGTCCGCGCCGGCCGCGAGGATCGCTTCGGCGGTTTCGGCGTCGCGGATGCCCCCGCCCACGATGAGGGGAATGTCGATGAGCTCCTTCACCTTGCGGATCATCTCGCAAGGAACCGTCCGCGGCGCGCCGCTGCCCGCTTCGAGATAGACCAGTTTCATGCCCAGGTACTGCGCGGCAAGGGCGTGCGCCGCGGCGATGTCGGGCTTTGCGCGCGGCAGCGGCCGGGTGTCGCTCATGAACTCGACCGAGGTGACCGCGCCGGACTCCACGAGCATGTAGGCCGTGGCGATGGGTTCGATGCCGAGTCTCCGGATGATCGGCGCGGCCTTGACATGCTCGCCGATGAGGTTCACCGGGTTGCGGCCCGAGATGAGCGACAGGTAGAGCAGCGCGTCGGCATGGCCGGAAAGCTGCGTCGCGTCGCCGGGGAACAGGATGACCGGAATTGAGATGCTCCGGCGGACGCACTTGACGAATAAATCGAATGAGTTGTGGCGCAGGAGGCTGCCGCCGATGAGGACCGCGTCAACGCCGCCCGCGCTCCCGGCCGATTTCGCCACGCGGGAAGCCTCGCGGGGCGAGAAGTCGTCCGGATCGAGCAGGATCCAGTATTGCCGGGCGCCTTTCGCGACCTTCTTTTGCAATGCCTCAAATACGGATGGCCGTTTCATGGCGCGGCCTTTACTTTTTCGGTGATGAGGCGGGCGGCCGCGGCGAGCGCCTCGGGAAGCCTGCCGGGCTCCCTGCCGCCCGCTTGCGCGCGGGACGGGGACCCTCCCCCGCTTCCCGCTACGATGGCCGACGCGGCCTTGACGATCTCGCCGCAATGCGCGCCATATTTGACAGCGGCGTTTCCCGCGCACGCCGAGAGCATGACGGCGCCGTCCGTAACGCCGGCGAGCACGACGAGCGCGGCATCGAGTTTCTGGCGCTTGATGGCGTCGGATACCGCGTTGAATATGTCGTTGAAGCTTTTCTTATCGGTATTCCCGAGCGTGTGCACGTTCCACTTCACCGCTCCCTCCCGGGTCAGGGCGGTTTCGAGAATAAGATCCGCCGTGAGCCGCGCCTGCTCGGCGGCAAGCGAGGCAAGCCTGGCCTGCAATTCGGCCGCCGCGTCGATCGTCGCGCGGAGCCGGTCGATGACGGATTCCCGGTTACTTTTCAGAAGCGTTGCGGCCTGCGAAAGCAGCCGGTCGTTCTGCTGAAAGAGGCGCGCGCTTTCGAGACCGGTAATCGCCTCGATGCGCCGCACGCCCGAGGCGATGCTCGACTCCTCTACAATGTGGAAAAGGCCGATCTGCCCCGTGGCTTTTACGTGCGTTCCGCCGCAGAGCTCCTTGGAAACGACGCCCATGGATACCACGCGCACCGAGTCGCCGTACTTTTCGCCGAAGAGCGCCGTCGCGCCTTCGCGTTTCGCGGTCTCGACATCCTTGATATCGGTGTTCACGGTCAGATTTTCAAGGATCCATCCATTCACGAGATTTTCCACCCTGGCAATCTCGTCCGCTTCGAGGGCCTTGAAATGGGTAAAGTCGAAGCGAAGGCTTTTATCGTCCACCCGCGATCCCGACTGGTTCACGTGTCCGCCAAGTTCCTTCCTGAGCGCCGCCTGCAGGAGGTGGGTCGCGGAGTGGTTGCGCCGGATCGCGGCGCGGCGCTCGCCCTGGATGGACGCCATGAGCGGTCTGGTGAAGTCGTCGCGAATCAGAACCGCGTCGGTCGACGCGCGCTGGATGACAAGGTCGTTCCATTTGAACGTATCGTCGATCCAGAGGGTTTTGCCCGAAGCGGTGGTGAGGATTCCGACATCGCCCACTTGACCGCCGGATGAGGCATAGAACGGCGTTCTGTCGAGAATGAGGAGATAGGCGGTTGTTCCATCCTCGCGGTCGAGAACCTTGTAGCGGCAGACGTTGACATCCGCGTTATCCATCTCGTAGCCGACGAAAACGGTTCCGCTGCAGGGAGCGATGTCGATCCACCCCTCGGGCGAAAGGCCCGACTCATCCGCCTTGCGCGCCTCGCGTCCCCGCGCTTTCTGCTCCTCCATGGCGCGCTCGAACTCCGCCTCGTTCACCGAAAGCCCCTTCTCCGAGGCCATGAGGCGGGTAAGGTCCATGGGGAATCCGTAGGTGTCGTACAGGGTAAAGAGATCGGCGCCGGAAAGCCGGGTGTCGCCGCGTTTAACGCTCAGGTCGACCATGACGTTGAATCTCTGGAGGCCCTGTTCGAGCGTCGCGCCGAACCGTTCCTCCTCGGCGCGGATCACCTCCTCGACATAGGCGCGACGCTCCTTGATTTCCGGGAATGCCTCGCCCATTAACGACTGGAGAGGCGCGACCAGCCGGTAGAGATAGGGCCCGTTGAGCCCGAGTTCCCGGCCAAAACGCGCCGCGCGGCGCAGGAGCCTGCGCACCACGTACCCCCGACCTTCGTTCGAAGGAAAAACGCCGTCGGTTATGGCAAATACAAGAGAGCGGATATGGTCGGCGGCTACCCGGAACGCCGTTCCGGCCGCGCCCGGATCGTAGGCGCGGCCGCTGATCTCCTCGATAGCCGCGATGATGGGCCGGAAGAGATCGGTATGGTAGTTCGAATCGACCCCCTGGAGCACGGCGACGAGGCGCTCGAACCCCATGCCGGTATCCACAAACTTGGCGGCGAGCGGAACGAGGGCCCCGCCCTTTTCTCTGTTATATTGAATAAAAACGAGATTCCACAACTCGCGGTACCGGGCGTTCTCACCATTTACCCCCGCAATCGGGTCCGAGAAGGTGGCGTCGCGCGTGGCGGCATCGCCCATATCGAAGTGAATTTCGGAGCATGGTCCGCACGGACCGGTCTCCCCCATCTCCCAGAAGTTACTCTTGTCGCCAAAAGGAAGGATGCGGGTGCGGGCGATATCGGTTTCGCTTTGCCAACAGGCGATTGCCTCCTCGTCGGTGGCGTGCACCGTCGCGAACAGCCGGTCCCTGGGCAGTTTCCACACCTCGGTGAGAAGCTCCCATGCCCAGCGGATCGCCTCTTTCTTGTAATAATCGCCGAACGACCAGTTGCCGAGCATCTCGAAAAAAGTGTGGTGGTAGTGATCGCGGCCCACCTCTTCGAGGTCGTTGTGCTTGCCCGAGACACGCATGCATTT
Source organism: Chitinispirillaceae bacterium (assembly GCA_049521335.1). Taxonomy (GTDB): domain Bacteria; phylum Fibrobacterota; class Chitinivibrionia; order Chitinivibrionales; family Chitinispirillaceae; genus BOG-1184. The sequence continues at coordinate 69,903 of JBEKOX010000001.1, forward strand.
CTGGGAGTTCGCCGCCCGCTTGAGCCCGCGCGGATTTTCTCCCAGGAAAATCGACTTGAACTGGTTCATCCCCGCGTTGGTAAAGAGGAGGGTGGGATCGTCCGGCGGAACGACCGGCGCGCTGCGGATGAATAGATGGTCGCGCTCTTCAAAAAAGGTGATGAACTTCTCACGGATCTCGTTGGATGTTGTTTTCATGAGACGCTATTTTCAAGTGAAGAGGCTGTCAAGAACCGGCACAGGCGTGAAGCGTCGCCCCATTTCCACCAGGTAAACGACACCTTCCTACTCTCCGGGCGCGGGCTCTTCCGGAGCGATAGTTCCCTTATGGACGGCGCCCTTCTCTCTCACTTTTTTCTCTATTTCTTCCAGAACATCGCGATGTGAGGTGAGAAAATCTCTGGCCTTCTCCCTCCCCTGTCCGATCCGTTCGCCCTGGTAGGAGAACCAGGCGCCGCTTTTTTCGACGATCTGCATTTCGACCGCAAGGTCCAGCACATCCCCTTCAAAGGAGATTCCCTTGCCGTACAGGATGTCGAACTCGGCGTCACGGAATGGCGGGGCGACCTTATTTTTAACGACCTTTGCGCGCGTGCGGCTGCCGATAACCGTCTCACCGTCCTTGATAGCGGCGATGCGACGAATGTCGATGCGCACCGAAGCATAGAATTTAAGGGCGTTGCCCCCGGTGGTCGTTTCGGGATTGCCGAACATGACCCCGATTTTCATGCGAAGCTGGTTGATAAAAATAAGGATGGTGTTGGATTTCGACAGGATGCCGGTGAGCTTCCGGAGCGCCTGCGACATGAGCCGCGCCTGGAGCCCCATGTGACTGTCGCCCATCTCTCCTTCGATTTCGGCCGCCGGCACCAGCGCGGCGACGCTGTCGACCACGATGATATCGATGGCGTTGCTCCGGATGAGGGTATCGGCGATTTCGAGCGCCTGCTCGCCGGTGTCTGGTTGCGAAACAAGAAGGTTGTCGATATCAACGCCCAGGCCCCTGGCATAGGTGGCGTCGAAGGCGTATTCGGCATCGATGAGCACCGCGATGCCGCCTTTACGCTGCGCATTGGCGATCGCGTGGAGCGCAAGCGTGGTTTTTCCCGATGATTCCGGGCCGAATATCTCGATGACTCTTCCCTTGGGCAGGCCGCCGACGCCGAGCGCAAGGTCAAGCGACAGCGACCCGGTTGATATGACCGGAACGTCGCTCTTGAGCCCCGCGGTTCCCAGCCGCATAATCGCCCCCTTGCCGTGCTGCTTCTCGATCTGGCTTACCGCCTGCTCGATTGCCGCGCTCCTGCCGTGATCGTCGTGACTTTCCTCCGGCGTCGCACCTTTTTTCGCCATGGCGTGCCTCCTTTCAGGATTTATTTCCGTCCTGTTGGACGAGCGGAAATTTTAAAGATAAAACATGGCGGGAGAAAAGGGAAACGGCGGGCCCATTTTTTCTTGCTTTGGCCGGGGAAATCCGTTTATTTTATTACCCTTGTCGTTGAAATTCCCGTCATGGCGAAATATTCCATTCAGCGGCAAAACGGTTTTGTTTCATAAACACTTTACAGGGGATCTCCCCGGAAGAGGACGGGCTTATGAAATGGTATCATTACGTTGCATGCTTTTTTGCGGGCATGTTTCTTGCCAATTTCGTTCCGCATTTTATCCATGGCGTTTCCGGCCTGTCATTTCCGACACCGTTCGCAAATCCTCCGGGCATAGGCAAGTCCTCTCCGACGGTAAATGTCCTGTGGGGTTTGCTTAACCTGGTCATCGGCTATATTTTATTCCGGGCCGGGAAAATCGCAACGGCAAAAATAGCGAATCTCGTGGTATTTTTTGCGGGTATTCTGCTCATTAGCGTGATGTTGAGCCATGCCTTTGCAAAGATACCCCGATAATAAACCGTCAGTTTCACGGGCAGCGTGAACGCCGGGATTCTAACCGTTGCTTTCTGAATAAGGGCGCGGAACCCCGACTCTCCGCAAGGATGTAACCAACCATGACAACGACATCGGACGATGCCGTGAAAACACCCGCGTCGCCGCATACCGTAGCGATTACTCCCGCCGCCGACTGCGCCATCACCGATTTCGATACCTACCTTTTCCGGCAGGGAAACCATTTCAAGTTGTACAAAAAATTCGGCGCGCATATCGTAACGAACGCCGAAGGCGTAACCGGGGTTCAATTTGTCGTATGGGCGCCGAATGCGAAGCGGGTGTCGGTGGTCGGTGATTTCAACGGATGGAATGCGGAAGCGAATCCTTGCTGCTCCCGGACCGACGAATCGGGCATCTGGGAGGGCTTCGTGGCCGGGCTCGGGGAGGGCAGCCTCTATAAGTACCACATCGAATCCCGTTTTCACCATTACGCGGCCAACCGCGCCGATCCCTTCGCGTTTTACTGGGAAAAGTCGCCGTCGACCTCTCCGATCGTCAGGCAGCTCGACTACCGGTGGCGCGACGCGTCGTGGATGGCGACGCGCAGGGAACGCAACGCCATTGATAAGCCGGAATCTATCTACGAAATGCATATCGGTTCGTGGCGTCGGAGAAGCGATCGGAAGGACGACTGGTTGAACTACCGGGAACTGGCCCCGCTTCTTGCCGACTACCTGAACGGGCTCAAGTTTACCCATGTGGAATTCATGCCCGTCATGGAACATCCGTTCTACGGCTCATGGGGATACCAGACCACCGGGTATTTCGCCCCGACAAGCCGGTACGGGACGCCGCAGGACTTCATGTATCTTGTCGATCATCTGCACCGAAACGGCATCGGGGTGCTGCTCGACTGGGTTCCCTCGCATTTCCCGGGCGATGAACACGGGCTGGTCTATTATGACGGCACGCACCTCTATGAACATGCCGACCCTCGCGAGGGGTTTCATCCGGATTGGAAAAGCCACATTTTCAACTACGGCAGGGGGGAAGTGCGGTCGTTTCTTTTTTCCAGCGCGATGTTCTGGCTGGATAAGTTTCATATCGATGGACTGCGCGTCGACGCGGTTGCATCGATGCTCTATCGCGACTATTCCCGCAAATCAGGGGAGTGGATCGCGAACAAGTTCGGCGGTCGCGAAAATCTCGAAGCCATCGATTTTCTGAAACGGCTCAATGAAGAGGTTTACAAGACTTTCCCCGAGGTCCAGATGATCGCCGAGGAATCCACCGCGTGGCCCATGGTGTCCAGACCAACCTACGTGGGCGGACTCGGCTTCGGCATGAAGTGGAATATGGGCTGGATGCACGACGTGCTGTATTATATGGGAAAGGATCCCGTGCACCGGAAGTATCACCACCAGGAGCTCACCTTCAGCATGCTGTACGCGTTTACCGAAAACTACGTGCTCTCCCTTTCCCACGATGAGGTCGTTCACGGCAAGAGGTCGCTGGTAAACAAGATGCCCGGGGATGACTGGCAGCGGCTTGCGAATCTGCGCCTTCTTTTCGCTTTCCAGTTTACTTATCCCGGAAAGAAGCTGCTTTTCATGGGAGATGAATTCGCCCAGTGGCGGGAATGGGGGCATGATACCGCGCTCGACTGGAACCTGACCGCCTACGACCGACACCGGGGAATAAGCCTTCTGGTACGCGACCTCAATACTCTTTACCGGACCGTTCCGGCGCTGCATGAGCTGGACTGCGAAAGGGCGGGGTTCGAGTGGGTCGATTTCAACGATTGGGAAAAGAGCGTCATCTCCTACCTGCGCAAGGGGAAAGATTCCGACGATGTCGTTCTCGTGGTGTGCAATTTTACTCCGGTGCCTCGCCATAAGTATCTGGTCGGCGTGCCGGCGAAGGGCGTCTGGAAGGAGATTTTCAACAGCGATGCGGCGTTCTATGGCGGCAGCAATCTCGGCAACTCCGGAAGCGTGACATCGACCGATACGCCGTGTTTCGACAGGAAGCAATCGCTCGAGCTGACGCTTCCACCCCTTGGCGCGCTCGTGTTCCGGCATGAAAAGCCCGCCGCGCCCCCTCCCCCCGCTGCCGAAAAGAGCGAGGAGGTCGATGTCGCCGCCGGCACCCCGGCTATTTCCGCGGCGGACAAGCGGGCCGTCAGCGTTCGGGCCATTCCCGCAGCGGACACAAGCGCCGACGCGGAATTGCCGACGGACCCCGCCTAAGCGGTTCCTTTCCCGTCGGCGGTTTCATCCTCGGCGCACTCCTGCTCCTCCATGAGCCGTTTTCGTTTGTCGTTACGGATTTTCACGGCGATGAACGCGAGGATGGCGAGAAGCGCGCCGAGGAACCAGAAAAGATAGGCATCGCTGAAAAAAAACACTCCCCGATAGCGCTCCACGATGTAATTCCTCACCAGCCGGTCCAGTTCAGCATCTGTCAATCCGTACTCCTGCTTGAGCGCGGCGTCGAACGAGCCGCAGGAACGAAGCGCCCGCAACAGCTCCGGAATGCCGTCGAGGCCGTAGCGGTCGATCATCCAGGCGACAGCCAGGTGACTTTCGCTATAGGCAAGCTCCGCCTCGTGAACGTCGAAACGGTTGACCATTTCGATGGAGTCGAGCGGCAGGAGCTTACGGGTGAAAACGGCCCGGGAGAGCGACAGCTGCTCATCGAAGGAGAGCTGGCCGGAGAGGGTCATGGCGAGTCCCTCGTGGAACCAGCGCGGCACATGGAGCCGGCCGTAGGCCCGTTCCAGGGCGATATGGGTAAGTTCGTGAACGGTTACCTGCGGAAGGGTTACATCGGGCAGCGGCGAGCGGTCGATGGGAATGACGATGAGATCCCGCCCCACGGCGCCTCCACCTCCCCACTCCGGCAGGCGAACGCTCTGCTTCCTTTGATCGAGGCGGGAGTAGTAGACGACGGTGATCGCCCGGCGGTCGAGCGCCGCTTCCGGCGCGACCGCCTTCCATATCCTTTCGTAGTTGCGCATGGCGAATGAGCGGGTAATGGTGGAAGGAACCCTGCCGCTGAGCGCAATCGTCGAGTCCGCCGGATCTTCAACCGCCAGCGCCGGTCCGGCGAACAGCCGGAGCATCAGCGGAATGAAAATGCGGTACAACATGATCGGCGGCCGTTTCTTCCCGGATGAAATTGCCGGAAGTCACCCTCTCGGGCGGTCAGGGGTACCTGAAAAATAGATGCGGGAGGTTGGAGCGCTCTTCAGATAGTATTTTTAAACCTCTTCAAACGGCTGCCGGAAGTTGTTCGCCACACAGGCGGGAGCCCCTGCGCGAAGAAGAGGAGATCTCCCATGTCGCCAAAAGAGTGCATAGGCGCCTTTCTGTCCGGGAAGGCTGCGGACGAAATCGATGCGGGGTTTCTGGCTTATCTTGCCAATCTCGCGAATGTCGCCGACGTCGCTCCCGTAATCGCGCGCTCAATTGTCTCGGAGCTTGCCGACCAGCGTTCGAATTTGAAACTCATCGCCAGCGAAAATTATTGTTCGCTTGCAACGCAGCTTGCAATGGGCAATCTGCTCACCGATAAATATGCCGAGGGGTTCCCTTACCATCGCTTTTATGCCGGGTGCGGAAACATCGATGCCATCGAAGCATACGCCGCGGATCAAGCATGCCGTCTTTTCGGTTGTGAACACGCCTACGTGCAGCCGCACAGCGGCGCCGATGCCAATCTCATCGCTTATTGGGCGATTCTGACGACCCGTGTGCAGAATCCCGCCATGAAGGAGCTCTCCGAGACCAACCCCTCGCACCTTTCGCGTGACAAGTGGGAGGAACTTCGACACCGGCTCGGCAACCAGCGTCTTCTCGGCATGGATTACTATTCCGGCGGCCACCTTACCCATGGGTATCGCAACAATGTTTCGGCGCAGATGTTCGATGCCTACGGTTACGGCGTTGACAAGGAAAGCGGGCTGATCGATTACGACGAGGTGGAGAGGATGGCGCTGGACATAAAGCCCCTTATCCTTCTTGCCGGCTACAGCGCATATCCCCGGAAAATCAATTTCGCGCGCATGCGCGCCATCGCCGACCGGACGGGCGCGGTCTTTATGGTGGACATGGCGCATTTTGCCGGCCTTGTCGCGGGAGGGGTGTTTACGGGCGATTTCAACCCGGTTCCGCATGCGCATGTCGTCACTTCAACGACGCATAAAACGCTCCGGGGCCCGCGCGGCGGACTTATTTTATGCGTGCATGAGTTTACCGAAAGCGTGGATAAGGGGTGTCCCATCGTCATCGGCGGCCCCCTGGGCCATTGCATGGCGGCAAAGGCGGTGGCGTTAACCGAGGCGAACGACCCCTCCTTCGGCCAATATGCCCGCAACGTGGTCGAAAATGCCCGAGAACTCGCCGAGGCATGCCGCGCACTCGGAATGCGCGTGGCAACCGGGGGCACCGACAACCACCTCATGCTGATCGATGTGACGCCGTTCGGCATCACGGGTCGTCAGGCGGAAAGCGCGCTTCGTGAATGCGGCATTACCTGTAACCGGAACTCGCTGCCGTACGATCCTAACGGCCCCTGGTATACCAGCGGTCTGCGAATCGGCACGCCGGCGATAACAACCCTTGGCATGGGTCAGAGCGAAATGCGCGAGATTGCTTCGATTATCCGCACGGCGCTTTCCGCCACCCGGCCTGCGATTGTGCAAGACGGTCAAAGGGCGGGGCAGTCGAGCAAGGCGAAATACTCTATCGAAGCGAAGACCGGAACCGGGATCCGTGAACGTATTGGCACGCTTCTTGCGAAATTTCCGGTGTATCCGGAGCTTGATCTGGCATTTCTCCAAAAGTGGTTCGGATGAACCATGAGTTCATCCGGATAACGTTGTACTATCGGTTTATGGGGCGATTATTGATTTTTCTTTACAGCGACCCGAGCGCTGATTTATACTTTCACCTAACGCGGGAGCGTGCTATTCTTACCCACTCTTAACAAAAGGAGTAACCATGGCAGGAAAAAGCTTGACGCAAACACAAACCATCGCCAAACTGGCCGAGGCGACGGAACTTTCGAAGAAGCAGGTGAAAGCGCTTCTTGACAACCTGGCAGAAATTGCTTATAAGGAAGCCAAAAACGGCTTCACGCTGCCGGGGCTGGGCAAACTCGTTCTCGTCAGCCGTAAGGCCAGGACCGGAAGAAATCCCGCTACCGGCGAACCGATCCAGATTCCGGCGAAAAAAGTCGTGAAATTCCGCGTGGCGAAAGCGGCCAAGGAAGCTATCGGGGGACCGAGTAAGAAAAAGTAAACAGTTTCAATACATTCATTGAAAAGGCCTCGTTCGTAAGGAGGCCTTTTTATTTGCGCGCATTGTCGGCCAGGCCCGTATAGAAACTTTACGGCCTTTTCCCTCGGGCGGCGTATTGAAAGCGGACCCTCGGGAAAGACGACTTTTGGCAAGAATAATTTTCTCTCCAATAAACTTTGCGACAATTCCTGACCAATAGTATATTATTACTTGACAGAAGTTGATGTTTTTATGTAACCTCACCCGCTCCCGTAAAGTCATAATACCCGTATACCCGTCCACTTTCAGCAAAGAGGCACGTATGCACCTCACCGGAAACACAGCCCTCTATGCCGTAGCAACGCTTGCAGTAGTTACGCATGCTGCACTTGCGGATTTCGCGACCGCCACCGTGGCAACAGGTGAGAATCCCTTTGCCATGGCGGTAAACCCGGTTACCAACAAAATTTACGTGGCAAACTACGGCAACAACAACGTAACGGTGATCGACGGGTCGACCAACACGATCGCCACCGTGGCAACGGGAACCCAGCCGCAGGCCATAGCGGTGAACCCGGTGACCAACAAGATCTATGTGGCCAACTTGAACAGCGCCAACGTAACGGTGATCGACGGAGCGACCGACGATACCGCCATCGTGGCGGTAGGTTCATATCCCTATGCCATAGCGGTGAACCCGGTGACCAACAAGGTCTACGTAGCCAACAACGGCAGCGCCAACGTAACGGTGATCGACGGGTCAACCAACGCGACCGCCATTGTGGTGACAGGGTATGATCCCTGTGCCGTCACGGTAAACCCGGTGACCAACAAGGTTTACGTGGCTAACTGGTACAGCAACAACGTAACGGTAATCGACGGATCGACGAATGATACCGCCATCGTGGCGGCAGGCGCACGACCCAATGCCATAGCGGTGAACCCGGTGACCAACAAGATCTACGTGGCCAACGACAGCGGCAACACAATAACCGTTATCAATGGGACGACTAATGCCACTACCGTTGTGGCGGCAGGTACGAATCCCTATGCCGTGGCGGTGAATCCGGTGACCAATACGGTCTACGTGGCCAACTCCGGCGGCAATAACGTGACGGTCATTAACGGTTCGACCAACGCGACCGCCACCGTAGCGGCAGGCGCACGACCCTATGCCGTGGCGGTGAACCCGGTTACCGACAAGGTCTACGTGACAAACAGCAACAGCAATAACGTGACGATTATCGACGGATCGACCGACGATACCGCCATCGTGGCAACGGGAACCCAGCCGCAGGCCGTGGCGTTGGACCCGGTGACCAACAAGATCTACGTGGCCAATTACTACTACTTGAGCGACAACGTGACGGTAATCGATGGTTCAACCAACGATACCGCCACCGTGGCGGCAGGTTCAGCACCCCAGGCTTTAGCAATAAACCCGAAGACCAACAAGGTTTACGTAGCCAACAGCGGTGGCTCCACCATAACGGTGATCGACGGGTCGACCAACGCGGCCGACACTGTGGTGGCGGGTAAGTATCCTTGGGCTGTAGCGGTGAACTCAGTGACCAACAAGGTCTACGTGGCCAACGAAGGCGACTCCACAGTAACAGTTATCGATGGGTCGAACAACACTACCACTACCGTAGCGACACATGCAAATCCCGAGGCTGTAGCAGTGAACCCGGTGACAAACAAAATTTACGTGGCCAACGAGGGCAGCAGCAGCGTAACGGTTATCGACGGGACGACCAACGATACCACCACCGTGGCGGTATGGCCCGGACCCAATGCCGTAGCGGTGAACTCGGTGACCAATAAGGTCTACGTAGCAAACTACGGCAGCGTCTATTATCACAACGACTCCAATAGAGTAACAGTCATCGACGGATCGACCAACGCAACAAATAACGTGGCGGCAGGTAATGAGCCCGATGCCGTAGCGGTGAACCCGGTGACCAACAAGGTCTATGTAGCCAACATAGTAAGCAGCACCATAACGATTATCGACGGGTTGACCAACAATACTACCACCGTCACATTGATACCATTTTCCTCACCCTCTGCCGTAGCGGTAAACCCGGTGACCAACAAGATCTACGTTTGCAATGGCTACATAACGGTCATTGATGGGGTGACCGATTCGACTACCACCGTGGCGGCAGGTAGATATCCCCGTGCCGTAGCGGTAAACCCGGTGACCAATAAGATTTATGTGGCCGACACAGGCGGAATCGTCACCATCATCGACGGGACAACCAACGCGACCACCACCGTGGCGGCAGGTTCATATCCCATTGCCGTAGAGGTGAACCCCGTTACCAACAAAGTCTACGTAGCCAACGATAACAGCAGAAACGTAACGGTTATTAACGATGCGTCGCTGGGAAACACCCAGGTAGCGGCCACCTTTAACCCCTTGCTTATTAACGATCCCACATCATCGGCCCAGCCGACGCTCACCGGCATGGCAGCCAGCCTGCTCACTCCAGGCCACACGGGTATTGCAGCCGTAGAAGGCAGTATCGGCACTGCTCAGAGTTCTTGGACGTCACTCAACATTACCGGGGGGGCAGGCACCACCTCCCTGACATGGAGTTGGAACTGGGGAAGCGATTCGCTGTTGCCGGGAGAGAATTTTCTGTGCGTGTGGACCGCCGACTCCCAGATGGCCGGAGTCAACAGCTTGGGCATGGGAACCTGCATGACCGGCAATCTCACGGTCTGTCCCGTATACCGGATCTTGCCGCCGACAGCCACACTCCCCTCCCGTGTTAAATTGGCCAATAAAACCCCATTGCTGAGCATCACTGGCATGGCAGGTATGACGGCCATAGTGCGCTATACCGTCCCGCGCGCCTGCAAGGTCGCCATGGAGATTTACAGTATGCAAGGCCGCCGTGTGGCGACACTGGTAAACGCGGAGCGGCAACCCGGCAACTACGCGGTTCCGCTCGCGACGCACCGATTGGCGAGCGGGTCATACGTGCTGTCGTTCAAGGCAGGCGAGTTCACGGACAAACAACGGGTGATCTGGTAGAGGTACGCGGGAGATACCTTTTGCAAAGAAGCGGCGGTCGGTATTTAAAGAGGGGAGCTATTTCTTAAGAGCAGGTGAATGGTTTTGAAGCGTCCGGTGAAACTGAAAATGTTTTTCCTCTATTTTTCTCTTCCCAGCAGCCCCTGAAAGCGGCGGCGTATTTTTGTATCCACTCCGTATAGATTTCATTGAGAGACCGGTCTCGTAGCGGGTCATACCCCAGTTGTGTCCCCAGAGACCATTTGAATCGCTCCATTTCAGTAATCTGAGCTTTGACGTATTCCTGTAGATCGCACTGGTCCGTCACTTCCCTACGAAGGTTCTGTTCCAAATAAAACTCCTCGTAACATGAAACTCATCAATCGCGAACCCTTATAAATTAATTCCTGCACCAGGAGGGAGTAATTTTTTTTAATCGTTATTGCAGATGATGCCGGCCGCCGGTGATAGTTCAATTTTTCATGCTATTCAACGTCGGTATTGAAACTTTCACGGCCATGGTTCCATGACCCGGGATGGAAAAGGAAGAAGACCCGAGCTTGCCCCGTCCCGGCTGTACGAATTCCGATTATCGCTCGCGTCGAGTTAGTATTTTATTCCCAAGGATCAAAAGGAGGCGCACTGCATGATTCTTGTTACCGGCGCGGCGGGATTTATCGGATTTCATGTTGCAAAGCAACTGTGCGGAAGGGGCGACGAAGTCCTCGGGATCGATAACGTGAACTCCTACTACGATCCTTCGCTCAAGGAGGCGAGGCTGGCCATCCTCAAAAGGGATAAACGCTTTTCGTTCAGAAAAATTGATATTTGCGATAACTCCGGGCTCGACGCGCTTTTTCGGGAGCGCCGCATCGACCGCGTATGCCATCTGGCGGCGCAGGCGGGCGTCCGGCATTCGCTTACCGATCCCTGGAGCTACCAGAAATCGAATAACGAGGGCTTTTTGAATATCATTGAACTGGTTCGAAAGTACCGGCCGGAGAATTTCGTGTACGCCTCGTCATCGTCGGTGTATGGTGCAAATACCAAATTACCCTTTTCGGAGGAAGACCCGACCGACAGCCCGCTTTCGCTCTATGCCGCCACGAAAAAAGCCAACGAACTGGTCGCTACATGTTACCGCCATCTGTATGGCATTCCCTGCGCCGGGTTACGGTTTTTTACCGTTTACGGTCCGTGGGGCCGGCCGGATATGGCGCTCTTCAAGTTTACCAAGGCGATTCTTGCCGGCGAACTGATCGAAGTCTACAACAACGGGCGCATGCGGCGGAATTTCACCTATATCGACGATATCGTCGCCGGAACGCTTTGTGCGCTCGACCGGGCGGCGCCCGGCGAAATTTACAATATCGGCAACGACCGGGCCGAACAGCTCATGGATTTTATCGCGGAAATCGAGAAACAATGCGGGAAAAAAGCCGCGATGCGTTTTCTGCCCATGCAGCCGGGGGATGTGGTCGAAACGGTAGCGGACATAGAAAAGCTCCAAGCGCTCGGCTACCATCCGAAGACCGATATCGACACGGGAGTGAGGGCGTTTGTCGAGTGGTACCGGGAATATTACCGGGTGTAGACAACGCCCTGTTTGTTCACCCTTTATCAATCATGACATCGATCGGTTTGGCGTTCCAGATCTCCCCGGCGTATTCGGCGATGGCGCGATCCGAGGAGAAAATTCCCATTTTCGCGACATTCAGGATCGACATGCGCGTCCACGCTTCTGGTTCGCTTTTATAAACAAGCGCCGCCTTGTGCTGGCATTCCGCATAGGCCTCGAAATCGGCCATCACCAGGAAGGGGTCTCCGCCTGCGAGCAGTGAATCGTGAATCGGCGTGAACAGGTGCGGCTCTTCCGGGCTGAAAAATCCCGAGTTGATGAGATTCATGACCTTCTGAAGAACCGGGCTCTTCCGGTAGTACTCCCAGGGGTTGTAGCCGCCGGCGCGGAGCTTGTCGATCTCATCCGCACGCAAACCGAAAATAAACATATTTTCCTCGCCGATTTGCTCGGCCATCTCGACCGTTGCGCCGTCCATGGTGCCGATGGTCAATGCGCCGTTCAGGGCGAATTTCATGTTTCCGGTGCCCGACGCCTCGGTTCCCGCCGTGGAGATCTGCTCCGAAAGGTCGGCGGCCGGGATAACATATTCGGCGAGCGACACACGGTAGTTGGGCAGAAAGTGGATCCGGAGAAGCCCGGCGGTGGCGGGATCGTTGTTGATGATGCCGGCGACATTGTTGATGAATTTGATGATGAGCTTGGCCATGAAATACCCCGGGGCGGCCTTGCCGGCGAATATGACGGCCCGGGGCACGAAATCCTTCGTATCCCCCGCCTTGATGCGGGTGTACAGCGCAATCGTATGCAGGAGGCAGAGCAGTTGCCGTTTGTATTCATGGAGCCGCTTTACCTGTACGTCGAAGAGCATCGATGTGTCGATGGTCATGTGCTCCCATTTATGCATCTTCCGTGCGAACCGATCCTTCGCCGCGTTTTTAGCCGCTCTCCATAGTTCCCTGAATGCGGGGTCGTTTGCATGTTCCGCAAGTTTCGAAAGCTCGCCCAGGTTCATCACCCACGCGGGGCCGATCGTTTCGGTGATGAGGTCGCGCAGGGAGGGGTTTGCCTTGTACAGCCACCGCCGGGGCGAGATGCCGTTCGTTTTGCTGTTGAATTTATGGGGCCACATTTCGAAGAAATCGCGGACCAGCCGGTCGCAGAGCAGCCGGGTGTGAAGTTTTGAAACCCCGTTGACGGAATGACTGCCCACGATCGCCAGATACGCCATCCGCACCTGCTGTTCGCCGCCCTCCTCGATGATGGACATCCGGCGCAGCCGGTCCGTATCACCGGGGAAACGGTACGAAACCTCCCGCAGGAAGCGCGCGTTAATTTCGAAGATGATATCGAGGTGGCGCGGCAGCAGGTTGCGCATGATCGACACCGGCCATTTCTCCAGCGCTTCGGGCATGAGCGTATGATTGGTGTAGGCGAAGGTTCCGGTCACGAGCGCCCACGCCTCATCCCATTCCAGGTGGTGTTCGTCGAGAAACAACCGCATGAGCTCGACGATGGCAATGGTCGGATGCGTATCATTCAGTTGAATGGCGACCTTTTCAGCGAAGGCGCGGAAATCACTGTTTACTCCCCGGTAACGCCGGATGATGTCCTGCAGGGAGGCTGAGGTAAAAAAGTGTTGCTGCTTGAGCCGGAGTTCACGGCCTGAAACATTGTTATCGTTCGGGTAGAGAACCTTGGAAATGTTCTCGCTGACCAGTTTTGACTCGCAGGCACCGATATAGTCGCCCTGATTGAACTCCTGGAAGTTGAACTCCTCGGCGGCCCGCGCCGACCAGAGGCGCAGGGAGTTGACATTGTTGACCCCGAAACCCGGAATTGGTATGTCGTACGGAATGGCAAGCACATCGATGGTGTCGATCCACCTGAAGCGCGTTTTTTCGTCATGGTCCTTCACCTGCATGGTCTTTCCGTAGAATTTGATGGTTCGCTTGAATTCGGGCCGTTCGATCTCCCACGGATTGCGGAACTGAAGCCATGTTTCCGGCACCTCTACCTGGTTGCCGTTCAAGATTTTCTGGTTGAAAAT
>JBEKOX010000002.1:0-83710 GCA_049521335.1 Chitinispirillaceae bacterium
TTGAGCCCGAAAAAGCCGCATATGCAAACGTTATGTCTTGAACAGGCATCTCGGGCAACCCCTGGATGGTAATCGCGTTTTTCGTCGAATTCGTCGAGACGAAGTTACGAATAGTGATGTTTTTCCAGATAGGAGTAGTGGCGGTAACGGCCTGGGCCGTATCGCTCGTGGAAAAAGTCTCCTCATAATAGCTGGTAATAAAAACGGGATATTCTACCGAGTCCATGGTAATGTCCGAATAGAGCAGATTTTGCACTAACCCGCCATTGGTGCGATTGGCTTTGAAACGAATGCCATTGGTGGTCCCCTTGAAGACGCAGTGCGACACGGTCAAGCTGTCGAGGCCGTAATTCGTCTGTCCGCCTATGGACAAACCGTGGCCGGTACCGAAGGTACAATTGGTAATGGTAAAATCCTTGCAAACGGCATTACCGGGCTTAAGGGCGATATTATCGTCCCCATTGGCGATAAAACAATTCTCGATCAGGTAATTGGTTCCGGCGGGATCAATGCCGTCGGTATTCGGGGCATCAGAAGGCGCGGTGATCGTAATGCCGTCAACTGTCACCTCTGAACCGATAATCACCAGGTGAAACATCGGTGAATTGGAAAGCGTGACGTCATGGACATATACCGTGTCACAGTTGTCGAGTTTAATTAAATAGGGACGATGCGGCATGGAGCTGTTTTTATTGTATTCCGCCCACCAATCCGCGCCTTGCCCGTCAATGGTTCCCTTGCCGCTGATCTCTATATCGTTGGCGTTTGCCGCTGAAATAAAATTTGTATAAGCGGAACCGCTGAGGGGGTATTTGGAATAGAGGATGCATTGCAGCGTGGCGCCGCTGTCAATTTGATAATTTATGCTGCCGTAAAGCGTTATGGGACCGCATTCGTAGGGTTTGGCCGCCGCCGGGAATATGACCGTTCCCCCGCCGGCTTTCTTGGCGGCATCGATGGTTGCTTGGATGTCGGCGGTATTATCCGTAACCCCATCGCCCACCGCGCCATAAGCGGTTATAGTAAAAGTCGCATTTGGTATCGTGGGGAGCGGCGGCGCTCCCGCGGAGGCCAAACACAGAAGCCCGATTATTACAAATGTCACTTTCAAGAAAAGTCTACCAGCGCGTTGATCCTTTTTCATAAAAAAATCTCCTTAAAGACTCATTATAGGCGTTTATTTCCTTTTCAACCGGTTTGGGCAATATTCCTGCCGTTTTTGAGTAACGGTTCGCTTTTTGTTAAAATAATCTCACGCGGGAATAAATCTGCAAAAAAAATAGCGAGCAAACAGATCCCGGGAGCTTCCATGGACTATGGGCTATTTCCCGGCCTTCCAGCCTCTATAAAGCAATCTTCCGGCCAGGCTCGCCAGGAACGCTGCATCAATCCCGAGCGCGCCGAAAAGAATCTTCGCACCGACAACGGTAAAGCCGTAGGAGTGCATGCCGATGCCGAGCAGGTTGACGCCTACCCAGGCGAGCATGACAAGCGGCGCCGCGAACGCGACACAGAACGCGTCGGTGCGACGTTTCAGGAACCCCGCGCTTCGCGCATGGAAGAGAATCGCGCACCAGAGGATGATGAGCAGCGCGCCATTCTCCTTGGGGTCCCATCCCCAGAACCTTCCCCACGCCAGCTCCGCCCACATGCCGCCGAGAACGGTGCCGATCGTGGTAAAGGTCAGGCCGGTTGCGAGCATTGCCCACATCGCCTTGCTCAGGCCACGGTCGGTCTGCAACCCTGCTTCACGCTCGGGCGAGCTGCCCGGGAATCCCTGTCGCAAAAGCGCGAGATGGCCTATCAGGCCGGCGCCGAGGCAGCCGGCATAACCGGTGGCGATCGTGATGATGTGCAAAGCAAGCCAGAAGTTGCTGTTGAGCACCGGGGCAAGCATTCCCATGGTATCGCTCCCGGTGGAGAATTGGGTTGCAAAGGAGAGAAACAGACCGCCCATGAAGGCGGCAATAAGCAGGCCGTAATTTCTTTTCTGGAATACCGAGACCAGAACGCCGAGCAGAACGCCGGCCCAGGCGACAAAAACAAATGTCTCGTAAAAGGTGGCGACCGGGGGCCGATGCATGATGATCATGCGCAGGATGAGACCAGTCGTATGGAGCAACAGGCCGCCCGAGAGTGCAAGGGCGCCCAGGAGTTCAACCCATTTCCGCCTGAATGTCGCACCGGTAATGAGCAGAACGAGCGAGACGAAATAGGCAAGGCATCCCCGGAAAAAAGGATCGAGCGAGGTATAAAAGAGCTCCAGTTCCGGGTGGAGGCGGATTCCATGGCGTACGAGGCGGCCGCGAACTTCGCTGTTTACCGAATGGATTTTTGCGGCGCATGCGGCGTAATCCCGGCGTATGAAGTCTTCGTGCGCTTTGTAAAGATCGGCGGCGACGGGGTCCATCGCCGGGAGAGCGTTTCCGATCGCATACTTTTCGAGCGGAGCATGCCAGGCGATCGCGCCGCCCTCTTCAACGGGAACCATCGCGAGGGCAAGGCTGCCGACACCGCTGTCACGGGGAACGGCAGCGAACGTCAATGCACCGCAGAGGTCGAGCAGCGTGCGTACATTCAAGGATACGCGCAGCAGTTCTTTTTCGACGCCCGAGCGGTCGGCGGACTCCATGAAACGCGCCTTCATCGCCTCGGATTCGAGCCGGCCGATGACCGGCAGAATAGTTCGCAGCGAGTAGCGGCGGTTGTTGATGGGGGCGATGCCGATGACATCGGCGACGGCCGGGTCATTGATAAGGATAACCGGATCGTCCAGGGCTTCCTGCGGACGGAACAGCACACGGCACAGCCAGCCTATTGCCGAGTTTTTCCCGCATGAGGAGCGGCCGGATAGTTCGAACAGAGTGGAGCGGGCATAAACGGCGAGCGGCTTTATCCGCCCGTTATCCACAATCAGAAGACGGGAGGCTTCTTTGACAACCGGTGCAGGATCATCCGACCCGGTTTCGAGAGCGAAAAGGTTAAAGCCCGCGGCAAGGGCCAAAAGAGCCGCGGCAAAGATCTTTTGTCCTCTTGACGGTTTCTCACCCATGGATTTTTCTCGAAAATAAGGCCAGTTTTATACAGAAATGCAGGATGAGGCCCACGGCAATAATGATCGCCGCAAACGGCGGGAGCGGCCGGAGGGGATTTTTTACTATGGCAAGTTCGCTGAGCGGCGCGACATCGTCTTCCCGGTAGGACGATTGGTACACCGTATAGTCGCGAAACCTGAAGGGGCGATTCATGCTGATGAGCGCATCGCGATCGATCCCCGGCCCTTTGACGTGCAGACGGCTCGCGAAATCCGCCGGCGTCGTGGTCCCGGGATGATAGTGTATGGAAAAATCAAGCAACGTGCATTGGAAGGGAAGCTTTTGGTCGCGGCCGTTTTCAGCGGCGCTCGATGAAGATGTTTCTCCTTTACCGAGGGTGAGAATCGACTCGGAGCGAATCATGCCGCTTGCCGCCGCGCCGACAAGCATGACGCCGATTCCAAGGTGGAGAAAGAACAGGCCGATGTTGCGCCGCGAGCGCTTGAAACGGGCCAGCCCGGTCGCGAGCAGGTGGATGCAGAGAAGGAGAATGATCGATCTGACACCCGGGAAAGGGATGCATCCCGCAAAGAAAAGTATCCATGCGTCGAAGATGCGGCGGTGCGCTTCGAGAATGCCGTGGGTGGCTTGGAAAATTGTTCCGTATGCCACAAGAAGCAAAAGCGAAACCAGCACTCCAACGGTCAAGGCCGGAGAGGCGATTGTGGCAAGCGAGGAGCGCAAGAAGCTTTGCCGGCGCATGGCTACAAAAAGGGAAAGTCCGATCGGTCGGAAAAGAGAGCCCTGCTTGTGCCGTCGCTCAGCAAAAAAAGTTCAATATTTGTCGCCCTGCAAAAAGTATTCGTCACCACGGCTCCCGTCGATTATAATGGCGTGGAGAAGAATATACATGAATTGCGGTTTAACCCTTAAAGCGTAACATCGGGTTCATCCTCGTCAAGAAAGGAACACGCGTGGGTTCGTTTGATATATTTTTGATACAGTTTTAATGTATTTATTGATTATAGATTTGGCGCGGAATCAATCATTTTTAAACAACATATACACTAAAGCATTGTGCGCCCTTCACCGAGCCGAGCTGAGAATATTGGCGATGAACAATAGGATCAAGCGAAAACCGGGCATTAAAAAAGCGCTGGAATTTCTCCTCACTGGAATCAACGCGGGGCGTTTCGGGACTCAATTGCCCTCCATCCGGCGCCTGGCGAGAAGCGCCGATGTATCGTTTGTTACCATGTGGAAGGCGATAGGTCAATTGAAGATGGCGGGCAAAATCGACCTTTTCCCGACGGGTCGCCTTGCCGTCACAAACCCTGCCGCCGGAGGGGACCTCATTCCCCCTGATAAGGAGGGGGGAATGCCGGGATTCGATGCCGTTCCAGAATATCCCGGGGCGCTGTGGCTGAAACTGAAGGCGCAGATCCAGAAGGATATCCTCACCGGCAAGTTTGCGCCGGGAGATAAACTACCTTTTATCAAAGAGCTGCAGTACCGGTACGATGTATCGTTTACTACCTTGAAAAAGACGCTTGAATCACTTGAGGCCGACGATACCATCAGAGCCAGAGGGAAAGGGTACACCGTTCCCTCCCTTATTGCCGCCGATCATCACGATCGCATCGTCGCCATCGGATGCGGATGGGAAGACGCCAAAATCTGGTCCGATCACCAGGATAAGCTATGCTTTCTGCTGTTTGAGTCGGAGTGCATTCAGAAAAAAATCGGTTTTGATATTGCAGTTTACTTCCGTCAAAATGGCCGGCTCAGGTATATCCATTCAGCAACAAGGCAGCCGTATAATCTTAAGGGCGATGCTGTTCTTGGAATCGCCTATATCGTCGCCAATCTTGAGGTCGATCCCGCAGAGGTCCTGAAGGAACTGATCGCCCATGATAAACCGATTGCGGTGCTGGATATGGTGGGCGGCTGGAAGATTCCCGATTCGTTGAGACGTCATCCGAGCGTTAAGTTTTTTACGACCACTGCCACGTCGCATTCGGCAAAGCACATTGCCAGGTATCTTTTGAACCTCGGGCATACGAGAATCGGTTTTTTTTCGCCGTTTCATAAAGCGGCATGGTCACAGTATCGGCTTGAAGGGGTAAATGATATTTATCGTAAAGCAGGATTTCCCGCCGGCGTAACATCCTATGTGCTGAACGCATATGCCTATCAGTGGGAGTTCATTCACCATCTCGAAAATAAGGAAGATATCCGGTCGTTTTTTGAGCAGTTAGAGCATGGAAAAAATTTCCGCTCGAATTTTTCCAGAAAATTCGGCAACATTCGCTACAGTATTTCAAAGTACCTTACCGAACAAAACTGCGCTACCGGGGAGATTTATCAGAAGATGTCGCCGCTTTTTGCAAAAGCCCTCGGCGATAAAAATATTACCGCTTGGATAGCCGCAAATGATTTTGCCGCTACCTTAGCTCTTGATTTCCTCAAGGCAGCCGGGATAAATGTGCCGCGCGATCTGTCCGTTGTCGGTTTCGATAATTCGCTCGATGCGATGGAGTATCAATTGACTTCGTACGATTTCAATACTGCCGGGATCATCAATGCCATGATCCGCTATATCATTTCGCCGACCGTTTTCCCATTGCAAAACCTTATAGAATCGGAGGGCGCCATCATCGAACGGCGTTCGACGACCCGGATTCGCGACCCCATGAAAATCGGCGGCGGCATGCAGACAGCGATTGCCGGAAACATGGAAGTTGCATGACCGGTCATCTGCACGTTGCTATAAATGCCGCCCGCGAAGCGGGGGAGATGCTGAAAAAGAATTTCGGCGCACAAGTGAAAGTGGAGCGCAAAGCCGACCGGTCGCTGGTATCGACCCACGACCGGGTTGCCGAACAGATCATTATCGGGAGATTGCGGGAAGCCTTTCCCACGTGGTCGGTCATCGGCGAGGAAAGCGGCAGATCAGCGAGCGGCAGTGATTACTGCTGGATTATCGATCCGCTTGATGGAACGCACAATTATCTCCGGCACATTCCTGTTTACGGCGTTTCGATCGGACTCATGCGAGGGAAGGAGTTCGTTGCGGGGGTCATTTATATGCCGGCCGAGGGGGATTGCTACGTAGCCGAGCAGGGAGCAGGGGCTTGGAAAAACGGGCAACGGATAACCGTTTCGCAGGGCGCAACCCTTGAGGAGTGCTCAATGGCCAGCGATTCCGATTTCCGTTCCGATGTCGAGCAAAAGATCCATTTTTTAAGGCAATTCGCCCCCCGCCTCTTCTTTATCCGAATGACCGGGTCCTCGACGCGCAATCTGACTTTTCTTGCGGAGGGCGTCTTTGATATGGTGGTCGAATTCAATGACCCGATATGGGATTTCGCGGCTGGAACAGTCCTGATCCGGGAGGCGGGCGGAAAAATCACCGATCACCGGGGAGGACAAAATCTCGCCGATCGCGGCGGCTATATCGCAACCAACGGGCGGTTGCACGCGGCAGTTCTCAGCATGCTTGTCTGATATCGACAGAAGGGAACGCATGCATATCCATTTGAAGGAGTTCTGGCTCTGCTTCGTGCCGCTTTTCGTGGCGGTCGATGCGCTCGGGGTACTGCCGATATTTGCTTCACTGATCGGCGCCGCCGAAGCGGGGCAGGTTAATCGTCTCATCCGAACCTCAATCATTACTGCTCTCTGTGTCGCGCTTCCGTTTATTTTTCTCGGCGAATGGGTATTGCGGCTTCTCGGCATTACGGTCGCCGACTTCATGATCGCCGGTGGAATCATCCTGCTCATGCTTTCCGTTCGCGACCTCTTATCGACGGAAAAACGTTCCGTTGCGGCAAATCTTGAAGAGCTTGGACCCGTTCCGCTCGGCGTACCTCTCATCGTCGGCCCGGCGGTACTGACGACCATCATGCTGCTGGTCCGGCAGCGCGGTTTTGTTTTAACCGCCATCGCGACGGTCATCAACATCGGCATTGCCGGGGCGGTCTTTGTCTTCTCCGGAAGAATCATGGGTTTCATGGGCGCCGGAGGCTCGCAAATCGCTTCGAAAATCGCTAATCTGCTTCTCGCCGCCATCGCGATCATGCTGATTCGCAAAGGAATCATCATCGTCGTCGCCACCAGGAATTTCTGAGATCGGCCGACGTATTCATGGAGCGCGTCTCGATAATCCGAGAGCACCTTTTCAGCCTCACCACGCTCGGCATTAAATATGACCTCGATCGCATGGTCGCGGCAGCGGCGGCCATCGGCAATCCGCACAACCGCTATCCCTGTTTGCATGTGGCCGGAACAAACGGCAAGGGATCGGTCTGCGCCTACCTCGAATCCGGGTTGCGCGCCTGCGGCCATAAAACCGGACTTTTCATGTCACCGCACCTGGTTCGCTTTGAAGAGCGTTTTCTCATTGACGGCAGCCCGATCGCCGAATCCGCATGGCTTGCGGTATACGACTCCCTCGTCCCGGTTATCGACAATCTGAAGTTGACTTTTTTTGAGGCGACGACGCTCATTGCCTTCGAGATTTTCCGGCAGGAGCGGGTCGACTGGGCGGTGTTCGAAACCGGTCTCGGGGGAAGGCTCGACGCGACGAACGTCGTGAAGCCCCGCATATCCCTGATAACCCGCCTTGCCATTGACCACACCGGCTATCTTGGCGACGATCTTCTTTCGATTGCCGGAGAGAAACTCGGGATAGTCAAGAATGCCGTTCCTTGTATCATGGCCCGGCCGGACGAGTTGGCAATCGCGGAGCTCGCTGTAAGCATTTGCAAAGAGCGGCGCGCTCCGCTCCGTTTGATTGACAATAGTATGGCGATGGAGATCGTGATCGAGGATCAGGGAGCGACGTTCTCCCTCGATGGCAGGCGCTACCGCATCAACCTTGCGGGCGGCTATCAGGTGACTAATGCATTGCTCGCCGTGAGCGCCATGCATGAGGCCGGTATCAGCGACCATGACGCCATTGGACGTGGTCTTGAAAACGCGCGGCTGCCGGGCAGGTTTCAAGTCGTCGCCGCGCGTGGAAAACGAATCGTTTTCGATGTCGGCCATAATCCCGATTCCGCGATGTCTTTCTGTCGGGCGCTGCACTACCGGTTCCACAAGGGAGAGTCGAAACGGGCTCTCCCTTCACTCTGCATCGTCCTCGGCATTATGAAGGATAAGGATTATGCCGGCATGCTGCCGCACTATGCGCGACTTGCAAAGCGGCTCCTTCTTGCAAAGCCCGCGACTTCCCGCGCCGCCGCGACCGCCGACCTGCGCCGCTTCGTCCCGCCCGATTTTGCGGGAGAGTGTCTCGAATTTCAGGACATTATGGGCGCGATCGACGCCGCGCTTGACGGGCAGCAAGAGACCATCGTCGTCGCCGGGTCGTTTTTTACCGTTGGAGAGGCAATGCAGTATCTGGGGATCGAGCCGTATGATTCGCTAATGATGGAGAAACTTCCACATATCCGGTTGCGATCCGCCGACCATCGCGACCACCGCGAAGCCGATGATCAGGATGATGACCAGAAGCACGAAGAGCAGAACTATCGGCAGAAGCAGCGCGCCTGCGGCGCGAACCCGGCTGATGCCGTGCACGACATGGAGCCCTGATATCGTCAGGTATATCCAGGCGATGAAGGAGAGAAACGGTCCGATGAACGGGATCCATTCAAATATCTGCGCTCCTCCGGCATAGCATAACGTTTTAAAGGTCGTTGCAAATGGTTTCGGTTTGCTGCCGCTGATTTTCAGCATTGCCTGCACATAGGCTGCCGAAATATAATACTGGAAGATGAGGATGAGCGGGGTCAAGATCAGGATGACAGGAGTATAGCGAGTTGCATTGCGATAAATGCCGTTTTCGCTGGGAAATAATGAAAGCGATGACGGAAACAGTGCGGATATTCCTATGGCGAGCAGCGTTCCGATACTGCCCATGACCATGCCGTACACGAGCGCCTGCTTCGAGGATGCGCGCAGGCCGGATCCTGAGAAAAAAACACCGGGTCGTGCAAAAGATTCATAAATGGCCTGAGCATAGGATTTCAGGGGATCTACGGCATTAGATGGCTTGTCGTTTCGCCTCACTGCCGATCCTTTTTCCAGTAACCCGGGGACGCTGGCCCCGCACAACGCACAGACCGCGGCTAATGCATAATTTTCTGTCTGATACCCGCACTGGGAACATTTCATTAAACCAGCCTCCTCAATCACTGACGAAACAAAATACTATCCGGACGGGCGTCGGAATAGATGATAGCCCTGCGAAACATGTTTTTTCCCGCACGCGGTCAACACTTTCGTGAAAGCCGGAGGAAGCATAGAATGAAGAAGGTGACGAGCCGACGTGCCCATAAACCAGAATAAAACCGTCACGGCGTCTGGTTGCGGCACTTCTCCATATCGTCCCGGGCTTGATCGTTGTCGCCAATGGAACTGAAAGCGATGGCGCGATTGAAATAAGCCTGATAAAATCGCGGATTTATCATAATTGCCTGACTGAAATCCGCGATGGCATTTTCAACGTTTCCTTTTACATAATACACATTCCCGCGGTTGTTATATGCCTGTGCATATCGAGGGTTCAGCGCAATTGCGACATTGAAGTCTTCCAGGCCGCGGTCAAAATCTTTTTTATAACAATACGCAAGCCCCTGGTCGTAATAAGCCCGTGCATCCGTGGGATTGAGCGAAATTTCGCGTGAGAAGTCTTCGATTGCATGGTCATAGTCGCCGACGGTATTATAAGCGATGCCTCGATTGTAATATCCTACCCAGCATGGCTTTTTATCCAGTACATCATTCCAGAGTGAAAGGCTGTTTTTCCAGACGGTGCATCTTTGGAAGGTGATCCAGCACATGCTGATCAAGACCAGCCCAAGCCCGGCGTAAACAATCGTTCGGGCGGCGCTGTTGTCGCGCAAGGTGGTTCTGAACAAATAGGAAAGTCCCTCCGCAATAATAAAATAGAGCCCAATCGTCGGAATATAGGCGTACCGTTCGGCGACGATGAATCCTCCTAACGGTATGATCTGGAGCATCGGCGCGAGCGTGAAAAGAAAGAATAAAGAACCGAAGATCACCTTTCGAGTATAGCGACGCGTGAAAAAAATCGCTACTCCGACGCCGATAACCAGAATCGGTGCAAGCAACAATTGCAGATTCATCTGAATATCTTCATGCCCCGGAAGCGGATAGTATGCGGACAATCGCAAGGGCAGGATCGTTTTCGTGATATAAAAAGCTATCCCATAAAAAGGGATACCAATTCGTTGAAGACTGGAATAGAGATGCGGGTTCGCTATGGCGCCATAACTTTTTTGCGTTAAAAAAGCCGTCACGGCAAAAATAGCGATGATGGCGAAGCAGGGGACCATTTTTACAACCGCTTTTGCATCGATTTTTTTGTTAATAAGATAATAAATAAGGAGCAGGATCAATGGTTGACTGACCGCCATTGGTTTCGACAACAATGAAAGAATAAGCGATAACAGGCAGGAGAGGTATAATTTCCAGCTTCCCTTTTTAAGGTAATACACGTACGACAGCAGGGAAAGAAGAAAAAAGAGGCCGGACAGTACATCCTTTCGCTCCGCTATCCATGCGACCGATTCGACCCTGAGCGGATGAATCGCGAACAGGAGCCCGACCAGAAAACTCATCGGGCGGTTGCGTGAAAGCGCAAAGATCAGCGCAAAAACCAGCAGGCAGTTGATGCAGTGGATAAGCAAACTATTTAAATGATAGGGGAAGGGGTTCAACTTGAAGATGCTGTACTCCGCCATATAGGTGAGCATGGTGAGCGGATGGTAATAGCCGATGGGCGAGGAAAAAAGTCCGGCCAGGTTTTGCGCGGTAAACCCCCGGATAGCGGGGTTCCGTGTAACGTAAACATCATCATCCCAGTTGGTGAAGCCGTTTTTCAGTGATGGAGCGAAAACAATCACGGTAATACAAACGAGCGCCATGCAGTAGAGGACGGAACGGTTAATGCTCCTCGCAGGCTTTTGCACTACTTTCTTATGTTGGTTCTTCTGCATAATCATCCTGTTGATGACGATTGAGCATGAGGCAGGGGAGAGACGATACGCACCGTTAAACCGCCCAAATCCATAAATTTCTCGAATAGCTGAAAAATAGTCTGTTGGATCATCTTCGCTCTTTTCCCCATCGTTTATTGAGCATGACCCAAGATTGCTGGAAACTCTTCTCCTCATCGGCGAAAAGGGGTTCAGGAGATCAAGAAAGTGTCTGTTCATTAGACAGATAGCTTTGACGCGATAGCTCGCCGCCTGTCGCAGGCAAGCAGAAAAAACTTGACACCGTTATTCGCGCAGTTTAAATTTATATCGTTTAAATGATTTGGTTCAATTAAAATAGGGAAAATTATTTCCAAAAGATCACTTAAAGCTATGAAAAATCGGAAAATAACTGCCATTAGATGTATGGTCGGAATTTTCTGCATCGCATCCGTAGGCGCTCAGGCTGCCATGATCGCCAACCCGATCATTTCCCTCGGGAAGCCGACCTATGGATCTTCAGGCGGCACGGCGGCACTGGTCGATGGAAAGTTCGGCACCTCCTCCACCTGGACTGTCACAAACGGCTCATGGGTCGCGATCAAAGTGGGGGCCGGACCGACAAAGGTTTTTTTCAACTGGAATAACCCCGATTACTCCTGGTCGGACACCATAGACAAGAATGGGGCGTACCAATACTGCCCGGAAGGCACCATCGTTCCCGTCAATTATGATATTCTGACATCGGCGAATTCCACCACCGGGGCTGATGGCACATGGACCAAGGTGGATTCGGCACGGGGAAATACCGTGAGCGCCCGGGGGCATCTGATCGACTTCACCGGGGCAAGCTGGGTGAAAATGAACATTACAACCGGCGGCGGCACGCTCGACGAAATTGAGGTATTTGACTGCTCGAACGGCGCCGAGGATATATGGTTTTTCCCGGGCACCAGCATTTCCGCGAACACCTATAAAGCGTACCCCCCGGCGCAGAATTTCGCGGATCTGGTCGCGACGGCGCATCCCGCGTTCCATCCAGCAATGATCCGGGGCGGCATTCCCTGCATCTACAGTACGCAAATGGCCGCGTACATCTCCTCCTATCTTGACATGGCGCGTAATGCGCACTATTGGGCCATCGAAATGGGCACCAACGACGTCTGGGGCGGCTCGACCGCCAATCTCGCGTCATTTACCAGGAGCATGCAGTTGATTATTGACTCATGCAAGGCTGCAGGTATTCAACCGATGATCGCCCGCATGATCGCCACGGATTCCGCATTGGCCGGATGGGAGGTTAATCCGGCCTTCCTGAAAGCCATCGACAGTCTCACCACGGTAAACGACCTGATTGCCGGTCCCGATCTGTATACGTGGTTCAAGACGCATCCGGCTGATTATGTCGTTGAGAGCGGCAATAGCGGCATTCATCCGAACGATTCAGGCGCGGCCCATATTCAGCAGCTCTGGGCGACAACCGTGAACTCCCTTTACACTGCAACCGCGGTCGTAAACCCATCCCTTGCGAACCATGCTTCAGGTAACTCCTTCCATGCCCTGCTCGCGACCTCCATGAACGGTCGACTTATGCTGCGATCGCAGAGCCCCGGGACGGTTGCGATCTTCAGCCTGTCGGGTTCGCTTATCGGGAAGCCATACAAATTGTCGGCGGGGACGCATGCCGCTTCCGCCGCGTTGCGGTCCGGGTGCTATCTCGTCAAATTTACCTCAAATAATTACATGGAAACGACGCCGGTGGTTGTGCAGTGACCGGATGATATAGTAGAAAAGGTTTGATATTGTCGGTTGCGCAGCTTAATTTAAGACCTGAAGAACTTACGGCAGTTTCACCCAAAAATTGAATATTCACTTGTGTACTACAATGATTCACTAAAAAAATAAGGAGTGGTGATGAACAAAAGGCTACGTTTGTTATCCTTAGGGTTATGCCTTGGAATGGCGTGGAACTCCGCGCATGCTCAGACTTTTAACAAGGCTGCGCTTGCCAAAGACATTGACACGATGATGATCAACCATTATCTCATGAAGTATTACCCCGCAGTTGTCGACAAACAATATGGCGGGATACTCTGCGGTTATAACCGGCAGTTCGAGCTGAGCGGGACCACGGATAAACCCTTGCTTATCGAATCCCGCCACCTCTGGGCTTCATCGATGGGGATGTTGTTGGATCCCACATATGCCGGTTTCAAACAAACTGCCGATTCCGCATTCCACTGGCTCGAAAACAAATTGTGGGACAAGACCAACGGCGGGAGTGCGCTCCACTCGGGAACCAATCAGCAGGGTACCGCATCCTCGACGGTCGGCCAATACGGCCCGCAGGATAATACCGGGTTAACTTGCGATAAACCGATCTATCACGAAGGATTCGCGCTTGCCGGCTTAGCGGCATATTATATGGCCACCAAGGACACCATGGCCCTCTATATCGCCAAAACCACCTTCAATTGGATGGACCAGAAAGCCCATGATTCTCAATACGGCTGGTATTACGGCTGGCTTGATGTGAACGGCAACGTTTTGGACCAGACGAAAGACGATAATTTCGGGATGCATTGGATGGAGGGGATGGCGTGGTTGTATCTGGTGTGGCCCGATTCCACGCTGAAAGCGCGAGTCCTAGAGATGGCGAATCTTTTCACGTCGCCGGACTGGTTCCGATCCGACAATGATATCTGCTATTACCAGAACAGGACCTACACCGACTGTAACGGTGAAGAGTATGGTCACGATGCCGAGCTCGTCTATCTTATCTACACCTGTTATCAGATGGTCGGAGTGACGCCATCCCCAACAGTGGTGAGTAAGTTGAAAGCCCTTCATGGGTTCGTGGAAACGGTGAGCACGCCGGGAGTGGAATTCGAGAACCAGTGGTGGTATGACGCCGAACTGTTCGCTTCGTATGCCTGCATGGGGGCTTTATTTAGGGACTTATATTCTTAACTTCCTTGATTTTATAACTTATTGATTTTAAATTAGTAGTGTTTTGGTGATTTTGAGGTTGAATGGGATGATTTCTTAATAAATGCAGATTTAGAAAGTTAAGCATATAAGTCCCTTTCTTTTTTCTATACATTGAATTGTAACATTATTAACAATTAATGACTTATGGCGGGAGGGTAACATGAGCAAAGAATTGTTGTTGCGTAAAGGTTCGTATTGCGGCATCCTCG
Organism: Chitinispirillaceae bacterium; assembly: GCA_049521335.1. Lineage (GTDB taxonomy): Bacteria > Fibrobacterota > Chitinivibrionia > Chitinivibrionales > Chitinispirillaceae > BOG-1184. Next base: position 14,242 of record JBEKOX010000002.1, read on the forward strand.
TTACCGTGGCATGCAGCGTGTTTGCCGCAGGGCTGACCCCGGCTTACGGTGCGTCAGACACGACTGCGGAAGCATGGCAGATCAAGGGCAAGGTCACAGATATCAATGGAAATGCGATCGCAGCGGCTCAAGTTTGCGTCAACGGAAGTACCGCCAACTGCGCAGCCTCGGCGGAGAACGGCACTTTCAGCATCAGCGGCAGTTCGGCGGTGCCGGTGCGCTACAATCCTGCCGTGCAACTCTCTGCAAAGGGCATTACCCTGGATTGTCGCAATGGAAAACTTTTCCTGTATACCCCCGGCGGCCTTCGCGGTAACGTGGAATTGTTCAATGCGAGTGGCAGCCGTTTTGCGGCCATCAACGATCTTACCGTGCCATCAGGCACAAGCAGCCTGAATTTTCCCATGTCACGGCTTGGTCCGGCCATGTACTTTCTCCGGCTTTCCAGCGGCGGCATGCAGATGACCTGGAAGATCGTAATAGGCGGAATCGGGGCATTTTCCGCAGTCGGGAGAGTCAACCAATCTTCAGTACCACTTACAGGTGATATAACCGCGGCCGTCGCCGTCACCGTAACCCCCTTGGCGGTACCGGTTGTTATTACCGCGACAAAAACCGGTTACACTCCCCGCAACTATTATGCGGTTACCACCCCGGACACACTGTCCTGGATCATTCTTGCCCTGGCGGGTGACGATTCTACCTATAAATCGCCCGGCACAAGCTACCCTGCTTCGGCGATACCGCCGAATGTGCTGTTCGGGCAGGCAGTAAGCGAAGCCTGCGCGTCGGTCTACACCGGTAAAAAAGTAGGAGAACTCCTCGGTTACGGAGTGAGCAATTGCTGCGGCGCGATAACGTTTAATAATGTGTGGGCGCCGAAGGACTCCAACTACCTCATAACGTTCGGCTATATGTGCTCCTTCGGGGATAACGACGGCGACTCTAATTGCGGCGGCACTCCTCTGGGCACCAACGGGGGGCTCGGGTGCCGGCCGATGCAATTTGCCATTAACGGCGATACGTTGAAGAGCCTTAACGGCGCCGTGACGGTATGGCAAATACCCTGCACCAACAACCAGAGCTGGTGCACGCATGTGTATGACACCATCACCCTCCCGCTGAAGGCGGGGCTGAACAGCATGCATTTATGGAGCGGTTCCAGCGACATGCCCGACCTCGACCGGATAATTGTCAAGGACGGAAGAACGTACTGATCAGGGAGGGAGTCCCGATTATTATGACAAACATGGGAGGTTGCAATACCGCTAAGGTGTGGTTATGTACCGACGGTGATGTAGTCTGCATATCTTGATATAAGTGAAAAGTGTAAAACCTTTCCCCAGGGATCGGAAAGGGGGCTTTGGGTTTAAGAAACCATGCGAACGCCAGATCTCGATTGCGGAAAAAACTTGACACCGTTACCCGCACAGCGTAATTTAAAACCTTTTGAGATTCCGTCAGATTCACCTGAAGTAGAATATGCATCTCGCTATTTAATTAACATATTCACCAAGTAGTACGGCGTAGTACGGCCGGGAGGAAAACGACATGTTTTTTTATAAGCTGCGGATGGCTGCTGTGGGAGTTGCGGGGATCTTATTTCTTGCGGTTACGGGCGCTTGGGGTTCGGATGAATCCACCCCGAGTATTCAAGTGTTCGGCGTGGGCTCGTATCAGTTCGGCCAGATCGTGAGCGGGCAGTATACCTTCGCCACTGATGGCCAACTTCACCATTACTGGACTCAACAGGGCTCGGTGATGGTTGGCGCTGAAGCAAAGGACGATGATGGATTGAGTGTTTGTCTGGCCGGCCAAGGCACAGTATCCTTCCCGTATTCTCTACCATCGGACGGATCGGCGTTTGGATACTTATATTTAAGCGAGCGCTATGACTGGGAGATTCACGAGGCAGATGCGACCTATGCACTCGGCGATCCCAAGGCGCCATATTTATCTTTTACTGGGGGATTTTTTCCCTTCAAATACAACCCGGACGGCCGCAATTTCGGCGATTACCTATTCCGCATTAATCCCTATCCGCAATATCTGCCGACGCAGTTCGATTGTCCCTACCAGAACCTGCTTGGGTTTCACCTGAGCAGTATGCTCTTCCCCGCCGAGGGGACGGGCATGAGCAGCAGCCTCATTTCTTCGCTGCGGCAGGACCTGCTTTTGACGAGTGAAATGTACCTGTGGCCGTTGCGCGATTTCTCACTCTCGTACCTCGTCGGTTGCAAGGTGTTCAATTTTGCGGATATCGGGGGGGGAATCATGGGAGATCGGATGTTTTCCGTGAATACGGATTTAACCTCGCCGTCAAACCCTTCGGGTTTTATTTTCGCGGGAACGAAGGTAATGGCACGAGCGGCGGTCGATTTCAAGGCATTTTTACCCGATTGGAAAAATTCGTTTGGAGAAAACGACTTGCGTCTCTATAGCGAAGCGTGTTGGAACGGCCTTAAAAATTATCCCGTGCCGGATTCGCTGGGCGGTACGCCGGATCCTTTTTATCCCGGTTATAACGATCTTAAAAGACGGTTACCGGTTTTAATCGGATTTAACGTTCCCACCTTTGGCGCGCTGGATGTACTTTCGGGTGAAGCAGAGTGGTGGGACGATAATTTCGCCAATAGTTATTGGGGCGTCTATCCCAACGGCGGTGGATACAATGAGTTTCCGAACCCATGGCCCATTAACGACCAAGTCAGTAATCATCTTGAACCTTATGCTGGACCATGGCATTGGTCGATTTATGGGAAAAAAACCCTCTTAAAACACCTGAAAATTATTGGACAGGTCGCACGGGATCACACCATTCTTGCCACGACTCTGACCGGAACCTCCAATGGAGATCCTGAAGAGGCAATGGATGGCAAGGGAAACTGGGGATGGATGGCAAAATTTGAATATGGGTTTTAACAAGTGATTTATTATATTACATTGTATTGTGTATTGGATGAAATGGTGAATATTTTTCAAATAAACAATTTTAAAGGAGGGGGCAGTATGAACAGATTGCAAAAAGTAGGTTGGTTTATTGGTGTACTGGCCATCGTCGCATGGGCGCAGCAGGAGACCGAGGTCACCGCGTGGAAGATGCAGGACAGCGCCACGGTCGGCGCCACGGCCGGTACAACGATTTCCACTTCATCCTACAGTACGTCATCCTGGTACACGGCAACGGTACCGGGCACGGTATTGAATACGTTTTGGAACCAGAATGTCTATCCTGATCCCCATTACGGGGAAAATATGTTGAATATACCGGACCTTGCTTCTGAGCAGAAGCGGTACTGGTTCCAGGGAACTTTTCCCGCGGTTTCGTTTGCGAGTGGCCAACGGGTGTGGCTCGAATTGGGCGGCATCAATTACAAGGCGTGGCTGTATCTGAACGGCCACTATCTCGATACAATGTATGGTGCGTTCAGGGAAAAAAAGATCGATGTAACCCAGTATGTCAGTTCCACGGGAACCAATTATATCGCGGTAAAGATACAGGGGAATTTCAACCCGGGAACGTACCACGATAAGGAGAGCGGCAATTGCGGTTCCAACGGCGGCGTAATGTCGCAGGACGGCCCGACCTTCATCGCCTCGCAGGGGTGGGACTGGATCCCGACCGTTGCCGACCGCGATATGGGGATCTGGAAGCCGGTGTATGTGCGAGTAACCGGTTCGGTCGAACTCAGGCACCCATGGGTCCGCACGCTCAATGTAAGCACGACGAGCGCCACGATTCCGGTCCAGGTGACACTCATGAATACCAGCGGGGCATCCGTTTCCGGAACGCTCAGCGGCGTTATTGACAATACTATACAGCTTACTCCGCAGTCAGTGACCGTGCCCGGTACCGCACCCGACTCGGTGATCGCCACCTTCCCGGATTATACCATGACAAATCCGACTTTGTGGTGGCCTAACGGGTATGGAAACCCGATTCTACACACGTTGGAACTTTCCTTTACGCCCACCGGCGGAACGGTATCCGATACGCTCATGCTTAAATTCGGTGTGCGGGAGTATGCCTATACTACAACCCCCAGCCTCACGATCACCTGTAATGGCACGAATATCTTGTGTCGTGGCGGCAATTGGGGCATGGACGATATGATGAAGACGTTTGACCTGCACAAGCTCGAGAACAAGGTCCGGTACCATAAGGAGATGAATTTCAATATAGTACGTGACTGGATCGGCATGACCGATTGCGAGCCGTTCTATGCTTTGTGCGACTCGTTTGGTATAATGGTCTGGTCCGATTTCTGGGAGCCGCATTCGGCCGACCAGCCGGTACCAGTCGGCGATCAAACCAATTATATAGCGAATATGGGCGATAAAATCATGCGGGCGCGCAACCATGCCTCGGTAGTGCTATGGTGCGAACGTAATGAGACGACGCCGACCCCGGCATTCCTTACGGCGCTGGACAATTATGAGACTACTCTTGACGGCACCCGTTATGTCCAGCCCTCTTCAGGGCAAGATGGCGCACACAGCGGCGGTCCCTACACGTGGACGGCGATACAGGATGTTTACGGGGCCATCAGCGGGTTCCATACCGAGTTCGGGGGCCCGCATGTGATGTCCTATGAAAGCATGGCCGCCACCTTTCCTACAGCCGACCTGTTCCCCATGGGGAATGACTGGTGGTCATTCCATGACTACTGCTCGGGCAACGGAGATCCCGCGAATTATACTTCGGCGATGACTACGACGTGGGGCACCGCCACTGATATTCATGATTGCACAAAGAAAGCGCAGCTGATGAACTATGACGAGGCTCGGGCTTCCGAAGAAACCATAACGGCAAAGGCGTTCAACGGGGTAACCGGCCTGCTGCTCTGGATGTCGAACTGCGTGTGGCCCAGCCTTATGTGGCAGAGTTATGACTACTACATGGAAGGGACGGGCGGGTACTTCGGATTCCAGAAGGGATCGGAATCGATCCATGCCCAATACTATGCCGCGGCATCCTCCCAGATAATGGTGTTCAACAATTCCGTGAACGCCATCAGTAATTACTCGCTGACCTCTTCGACCTATAATGTCAATGGAACGCAGGCCTGGACCAATACCAAGACCGGGATCAATGTGGCTGCCGGCGGGAGCGCCAGCATTGTTACCCCCACCGCCGGCGCATCAACCCCGTATTTTCTGGACCTGAAACTCCGGAACGCATCGGGGAGCCTGGTGTCGCACAATTTCTACTGGGAACCCTCCGATGGCAGCGACATCAGCGCGATGTTGGATTCGACCACGTTGAAAATGGTCTCGGTCACTCAGACTCCGAATCCGACCTGGACCTTGAACGGCGTCGAGAATACGATATCGCTCAATATCGTCAATCCCACCTCAAACACGGTTCCTGCCGTTTTCTGTCGGCTCATGCTGACCCAGAATGCGGTAGGGGGCACGCGGATTTTGCCGATTCATTTTAACGACAACTACTTTTCGCTTTTGCCCGGCGATACCCAGGTCGTGACCGTTAAATTCGACGAGGTCGATCGCGCGGGACAGCAACCAGTTTTATCCTTGACGGGTATTAATGTACGGCCGATAACGTTTACTCTTCCCACCCCTCCCTATACTTCCGTACGTCGGAGTAGCGACAACAATGCCGGTATGAGCGGTTTCTCCGCGAAGTTCGTCGGCGACAATCTGCGGCTTAACAATATCGCGGCAGGAAGCGATTGGGAAGTTAAGCTGTTCGATATGCAGGGCCGGGTGCTCTTGAATGTCCATGGTGCAAAAGGTCAGAATGCGGTCGTTTCTCTCGCCCGGATACATCCGGGCGCCTATCTAGCAGTCGCGAAATGTGCGGGAAAGACCGCTAGCACTATGCTCACGATAGCAAAGTAAAAGTACGATTCGCTGCACGACTAAGTAAGTGACCTCCTGCCGGTAATGAAGGATACTACTACTGGCAGGAGTTTTGTTATTATTATATTTTAATCTCACTCCAGCAGACGAGATCTGCTGGAGTGAGATTTTTGCGCGCAGGAACTGTAAGAGTGTTCATCAGTGTACCGGAAGAATGATAGAATACTCGATTAAGGGAAACGACTTGAAAGAGGGAGGCGAAATGATTAAACGTTTGGTTGGTGGAACATTAGTTCTTGGCCTGTGGGCGCTGAGCGTAAAGGCGGATATCGTCAGCGCTTCAAGCACCCCTTTTACTTTTCCGGTGTTCACCGGTGTTAAGCAGGGGATGGTTGTTTCGCACCCGGCCTATTTTAAATTTCTGCAAAATCCCGTCGGCGCACGAACGCTGACCTTCTCATGGTCGCTTCCTGCGCAATCAAAAATGCAGAGAGGCGCCATTACGGTTTATTCGCTGCGCGGTCAGCCGATTAAGGTCTTTCCGATCGTGTCTCCATCCGGAATGGTGAGATGGAACGCGGCGAAAGAGGGGGCGGCGGGGATTTATATCGCCAAGCTTGTCTATGGTTCGATTCAACAACATTTACGACTGATGCTATGCTACTAATAAGGGGAGCAAGATGATCATGATGATGAAGAAAATAATCGCGGGAGTCCTATTCGCAGCGCTCCTGTTCCCGGCCGGGGCGACAAGTGTATCGAATGTCCAGGTGAGCCTTGTGAAGGGGTACGAGAAGAGCGTGAACTCATCGAGCGACAGCGTTTACTATTATATGGGGCGGATCACCTATACCTTTCAACCCCAGGGGAATGATTCAGTGGTTGTCGGCGTGGCTATCACCAACTCGGCGACGGGCGCTGCCCTTGCCTTGCAGGAGGCAAGCGGGGATGTGGGTCTGGTCCAGCAGAATAATGCCACCGACACCCTTAAAACGATCTACTTCCGCACGCAATTTGTCAGTAGTATCGCGGGATCGTACGTTGCAACCGTGACGGCGAACGGCAATATGAGCCAGATGTGGCTGCTGGCCGATTCGGTGGTCAAGCAGATGACGGTGACGCAGCGAATGTATCAACTATACAATGCTCTGGATTTGCAATGGTTCGGCGCGGATGATCAGACATTGAGTAATGGAAAGCTGGTAGTAGGGTGGAGATGCTCCGACGGACCTCACGGAATCCGGTGGCCGATCGGGCCCACCGATACCATTGCAATATACGGTGCGGGAAACCCGGCAACGTTGTTTCCCACCGAGGTCGCCCTGGCCAGCACTTTCGATACCTTGTTGCTGGACAGCGTGGGGTGGGCGATCGGGCGCGAGGCCCGCGCAAACGGGCTTTACTGCAACCTCGGCCCGATGTGCGATCTCGTCGTCAATCCCCGCTGGGGCAGGACCTTCGAAACCATGGGGGAAGATCCCATCCTTTCGGGTAAAATGGTCACCAGCAGAATTCTGGGAACACAGAGCGTGCAGTGTATCGCCAGTCCGAAGCATTTTACTCCATACCTGATGGAAACGGATCGGTTTACTGGGTTGCGGGTCGTGGTGTCGGAGCGAGCGCTTCGGGAGCTATTCTGCGTGCCTTTTGAGATGGCTACCACCGTGGGCGGCGCCCACGCGTTAATGACGTGCTACAACAAGGTAAGAGTTCCTGGATACACGACCACTAACCCCACCCTATTAACCGAGTATTGCGATGTCGCTGGGGTAAACAAGCATCTGGTTAACGATATTGTCCGGCATGATTGGGGGTTCAAGGGAATTATCATGACGGATTGGGGTTCGCTGGGTTATGTAGGAAATCAAGGGTATGCGTACGATTCCGTTAGTCTCGACATGTCTACCCCCTACGGTGACGCTGGCTATACCAGCATCGCCACAAACATCGCCAACGGTGTATTGGATACCGCTCCATTGAATCAGAAAGCCGCCGATGTCGTTTATGGAAAGCTGTGGGCATGGGGCGGCAAATTGCTCCCCTCAGACGGCGCCATCAACAACGTACCTCCGAATACGATCCTCTGTCCCCAGCACCTTGCACTTGCACTTAAGGCGGCACGGGAGAGTATCGTACTTGCCAAAAATGATACCGTTGCGGGAAACCCGATTCTCCCACTGGATACCAATGCACCCTTTAAACTTGCGGTTGTGGGCCCTGATTCCAATTATGGACGGCAGGGAGGCGGAGGGAGCAGCTGCGTTACCCCGGACACCATCATTACGCCGCTAGGTGGAATTCAAACGATTCTTGCCGCGCATCCGAACGTTACCTTGGTGAGTGATTATCATTCCGCCGACGTAGCGGTCGTCGTTATCGGAACGGTAAGCGGAGTGAATGGCGGCGAGAGCGAATCGGCGGACCGGCCGAATCTGCTGCTCCCCGCCAACCAGCTGGCATTGGTTGCAAGCGTGATGAGCGTTGTTCCCAAAACCGTGGTGGTGTATACCGGCGGGAGCCCCTCCGACACCGGAAGCTGGTCGCATGCCCCTGCGATAGTTATCGAACTGTATGGGGGAAGGTGGCAGGGCCAGGCCCTGGCTGAGGTTTTGTTCGGGATAACTAATCCCAGCGGCCATCTGAGCCTTACCTGGCCGATGTCTGAAAATGACCTCCCGAACTTTACTCTTAACACTACGTCGCTAGAAGATACTCTGAAAACGGTCGACACGGCGCACGGATACTTCTATTATGAGCAGACCGGCAAGACCCCGAACTTCTGGTTCGGGCACGGGCTCAGTTATACGACCTTCGCACTCAACAGTATTGGGACCATGGGTCCTTCCACCATCGTTGCCGGCGACCGGATAGATTTTTCGGTCAATATCAGCAATACCGGAACGCGAAGCGGCGACGCCGTGGTCCAGCTCTACGTGAAGCCGATCAGCCTCGTTAAACCGATTCCGCATCGCGTTAAGGACCTCCGCTCATTTCAGCGCGTGACCCTTGCTCCCGGCCAGAGCTCGAACCTTAGTTTTACACTGGGTCCGAGAGATTTTTCCACCTTTTATCCTGCCGATTCGGCTGAATATGCTCTCGATGCAACTCAGGGGACCGGCCAGTGGCAGGTCAACCCCGGACTCTACGAGGTGATCGCCGGCTTTACCTCCAACCCTGCGGAGTTGGTGAACGGAAACGGTCAATGTGTTGAAACCCAAGTTAACGTCACGGCGCAGTAGTAAAATATACGGAGGAATTAAACCATGAAGTTGAGGACAATTGCGGTGGGTCTGGCAGGGACGATGATTTTATCGGTTCCTCTGTGTATTATCGCCGGTGGACCGGAAGATATCGTTTTTACCCCTTTCGGGGACGCCTATTTGCAGGTGGGTCAAATTGCAAATGGCTGGTATCAAAATCCCGGCGCGCCGGCGATTCAAATTTACAACATGTGGCAGCAGCAGGCGTATGCACACGTCGGCTACGATGCTTTGATAGACAAACGGCTTGATATCAATATCAGCGTCGGCGGATCGCTGGTATACTCAAGCCCCCAGATTATAGCGACAAACGATTTTCCTACTTCGCAATCCCAAATGCAGTTCTTAATCAATTCCGCGTATGCCAGCTATCCACTCATTGAGGGTTCCCATCTTTTCTCCCTTACGTTGCAGGGCGGGTATTTCCCCTATAAATACAACCCCGATGTTCGCAATCTCGGCGAATACCTTTTCCGAACGAACACCTACCCGCTCGTGGTGTATAGCTCCTTCGACTATCCTCAGGTGCGCATGCTTGGCGCCAGGGTCGGGATGCAGGCGTTGGATTCGACAATTACCGATGATGTCCTCCTGCATAGCGAAGTGCTCGGCATGCCGGATCAGGACTGGTCAATCGGCGATATTTTCAATGTTCATCTGTTCCATATGCTCAATATTGGCGGTGGCGTGGATTTCACCCATCTTTTATCGGTATATCAGGGCCCATACGATCCATCGAGCATCGAATGGTATAATTACTATTATAATCTTACTTCTTCAAACGCCACTAAAGCTAATGCCGTTGTAACAGATATTATCACGAATCCTAACGGTACAAAAGATACTGTTTCCGATACGCTCGGTTGGCGATCGGTAAAATTGATGGGAAGATTCAGCTTTGATCCTAAAAATGCCTTGAAAAACCTTTTCGACTGCGATATTTTCGGCAAGGATGATTTTAAGCTGTACGGGGAGGCGGATATTATCGGCGTTAAAGATTATCCTAAATTTGCCGAGTTCGAAAACCGTAATATGAGAACCCTTTTTTCATGCGGCTTTAATATTCCGACATTCAAGATCCTGGATGTCGCCAATGTGGAGATGGAATATAACGCCGATACCACGAGCGCCTTTTCAGATCAAGGATTAATTGACGCTAGTGCTGGAACAGGGCCTTCTTTATTTCCCGTCTCCTTGGATTTGCCGGGCGCAGTTTTAAGAAACCCCTGGCGGTGGTCAATCTATTTGAAAAAATCGGTGTATAACGGCCATGTCAGTTTTATCGCGCAGGCCGCCCGGGATCATACCAAGATTAATTTTAACTATTGGGATGCTGTATATGAGTCCTACATGGAGACGCTTCCTACCTCCTCAGACTGGATGTGGGCGTTCAAGACCGAGGTTAAGTTTTAATCTGCTGCGCGTAAATACAAATAAAAATAAAAGTGGAAAAATGTCTCCCTTTTGCCCACAAAGCAAAAGGGAGATGTTATTGTAGTTTGAATTGTACCAACCTTCTGCTACATGCAGGCTTTAAAGTGTTCCTTTTTTTTAGTTTGCATATAAAAGAGAGTTCCTGCCGACCTTCGCTTTCCTTCTCTATTCGTAACAGGATGACCCCGAGGAGAAACGATACCTCTACTTCCAGAAGGTACATGGGTTGGGCATTGTATTCATGCGACGGAGGGCACTGGAGGCAAAATCACGCTTCAACAGTATCAATGCTTATTTCTGAAGATACCAATCGATTCCCCAGCGAAAGGTCAGGCCCGGCGAGTAGTAGCCAGGAACATACGCGAACCTCCGGTTGAGAAGGTTGTCGATCTTGGCAAAGAAGCGGAAGGTGCGGACATGGGTGGCAATTTCGAGGTTCAGGTCGTAAATTTCCCGGTTCCATGTGTTGATGCCGGCATAGGTGATGGTGTCGCGAGGGCTCCAGTAATCGAGGCTGACCCGCGACTCGATGTACTCCCGCGTATCCGCGGGGTGGGTGATGAAGGAGATTGACGTTGCATTCTTCACGACCGGTTTACGGTCCGAAAGCATGGTCCGCGAGGAGAGCGTTATGCCGCGCCACGGGCCGATCGAGGGAGCGGCGAGGAGAACCAGGTTGGGCTGCTGATACGGCGGAATCCCCATGGGCCACGCGCGGGCCACGGTCTCGCTGTCGACCCCGTCGATGACTTGGCCGCCCACCACGAGCCCGGCGTGCGGGGCCTGCATCGAAAGTTCGGCTCCCGCTGCGCGATACCGGTCGAGAAGCGACGGGTCTGCAGGACGAAGGCTGCTGTCGTAAGGGATATCGTACGGCAGGGCGGACTCCCTGGCAAAAAGCCGCAGTTCATTACTGCCCTGTTTCGCATCGAGACCGAGCGACCAGGTTGGTGCGTACGCATACAGGCTGTCGAGGGTGAGAACCTCATAGCCGGCGCATGCGGTTGCGATGGCGTTAAAGTGCCCGGAATGCACCGGAAAGTTGAGAGAGAACTCAGGGATTTGTCCGATCGAATGATTTTCTCGTGTATCAAACGCAATCCGGTCAATCCTCGTCGCCCTATAGAGGAGCGATGCGTTACCAGAATCAGGCAGGGGCAGTGCGGCCAGACCGGCCAGGGAGAGTTCCAGGTTATTTCCGCCCAGATTAAGTGAGGTGTCGCTCGTTTGAGGCACGAGGTTTGAAAGATCGTCGCTTTCGAGCCGGCCTTCAAAGTTGAGGGCGAACGGTCCGAGACGATTGCCCGAGCTTTCGAAATCGAGGTTCGAACGAAACTGGTGGAGCAGCGCCCACTCGGGATTGCCGTTGTCATCGATTGCATTGAGAGCCAGTTCGTTCGAACAATCGGTGTAGCTCAACCCGAGGGACCACTCATTCCCCTTTAAGCCGGCGTACCGTATTCGTCCTCCGGCTGAATACTCATCGGTGAGCGGGTTGTACCCCTGGTTACTGAGCTGCGAAGTATCCATATTGAGGGACTGGTAAAAGGTAGAGATGCTGTTGTTGTCGTGACTGTAACTCGTTCCATCGAAGTGGCGGTAGTTTGAAAAAAAACTGAAAGCAACCTGTTCGGAGACGGGCCGCGCAAAGCGGACCTCAAAGATATCCTCGTTGAAGACGCCATTTTCCCAGGAAAAACACCCTTCGGGCACCATTACATTGCCCGGATAGGGGTCGTAACGGACTGCGCCGCCCGGGAGAAGGTTTATCTGCGAGAATTCCGTTGTATAGGTGCCGTCGCTGCCTCCCAGCGGACCGGGCTCGATTCCGATAAGCGATCCAGCCGGATAGATCGGCGCAAGCGGGGCAGGATTGCCATAGACAAGAAACCGGTTCATCCGGTTCGAGAGGCCGTAGTTGACCGATTGACAGATGGCTGAATTTGAGAGCGCCTCTGATGGCGCGGCGGCATCACTGTTGAAGATCATCGATGTGGTGATTGTATAGGGGTCACGGCCTGTCGATGGGACATCGTACTGGAGTCTTCTGTTATCGGCGAGCCGAATTGTCGAATCACGCAGAGCGGCGCGCGCTGCGGCGCGTTTGAGCGAGTCGGCATGGTTTTGAGGCAAGTTTATGGCTTGTGACAAAAGCGGAACGTGAAGAGACAGCAATATTCCGGCTGAAAAGAGAGTAATCCTAAGGAGTATTTTTCCCGGCAAAGGCGAGAGAAAGATCGAAAAGATCATTTTACTAGAAAATACAATGTTCGAAAGAATCGAAAAGTTCACGTTAGCACCTTCTACAAAGCGGCGAAAAGAAGAAGGCGGCAAAAGCCCGGCGAGCATTTAAAAAAGCGATGAATGCAAAGAAACTACTTCTTCTCCTTGCGGGCCTGCTCTTGGGAACAGCCCTGCAGTGCTCTACCTATTTCAACATGTTCTACAACGCCGAGGAGGCGTTCCAGGAAGGGTATCGAATTCATGAGAAGGCGATGCTGAACTATCCCGACAGCATTGTGGTAATGCCGGGCGCCGATGCCAAAGCCAAATATGACCGCGCCATTGAGAAATCCGTCAAAGTGCTTGACGTGTTCCCGAAGGATAAAAAATGGCATGAGTACGCTTATTTTCTTCTCGGAAAGTCTTATTTCTATGAAAAGGAGACATCCAAGGCGATTCGGTGGTTTCGGCTTCTTCAACAGGAATATCCCGCGAGTGCGATGATTCCGGAGTCATATCTGTATATAGGGAAGGCCTACCTGGTTAATGAGGATATAGACAAGGCGGAAGAAACGCTTAATTACGTGCTTGCTACGTATCCGCAGCTTGATAAAGATCAAAAAGTATCGCTGCTGATGGTTGAGGCAGAGACCCAGCGCGAGGGAAAATCGCAGGCGATCAAACGGCTCGAACAGGTCTGCCGCACGGTGCGGTCCGCGGATAAGAAGTGTGAGATTATGATCAGGGTGGCGGAGATGTACATGGACCTCCGGCAGTATGACTCCGCTATCACCATGCTTTCCAAAACGCCCCGCGTGACAAAAAAAACCATGCAGGAATACCGGATAGATCGTGATATTGTCACATGCTATACAGAAGCCGATTCCATATCCCGTGCCTTGGCGCTTCTCGATGAAATGCGGGAACGCCGAAAGTACGAATCGTATAAACGTGAATTGACATATGATAAAGGCATCATACTGGAGCGGATAGGAAAGACCGACGAGGCGATCACGGCTTTCAAGGAGGTGATCGGGCCGACCGACAGCGCTACGGTGCAGGCGGATACCTCGCAGATGGTCGGCAAGGCGCTGTACGAGCTGGGGTTGCTCTATCAGAAGCGCAAATGCAACTTCCGTGAAGCGCAAAAGTGTTTTCGAACGATAAACGACCGTAAAGGCCGGGACACTGCGGTGGCTCTTGCGGCGACCGCTCGGATGATTGCGATTCAACACATAGCTGATCTGCGAAAACTGCTGAATGAAGCGGAGACCTGGAACCTGCCCGACTTTCACGATGCCGGGAAACTGCCGGCAGGACGCGATACCTCGAAACTGTCGGCAGTTCGCGATTCCACTAAACTATTGGCGCTGCGCGATAGCACGCATACCGCCTTTAAAAAGGGGATCCGTGCGGCGGATACGACTAAAAAAACGGTCCTGCCTGATACGACTAAATATAGGGTGAACCGGGCGGATACGATGTATAAAATCGGCGAGTTATTCTATTACGATCTTGATGAACCAGATTCCGCCATACGGCAGTTCCTGCACTGTGCAGCCGATTCATCGGCAGATTCGATTCACCGTCCCAAGGCGATTTGCGCTGCCGCTTACATTGAAAAGTACAGCTTGAAAGATACCGTGCGCGCTGACAGTCTTTTTGCGCTGGTGCTTGCACGCTATCCTGAGGATGAAAATGCTCGGAGGGTATTGACTGAACTTAAGGATGTTCCCGATTCGGTTGTGACGACTCGCAAAGGGAGAGCATTTTCGGCATTTCGGGCTGCCGAAAAAAAATATTTGAACGAAGGGGATATAAAAGGCGCAGTGCAGGCTTTTTTCAATATTTATAAAGAATACTCCGATCTTGAAATCGCGCCGAAGAGCCTCTACGTCGCCGCGTGGTTGACGGACAACGATCTTCGGATGAAGAAGACGGCGAAAACTCTGTATGAGAAGATCTGCGAACGATACCCGAAATCAATTTATTGCACGGCGGAGGCCAAACCCCGTATCCAGATTGCGCTCGATACTATGAAGGCCTATGGAGAACTCGCGGATGTGTCGGTATTGTCCCAAAAATTGCCTGCCGGTGCACGAGCAGTACCGGGAGCCGGAACGGTCGATTCGATGCAGCGGGGAGCCGCATCGATACAGTTCAGCCGGGATTCTGCTCAGAAGCACATCCCCTTGTCGATTAACCCGAAAAATGGCTTGTCGATGCAGCCTGCGACCCCGGATTCGAGTATTGCTCCCTCCGCGTCATCTATTCTTAAACAAACCAGTTCGCAGACGACTGTTTCTCCAGCCGTACTGCAGTCGTTTTCCGGATCGGCCGCTTCGACAACGACTGCGTCTGCAACCCCATCGCAGTCCTCTTCCGGACTACCCGCCCCCGCCGCTGCAAACTCTACTGTTCCCTTGACGCCCTCTTCGGCTTCGGGCCGATAACACATCATCGCAGAAGAAGAATTTTATTGCGGAAAGAAATCATCGATATGGCAAGCGCAATAAAGTACTCAAGAAACTCTGGCACACAAGCGCTGCGGCGCACATTTGATGGTAGGCGGGAAATGTTAAATAGTACGGATGATTCGGCGCGGCAATAGTCGCCGAGGTGTGTTTTCTTAATTATTTTTCTCAAATGCGCGAGCCGACCAAGCGGAGCGAAGAGCTTTCCCAACACATTATCTTTCGGTCTTTTTTTTCACTCGCGATTGCACTACGGTTGCTATTGGTCGTTTTTGTGCCTTTTGGGCAACGGGTCGAACATCGTCTCGAAGGGCTGAATGATGAACCGGCGCATTTTAATTATGTCAAATTTCTCGCTGCACATCATTCACTGCCTATTCAAAGGGGAACCGTCAAAGATCCGGGTGCATTCGAACGAAATGATTTCGAATATTACCAGCCGCCTTTGTATTACATAATTGGAGCGTTTTTCTTTGCCACCTTTGGTGAGAGAAATGCCTTTTATTGCTGCCGGTTGTTTTCATGCCTTTGTGGAATTTTGACGGTTTTTCTCATAAGTTCGATTGTGTACAAATCTGCGCCTGACCAATTGTTACGGCACTATGCGTTACTCTTCGCGGCACTATTTCCCACGCATGCCTATTTTTGCGCGATGATATCGAACGATGCACTATCGTGGCTTTTCGCGACACTGATCGTTTATGAAGTGATCGCCATCGGGGCTCCACAATCGATTTTGCATCTCTCATGGAAACGTTCCATGCGTCTGATCTTCTACTTGGCGGCAGGGATGCTGACGAAAAGCTCAATGGCCATCTCTTTTTTCGTCATCGCCGCCTATTTTTTTATCGGCTCAATAGGAACGCGTAAACCTTCGACTGCATTGCAGGGGTGCGGTATCGTAGGGATTGCAGCAATTGTGGCATTCCCGTGGTATTTTCGAAACCTTTTGATTTATCACTCATTGTTTGCGTTAAATATGGGTTTCGGCCAGCCGTCTCATTGTTTGTCTACCTTACAGGCTATTACCGGTTTCATTGAAAAGACCATCCACTATTTCTGGTTTCCAATGCAGCATGGTGCACCGGGGAGGGTCGGCACAAAAATATGCAATATCATTGGTGGAGCGATTCTGGTTGTTCAGGGTATTGCTGCAGCGGAATACCTGCTCAGGACTAAACAGCCGTCTTTCGAGGTTATGCTCTTAACATTTGTTCTCATTTTGACAACGGCCTTCTATATCAGCCTTAATGCCTCGCATTCTGAGCCTGAAGGAAGATTCCTGCTCCCCGGTTTTTCCGCCATTGTCTTTTTTTTCGGTGCACCAGCAGTCGGCCTGTTTAACCGCATCGGAAGACAGCATTGTGCGCTATGGGCAGCTATCGTTTCTTCGATGTATCCGTACTTGTTTTTATTTTTTACAAAAGCGGCATAGATCCGGCATTCAGGCCAGGGGTTCGTTGCGCATAATACCACTAGTAAAACATGCGGTTCCGGTTATTCCACATTGCCGTAAGGCGGATCTGAGTTCCGGAAAGAGTTGTCCGACGTCCTGAGGTTCATGAGCATCGGAACCAAGCGAAATCGGGGCTCCAAGCTTGCCGCACAGGTCAAGCATCGTGAAAAAAGGATCTCCGTATGCAAGACGGTTCTCCCTGGACCAGCGGAAGCCATTGGAATTTATTTCGATCGCGACATTTGCTTCCTTCGCCGCCGCTGTCATGTCGGCAATCTCCTGAAAAGGAAGGGAAGTCTCGCACGTGGGCCAGCCGATGGTGCGCCAGATGAGATCCGGATGGGCAAGAATATGAAAAAGGCCGCAGTCAATGGCAGAGCGGACGACCCGGAAGTACTCGGTGTAAATCGCCATGGTATCCGCATAGCTCAAATAAGCGGAAAGATGTTTCCAGCCGAAGCGCGGAAGGCAATGTATTGAACAGAGCAAGTAGTCAAAAGGATAGCGCTCGATGATCGGCTCCAGCATCTGCTCGTAGCCTTCAACATAGTCAATTTCCAGTCCGACGGAGATGTTGATTCGATCCCTATATGATCCCTTGGCTTCGAGAAGATCGCTGAAATACCAATTGAGTTTTTTCTCATCCATTCCCCAATCCAAGTAGCGACGCCGCTGCGCGGGGGTCAGATAGTAGCGTCCCAGATGGTCCGAAAAACCGATTTCCCTGAGACCGAGCGAAATTGCCGATTCAACATATTGGCCGATAGATCCTCTCGCATGACCGCAGTAGGCAGTATGAGTGTGATAATCGGCAGGCATTGCTTATTATACGGTAAGATTCATTTTGTTGACGGTTCCATAGCGCTCCGCACGGGCAAGCAACGGATCGATATAGAGAGAGATAAACTCCCGGGTCTGTTCCGGTGAGCGTCCGACGAAAGCTTTGACATCAAGTAGGTCCTTGATGTCATCGTTCGACAGGAGCATCTTCGGGTCGGCGGCGCAACGATCGAGCAGATCGTTCCTTTTGCCCTCTATTTTCACGCCGCGAGCCGCTTCCATGGAATGCAGACGGATCCGCTCGTGAATTTCCTGGCGGTCCCCTCCTTTTTTTACTGATGCCATTAGTATGTTTTCGGTTGCCATGAATGGTAGCTCTTCCTCGATATGCCGAGCGATAACCGCAGGATAGACGAGAAGACCTTCACATATATCCAGTGCGATAATCAGTGCGGCATCTGCGGTAAGAAATATTTCCGGGATCGAGAGTCGTTTATTTGCCGAATCATCAAGGGTTCGTTCGAACCATTGCTCGGCGGCGGTCATAGCAGGGGAGAAGGAAAGCGAGATGATATATCGGCAGAGGGAGGTGAGACGCTCGGATCGCATGGGATTCCGCTTATAAGCCATGGCTGAGGATCCTACTTGTGTTTTTTCGAAGGGTTCCTCGATTTCCTTAAGGTGTTGGAGAAGACGAAGGTCATTGCCGAATTTATGCAGAGACTGGGCAAGTCCGCAAAGTGTAGCAGCCGCTTGGAAATCGATTTTGCGTGAATACGTCTGTCCAGATACCGGAACGGTTTGTCTGAACCCCATTCGTGCTGCGACGTTGGCATCGAGTTTTTTTACCTTATCATGATCACCATTAAAGAGAGAGAGAAAACTGGCCTGAGTGCCGGTTGCACCCTTCACTCCAAGAAATGGTAATCGTGCAATAAATTCTTCGACCGCTTCAAAATCCATGAGAAGCTCATACATCCAGAGTGTGGCTCGCTTACCGACTGTGGTAAGCTGAGCAGGCTGGAAATGGGTAAACCCGAGCGTTGCGCGATCAGCATGGGCTAAGGCGAATTGTCGTAAAACCCGTACAACGTTCGACATCCGAGCAAGAATGATCGTGCAAGCCTCGCGCATCTGAATAAGGTCGGTGTTATCGCCCACGAATGCACTCGTCGCGCCGAGATGAATGATCGGCTTTGCTTTGGGGCATTTTTCGCCGAATACTTTTATATGAGCCATGACATCGTGCCGTGTTTGCGCTTCAATTTGCCGGGCGGCTTCATAGTCGATGTTGTCGACGTTCGCTTTCATTTCCACGATTTGATCATGTGAAATCTGCAGGCCGAGCTCGGCTTGGGCTTCGGCGAGCGCAATCCAGAGTTTTCGCCAGGTGGAAAATTTATTGTGCGGGGAAAATACAAACAACATCTCAGGAGAAGCATATCGCTCAATAAGCGGGTTTTGATAGGTATCCTGGGTATTGCGGGCCATGTGCGGTATCCTTTTTATGTAGGTCGTAACCCGGCAGACTCATTATCGGCGAACGGTTTAAAGGGGAGCAATAATATAGTTTATTTCAAAATACTAAATAATCCTCCAATGTTTCCGCAGTCATTTCAGTTTCCCGCTTTTTGTGAGGACGACGGAAGACCTGAAAAACGGGAAATATTTGCCGGGAGGAGTATGCTCTTGGTAGTAGTCCGGCAAATGCTTAAATAAGTGAAATTAGCAGAATTTGGAGGGTCCATAATTTGGCTATCCAAAGGGTTGCACAGATATAGTGCATCTACGATATTTCGGCGTTTTTTCACTAGTTAGATGGCATATGTTGCTGCTGGAACATAAGTCCATCGGAAGCATGAGATCAATACCGAATTGTGAGGGAACAATAGCTCTTGTAACTTATCCAAGGCGCTATATATTATATATTAGCTGGAGGAGAGGAAAAACGGTTGTGTCGGACCCGCAACATGGAAGAGTCGAAGAAACTCCTCATTGAGTGATCCCCTTGCTGCTTTGATAGCAAGAGGACGTCAATGTCATTGCGAGGAAGGGAATATGAAAAAGTTGGTTTCAGCTGGATCGCTCGCCTTGATAGTGCTGGCCTTTGGGGGGCCCTTCATGGCAAAAGGTCAAAACGTTGAATTTTTTATGAGTAACGGTCAGGGATTGCTCCAGCGTGGCGCCTACAGTCAGGCCGCCAATGCTTTCAAGCAGGCTCTTGCGCGAGACCCCGGTTATTTCGAAGCCCAATATAATTTAGGGCTTACGTATCTTCAATGGGGAAATAGTGCTCAAGCGGTAGTCGAGCTGAAAAAGGCTCTGAATTTGCAGCCCAAGAATTCCATTGTTTGGTCGAGTCTGGCGGTTGCTTATGATAACTTGAATGAAAGCGACGATGCAATGGAAGCGTTGACCCAGGCTGTGACCTATGATCCTGACAATACCACCGCTCGCATGAATCTTGCCGCAATGTATGCAAATGCCAAGAACATGCCCCAGGCGATTGCTCAGTACCGCGAACTGGTGAAAATGGATGGAGTGAACTTCGAGGCGATGCTTAATTTATCGCGCTGTTTTGTTTTTACCAACCAGCTTGCAGAGGCAAAAGAATATTTAAAACAGGCGATAACTGCTGAGCCGAATAAAGGTGACGCGCATAGTGAACTTGGCGATATATACCTGAAAAACGAGCATGATACCACCAAGGCCATCGTTGAATACCAGGCGGCGATCATGGTTGAGCAGAATAACCCAGCCTACTATCAACAGCTTGCATGGGCTCTTCAGAACATCGATCGCAAAGCGGAGGCAATTGAGTCGTGGAAAAAAGCGCTGTTATATCTCGACGATCCTTTGCAGAAGGAAGAGGTGCAAAGTCGGATAGACCAGCTCGAAAAGAGTGCCGAAACGAACAGCGTCGCTGTTGGCAGCAAACCGGTTGGATCCACGATGACTCGCCGGCAGATTGAGGATCTGGAACGCGTGGTTCGACTTGATTCGTCCCAAATGGGTCGTCGCCTTAAATCAAAACCAGTAGATATCACCGGTGATCTCGAACAGCTCAACGCGGATAGTATTTCCTCTTTTGATTTGACTAAAAGTTTGAATAAGAATTCCGCTCAAACCAAATAGTTTTTTTTAACTGTTTCTTCTCACACGCGTGCATTACCTGGCTTGTGCAGTGGAGGATTCGTCGATTAAGAGGTCGCACTCATTTTGAATGCATATGGATCTCTATAACGCTTATAGCTCCTACCTGAAAAAGCGATTCGGTACCACGGTACTCAAAGTTCCCCTGAACGGCGGATTTTCTTGCCCCAACAGGGACGGTTCAAGAGGAAGGGGCGGATGCGCTTTCTGCGATAATCGTGCATTCAGTCCTGTCGCTGGATCGGCGAAATCTCCCCTTGACCAATTGACTTCCGTAATAGCGCGGACTTCCAGTGCCGGGAAGGCTTTTATTGCCTACCTACAGCCCTATTCCAATAGCTACGGATCGCTCGAACATCTGGCCGGCGTTTACGAACCGCTTCTTCAAATTCCCCGCGTGGTAGGATTGAGCATCGGGACAAGACCCGATTGCCTCCCCGATCCTGTCTACGATTATCTTGCGGATCTTTCCCGAAGAACCTACTTAACAGTTGAACTTGGGTTGCAAACCGCTCATGATTCGACACTGGCACTGATGAATCGAGGGCATACCTTTGCTGAATTTGCCGAGGCAGCGGTTCGTTGTGCTGCGCGCGGAATCGAAAGCGTTGCCCATGTTGTGCTTGGTCTGCCCAGCGAATCGAAAGAGATGATGTACGCCACCGCATCGGCTCTTGCATCCCTGCCGGTCAATGGAGTCAAAATTCACCAGCTTATGATTATCCGCGGGACCCCGATTGCAGAATGGCATAAGCAAGGGAGATCCCCGGTCCTGGATATAGAAGAGTATGCACCGATCCTCTGCGGCTTCATCGAGCGGCTTCGTCCTGATCAACACATTCATCGGATTATGGCAGACTCGTGCCGGGAGCGCGGTCTTGTCGCACCGGATTGGAGTGCCAGGAAATCGAAGTCGATACCATTGCTTCGGAAACATATGGAAGAAAGCAAGATGATTCAGGGCAGGTTTTTTCGCTAACGTCACCGTTTTGGGCGCTTTACAAATCCGATGAGTGCCACCGTAATTGCAAACCACATGAGGGAAAGCAATGACGATTAATGCGCTCCTTTGCCGGTAAAAACGACCCAGAATGTGCGCAGAATAATTTTAATATCGAGTTGAATGGACATATTTTCAAAGTAATACAGGTCATACATGACCTTTTGTTTAACATCTTCGATAGATGCATCGTATTTGTGCTTTACCTGAGCCCACCCGGTGATGCCGGGTTTCATCTTGATCCTGCGTACATACCAGGGGATTTCCAGTTTTAGTTGCTCGACGAAAAAAGGCCGTTCCGGGCGCGGGCCTACGAGACTCATTTCGCCCTTGAAAACATTGAAAAACTGCGGGATTTCATCCAGCCGTGTTTTTCGGATAAATCTTCCGACCGGCGTTATGCGCGGATCGTTTTTCGACGCCCAAGTAGGGCCTGACCGTTTTTCGGCATCTTGGTACATCGAGCGGAATTTGTACATGGTATAGTTCTTGCCGTTCCGGCCGACCCGGAGCTGCTTATAGACCACCGATCCCGGCGAGGTGAGTTTTATAATGGCCGCAACGAGGAGCCATATAGGGGCGCCAATGGTCAGTACACCGAGCGATACCGAGATGTCCATCAGACGTTTGATCTGCGCTTCCCAGCCAGGCATGTGGTCCTGCAGCAACACAAGGAGTGGAATGCCAAATACCTGATGTGTTTTAAGATGGCCGGTGATAACATCGATAAGGGAGGGCACCATATACACGGTTACCGAAATCTCCCCGCAGTAATTCAGCACCTTCATGATCTCGTTGGCCGAATCGCTCACATGTGCGACGATGATCGCGGGGATTCGCTCACGCTTGACTATTGATGGAATTTCCGAATAGGTGCCGAGTACGCGATACCCGCTGACCATGCTACCGCGTTTTCGTCCGTCGTCGTCGATGAATCCGATGACGCGGTATCCGAGCTTCGCGTAGGCGTGAATCTCCTTTACCAGCCGCTCCCCCGATGCATTCGCGCCGATGATGAGCACTTTGCTGACACCGATACCACGCGAAAAAAACAGTGGGAGAAGCGAGTGAATTACGAAACGGGAAGCAGTAGCGAAAAACAGCATGCACCCGCCGTAGGTCAAAAGGGTAGCAAGTTTAGTGCGCGTGAAAAAAAACTTCCAGTTGCCGGTATGGGCGAAATCAATGATCTGTTGGCCGCTGGTGAGCAGGCAGATCACCAGCGTGCCGAACCCGACCGTTCGAGCGATGACGATGAACTCATCGAACCTCGATTCCTTATGCCACTCGCGGTAGAGACCATTGACAAAAAAAAGTAATAGCCAGACCGCATTCATCAAAAAAAGTACCAAATTGCAATAGGATGAAAAATCGACATGAGGATTGTATGTCTCAGGGAACAAACCGGAGGCATACCGTAGCCACACGGTGGTAAAAAACGCGACATTGATCGCGATAATATCGAAGAAGAGCGTCAATAATTTTTCTATAATCCGGATACCCATATAATTATCTTACAAGGTTCCTTTAATGAAACTGTCGAAAAGAATTGTTCCTGACCGCACAGGCATATCCTTCGCCGCGTATTCGCTGTAGGCTGCCGCATTGAGGCGCCGAATATCGCGGCCGCATGCAGCAAATGGCACTGGCGAAGAATCATGCGTTCGCAGCGAAAGAAGTGTGGCGTGATCGGGGGTAACGATAATCTGCAGGCCGTCGATTTCATTCTGCAATTTAAGCATCTCGCCGACGATATTTTTATCGAATTCTTCGATGGCGATAATTTTTTTCTGCAGCGATCCTTCATGCGAGGTTTCGTCTGGCGCTTCGACGTGCAGGAACACAAAGTCTTCTTCGGCAAGCGCTGCCGCCGCAGCGGCAATTTTACCAGCATAGTTGGTTCCGAGATACCCGGTAGCTCCTTCGACGAGCCGGACTCGCAAGCCAGCGAGAATGCCTATCCCTCGAACAAGGTCCACAGCTGAGATTACCGATCCCGATAGGCCGTAGCGCTCGGTCATGGTCGGCAGAGTTACCGCGATTCCATGGCCCCAAAGCCATATGTCGGTTGCAGCCTTCTTGCCGATTCTTTGCCGTGTGAGGTTTACCTTTGCATTCTTAAGCACTACTTGTGCGTTTCCCATGAGGGAGTGAAGAAGCTCGCTGCCTGGACCGCTCGGAAGAAAGGACAAAACTTCGCGTCCCGAAAAATCGTGGGGAGGTATGCAGAGGCATCCTGCTGGGAAATCATGCACCACCATGAGATGGCGGTACGATACCCCGGCGTAAAATCGGACCGAAGCACAACCTAATTTCTGTTCGATCAGCGTAATCAGTTCCAGTGCATCATCTGTTTCAATGTGCCCTGCAGAATAATCGAGCATGCGACCATCGGCGATGGTCACCAGATTACAGCGGAACGCGGTATCGTTGGGCCCAAGGGGAACTCCCATGCTGGCGGCTTCAATCGGCGCCCTACCGCTGTAATAGCAAGCCGGGTCATAACCAAGAAGGGAAAGGTTACCTACGTCGCTGCCGGGCGGCAATCCTTTGGGAATCGTCGCGATGCGTCCGATAGTGCCAATGGCGGCGATGTGATTCATATTGGGGGTATCAGCATAGGCCAGAGGAGTTTTCCCCTGAAGTTCGCGAATGGGAAGATCTGCCATTCCATCACCCACCAACATTGCAAATTTTGTCGCCATGTAACTCCAGGAATATTACAGATTGGTAAATCTGGAAACTATCCGGTAATCTTCCACATCAATTCCAGCAGAGTCTCGTGCATCCTTTTTTTTTCGATGACAAGGGTGTGTCGTTCCGGTCGTTGCCGTAATTCCGCAAGCGCTTGATGGACCGGAAGGCCCGAAAGCGCGCTGATCCGGTCAATTGCATGGTACTCGTTTTTGACGATTTCGCCGGTCATGCCTTGCAACACATACCTGCCGAACTTAAAGGGGCTTGCAGTGGAGGCGATAATCGTGTGCTGATTGTTAGGCGTGATCTCTGTGTCGACCGCTACCGCTACTGCGGTGTGTGTATCGAGCACATAACCTGATCGTCTGAACTCTTCGCCGATAGTCGTGAGCACCTTCTGATCATCGACCCAGCTGGAAACGATAAATTTGTCCATATGTTTTCTGGTCGTCGGGCCGACCGTGAATGCCCCGGTATTAGCGAGCGATTGGCTCCAACCAGCCACAGGTCTTGAATCGTGACTGTTGACTTCAAAAAGAAACCGCTCGAGGTTGGAGGAGATCAGGATGTCCATTGAAGGGGAAATGGTATGTGAAAAAGTGCGATTGCTGTTATAATCGCCGGTCGCGAAAAAGTCGGCGAGCACATTGTTTCTATTGGATGCGCAGATAAGTTTTGCAATCGGCAGTCCCAGGCGCATCGCGTAGTAACCCGCGAGAATATTCCCGAAATTGCCGGTCGGCACGCAGAAATTCACTGCTTCGCCAGCTTTGATTACATTTCGGTTGACCAGTTGGCCGTAAGAGGAGAAATAGTACACGATTTGCGGGCAGAGCCGGCCCCAGTTGATGGAGTTAGCCGATGAAAATTCGATGCCGCGATTTCTGTACCGTTCCCGTAACTCTCGGCTGCCGAGGAGATTTTTGACTTCAGTCTGGCACTCGTCAAAGTTTCCCTTTACTGCAATAACATAGGTGTTGTGGCCGTCGGTCGTGGTCATCTGCCGTTTCTGAATTTCGCTCACACCATTGTGAGGATAAAAAACGATTATCGATATTCCTTCACAGTTTTTAAATCCCTCGAGCGCTGCTTTGCCGGTGTCGCCCGATGTGGCCACCAAAATGACAGTATGGGAGCGATCGTTGAGAATCCTTTTAGAAACGCTCATCAGGTGGGGCATGATTTGCAATGCAATATCCTTAAATGCCGCAGTCGGCCCATGCCAGAGTTCCATGATCGAACGACGCTCATCAAGCGGTACGACATTGACAATCTCATTGATGTCAAATGAGGCTTTATTGTAAGCGCGCAAAATGCAGGAGGAGAGATCAGTTGCTGGGAAATCGGAGAGAAACGGGGATAGTATCCGCTCTGCGACAGCCTGGTAGCTTTCGCCGTTTCCGGGCATAAAATCCAGCAGAGGCACCTGTTCTGGCACAAAAAGACCGCCTTCGGGCACCATGCCCAAGGTAATGGCACGAGAAGCAGTTATTGGCTGATGGTTATTTCGGGTACTGACGTACTGCATGGTTCCCTCGCTAAAAGCACGTGCAGCGGTGGCGCTATTCTTCGATACGTATCACTTGGGTGTGATCTTTGATATAGTTCATCGCCTCGATGCGCATAAGCGCCGACCTGAGATTTTTTTCGATTGCGACATGCGTCAGGATGATAACCGGTACCTTTTTCGCTGAGAAGCCCTCTTTTTGCATTACAGAGGCGAGGGATATTCCCTCCTCGCCTAGCAGACCTGCTATGGATGCCAGAACGCCGGGCTTGTCCTGTACGGTAAACCGGAGATAATAGCGGCCTTCGATCAGGGCTATCGGTTTAATTGAAAGTTCGTGCGATGAACTGTAGTAGCGCATCGGGATGCGTACACCGATACGGCAGGAGATGTTATGTGCCACATCGATGATATCGCTGACCACGGCACTAGCGGTCGGCAGCTCGCCGGCGCCCTTTCCGTAAAGGAGGATCTGGCCAACCGCATCTCCCTCCAAGAGCACTGCATTATACACATCCGATACCGAAGCAAGAATGTGTCGGGCAGGCAACATGACCGGATGTACCCGGACATCAAGGTACTCGTCGTTGGACTTCTTGATGATACCGAGAAGTTTTATAGTGTAACCGAGCTCCGAGGCAAAAGCGATATCGTTCTTACCGATTTCCGTGATCCCTTCAATGCTGATCGATTTGAATGGCACATAGCCAGCGCCTGCCAACGAAGCGAGAATCGCCACCTTATGTCCGGAATCACCGCCGCTGACGTCGAGAGTCGGGTCGGTCTCGGCATAGCCGCGTTTCTGCGCCTCGTCGAGCGCTGCGGCAAAAGATAATCCTTCCCGCGACATCTTTGTAAGGATATAATTGCAGGTACCATTTATGATGGTCTTGATCGAAAGGATGTCATTGGCGACAAGGCCCTCGCGAAGAGTTTTGATGATTGGCATACCACCGCCTACGGCTGCTTCGAAGTAAACCGAAACATTTTCTTTTGCGGCGGTTTCAAAGATCAGGGGACCATGTTCGGCAAGTAACGCCTTGTTTGCCGTGATCACGTGTTTTTTCCGCGAGAGTGCTGCAAGGACGAACTCTTTAGCAAAAGTTGTTCCACCGACTAGTTCCACGACTATCTGTATTGCTGGATCGTTCAGAATAGAATCTGCATCGAGAGTGCAGATCGCGCCGTATGCCGCAAACTGTGCTTGACGACGAGGGTCTTTATCGGCGATTCTGGCTATACGAATGGGCAGCCCCTGCTCTTGGCGCAGGTTTTCGATGCGTTTATTCAGAATCTTAATTACGCCGCCACCCACTGTTCCCGCTCCGACGATCCCAATAAGAATTTCCTGCATGGGGAGTATCCTGTTCTTGTTTCAATTTTCGTAATACAGTACAACTTTTAAAAATAGCTTATCGTATGGATGAAGGAAATTTTGTGATAAAATAACAATTAAAAGAAATTTGGCTTTGCTAACTTAGTATGGAATATTGGCGTTTTTTGAAAGATTACCCATGCTTTTATATACCTGGTAGTAATGCCCAAAGAAGGAATACAACGGGTTTTTTACCCACAAGTCAGATAACTTTCAAATGTATCAGGTAGTAGATAGATACTGAACAATAGCGCACAGAGCGAAGCAACGAAGTCCCTTTCGAAAGTTTTCGAATAAAAAGCAGGAAAACTTTAAGGAGATAAATCAGGTGATCGGCGAGAAAAGATCCCGCTAAATTGAGTCGCTTTGGGATAATTCAATGTGTGGGAAAGAATAGCGGAGGAAGAACTATAGTGACCTTTACAGGCTATGCGTAGCCACAGAACCAAAACACCGGTCAAAGATCTATGATTCTTCATCAAATTTTTGCGCAAAGAGTGTGGCGATGGAGTCGGCTGCTTCTCTCTCGTCGATGCCCGATGCGCGGATGGTGATCGGCGTATTGAAGATCGCGGCCAGCATGAGTGTGTTCAAGATGCTCTTCGCATCCGCCTGGGCGTTCGCGGTAATAAGCAGGATTTCCGATTTGTATTGATTCGCCGTCTGGACAATCTTGGCTGCAGGCCGGGCATGCAAGCCAAGAGTATTCGTGACTTTAATTTGCAGTTCCACCATAGATACACGCTTTTATTAATTCTTTCCGAAGCCGAGTTTGACCCGCAATTTCAACCCGTTGTTTCTGACTTGCGTGGCCAAGGTATCAATTCCAGTGACCGCATGTTTCAGGTCCTGTGAAAATTGTTGGTCCTCCAAGATCATTCCGAGAGGACCCTGGCCCGCCTCAATTTTGTGTACAATGCCCTGGATCGAAGTCGAAAGCGAATCGGCTTTAGCGATAACGCTGAGCGCGTTTGTCGAAAGTGCCACGCCATTGGTCATAATCGTGGAGAAACCAGTGCCGTTCTTATCCATGAACTCCTTGAGCTGCGCCGACGTTTCAGCGAGGTTGGCTATACTACTGTCGATCAGGGGTCCATTTTTTGCAATGAGCCTCTCGGTCTGCTCCGTCAGCGTATCCAGTCGTTTCGAGAGCGTATGAAAGAGGCTTATAAACGAAGTGTCGCCGACTGTACTATTCGTGAGCGATGAGATATCGGTGAGGAGTGCTTCCGTTTTAGAAAGAACCTGTCCCATCATGCCCATGGCCTCAGCGATTCCGGTATCGAAATACCCGGCGATAAACGTTGTATCATTTTTCCGGGTTGGTTTGATGACGCTGCCGCCGGCCAGTTGAATGCCGATGCCACGTTCCCCCATAAGGCCGATATTCTGTACGACCACCCGGCAGGAATCAGTAAGGGTAACATCATTATCAAGATGAACGACTGCTGCGACCTGCTCATTGCGCAGAGAGAGGGTCGCCACGCGTCCCTTGGTTACGCCGTTTACCATGACCGGGTCGCCTACTTGCAGAGCACCCACATTGGAAAACAGAAAAGTATAAAACACCTGTTTTTCGGTTACAAACGCCTCTTTCAACCACAGGACGCCGCCGATAAGGATGCACAAAGCAATAAGGATCGATGCTCCCACCATAAGATCCATATTGTTTTTAGTCACCGGGCATTCCTTTCTTGCGTTGCGCTCTCCTCACCCGCAATCGCCGCGCGTCACAAACCCCTTGAATTTGCATTACGGATGCTTATGGTTCTTAATCTTTTCATTCAGTTTCTTCAACTGGCGTTCGATTTTTTCAAGAGCCAGGTCAAAAGCCTTTCCGATATTTCCCGCTTTTCCTGTTGCGACAATCTCACGGTCGAATGCATGCATAGTGATTTCAACCGTCTGATCGACAAATTCACTATCAAGAATGACGTGGCAAAAGCCGATTTTTTCAGAGAATTTTTCAAGTTTATTGAGATCAGCGATCATTGTGTCGTGTAGTGATTGCGCTGCTTTAGAATGCCGTGAAGTAATTCGTATCTCCATGGCCTGCATCTCCTTTATTTGTTGGTTGTTTATGGATTATCACAAGATGCAAATAAAAAATACGATATTCCACTTCAGCGAGAAAATGAACTGTCCAAGACTACCTGCATATGCTTCAGGTAAAGGTATGATTGAGGTATGATGAAAGGTAGTAAAATGGCTATGAATATTGTTTCCTTATAGTCGGAACGCTACCGTAGTGCCGCCACTAAGAGTTCATGCGCATGATAGGAGCTTCTGACAAAGGGACCGGTTACGATGGCGGAGAATCCGAGCGCTTTGCCAATCGATTCATACCGATTAAACTGTTCAGGCGGCACGTAACGCGCTACCTCGGATTGCGCGGGAGAGGGCTGCAGATACTGGCCAATGGTTACAATGTGACAACCTACGACAATGAGGTCAGATAGAACCTTTTCGATCTCATCGTCGGTTTCTCCGAGGCCGACCATGAGGCCGGCTTTGGTGACAAGTCCCGCTTTCCGGGCGCACGAGAGAAGGTGCAGAGACTGTCGGTACATCGCTTGCGGCCGCACTGAATGATACAGACGCGGTACGGTTTCAAGATTATGGTTCAAGACATCCGGACGGCTGGATAGCACAATGGCAAGCGCCGCAGCATCTCCAGCAAGGTCCGGAATAAGCAGTTCGATGGTTGCCGTGGGAAGCGCAGCCCGGCATCGGCTTACAGTCTCGGCAAGGTGGCCCGCCCCTCCGTCCGGAAGATCGTCACGGGTGACCGAGGTTATCACAATATGGCGAAGGGCTAATGCAACTGCTGCGCTTGCGACCAAGTGCGGTTCATCCAGATCAAGCGGTTGCGGACTGCCGTGGCGTACACTGCAGAAGCGGCATTTGCGGGTGCACGTATTACCCATAATGAGAAAGGTCGCAGTGCCGGCTGAAAAGCATTCAGCACGATTCGGGCATCGTGCCTCGACGCAGACCGTATGCAGTGCGTTGCTGGGAGCGCATCCGGATGCGGTTGACAGCGTGTTGATCACGGTTTTATAGGAACCGGAGAGCCCATGTGGTTTCTTGAGCCAATACGGAAGGCGGCGGTGCGTTATTGGTTCGGAACCGGAAAAATAGGGCGAATCGGCGCGCCTGCCAGATAGCTCACTCATAACGCTGACGCAGGCGGGCAGGAAGAATTTTCATTTGTTCGCGGTATTTCGCCACGGTGCGTCTTGCTACCGGGATATGCTCGCTCGACAAGATATTTGCGATTCGCTGATCGGAGAGTGGTTCGTTCGTATTCTCCGAATCGATCATTTGATGGATACGATTCCGGATTCGTTCCGAAGAAACATCGGCTCCCGTTGCATCCTTGCCAATCGCTTCGGTGAAGAAGTACTTGAGTTCGAAAATGCCGTGAGCGGTCTGCACATACTTGTTGCTCGTGACGCGGCTTACCGTAGAAATATGCATGCTGATCATATCCGCGATGTCCTGCAGGCGCAGGGGGACCAAGTGTGAATGGCCTTTTTCGAAAAACCCTTTCTGCCGTTCGATGATGGCGTACATGACCTTGAGCATGGTGGTCTTGCGTTGTTCAATGGCACTTATGAACCACGAAGCACTGTTGAATTTTTCCCGCACGTATTTCTTGACATCCTGCTTTACCATGCTGCCACGGCGAAGAAGGTCGGCGTAGGACTTGCTGATATGCAGTGACGGAATGGAACGGTCGTTAAGCATCGCCACGAATTTGCCATCGATTTTCTCGACGATCAGATCTGGGATAATGGTTGTTGATTTGTCTGGGTTGAGTTCGTAGCCGGGTTTCGGGTTGAGTGTTTTTAGAACCGCAATGGCATCCTGGATCGCTCGCGGCTCCACTTCTAGGTGCCGGGCGATGTCCGGGATCTTCATCTTTTCAAAGAGATCCCAATCTTCGGTGACAATGCGTCCGGCAAGCGACTTCTCCAAGCCCCGACGGCGCAACTGGAGGATCATGCACTCCCGCAGGTTTCGGGCTCCGATGCCCGGCGGATCGAAGGTCCAGAGAATCTGGAGAGCCTCTTCGACTTCGAGGATGTCTTTTTTTGTAATGTTGGCGATATCCTCTACCGAAAGACGCAGGTAACCATCAAGTTCGAGAGAACCGATGAGAAACTGCACCAGAAGTCGTTTCCCTTCGGAAAGGTTTTTTTCTGCAATCTGACCATTAAGGTGTTCCTCAAGAGAGATCTGGTAAACCAGCGTAGGTTCGAAGTGTTCCTCGTTCCTGTCTATCTCTTCGTTGCGCGAGTAGCCGAGATCGAACCCCTCATTAAGATAATCCTCCCAGTCGATCGAATCTTCGTCGACATTGAGTTCTTCCTCTTCGGGTGCCTCTTCGACCTCCTTGGAATCTTCTTCCTTGGCGACATCTTCCTGCGTTTCGGATAATTCTCCGTCGAGATCTTCTCCGGCGACAAGAAGGGGGTTCATCTCGAGTTCGGTCTTGAGAAGTTGTTCGAGTTGCAGGGTATTAACCTGCAGAAGCTTCAGCGACTGAATCATCTGAAAAGAGAGCTTCTGCTGCATCCGCAGCGACATGTCGAGACCGAGATTCATCGAGTTTCCTTATCCTAGTCCAGCCGAAAATTTTGCCCTAAGTAAATTCTTCGCGCTTCGGGATTTTCCGCCAGGTCTCCTGCGGTACCCGAGATGAGTATCTTGCCTTCCGCCATGATATAGGCCCGGTCGGTGATTCGCAGCGTTTCCCGTACATTGTGGTCGGTAATGAGAACGCCGTACCCCTTATATTTCAATTCATGCACAATACTCTGTATGTCCTCTACCGCGATCGGATCGACTCCGGCAAAGGGCTCGTCGAGCAGAATGAAATGAGGTCGAATGGCCAGCGCCCGTGCGATCTCCACCCGCCGCCGCTCTCCGCCCGACAGCATATAGCCGAAACTTTTCGCAAGGTGCGCCACATTCATGTCTTCGAGCAGCGCGTGCATCCGCATCTTTCGCTCCTTGAAGCTCATGCTCTGGTACTCGAGGACCGAAAGAATGTTATCAGCCACGGTCAGCTTCCTGAAAATCGACGGTTCCTGCGGCAGGTAGCCTATACCGAGCCGTGCCCGTTTGTACATCGGTTTCTTCGAAATATTTACCTCATCGAGGAAAATGGTTCCCCGGTTCGCTTTAATAAGGCCGACGATCATATAAAAGGTCGTAGTCTTGCCAGCGCCGTTCGGGCCCAGGAGTCCTACGATTTCTCCCTGATGTACGGCTATGGAGGCACCGTCCACCACTTTCCGTTTACTGTATATCTTGACGAGCCCATCGGTGCGAATCTCCCGCGTCCTCTGGCTCGCTGTCAAGTTCGGCAGCCCGGTTTCCCCGCGTTCGCCGGTGGTTATCATGTTTCCCATAGGATCATTTCAAATAATCAATGGCAAGCATTGGCGTCATGGTAGGGGAAAATAGACTCCCCGGGTGCTTCCCTCCAGGGTAACAAACTGTACGCGGCTGTTCGCGAACAATACCGACACGCTGTCGCCGCTCACTTCATTGCATCCTCGCCCGCTGCTATCATTCACAAAATAGGTGCTGCGTGCATTGCCCCATATTTCAAGATTTCTGACATTGCCATCCTTCGCGAAGGCGAGCATCATGATTTTGCCGCTTGCTTTATTGGCGGAAGCGGAGTCGCCCCGTTCAAAACTCTTGCTCGAAGCTTTCCCGATTGCCCAGAGAACCTGCGGCTTGCCCGAATCCGACATAACCATATCTAAACTGTCGCCCCAGATATGGGTGTAGGAGGTATCGTGTTTTTTCTCGCCACTGGTATCGGCATAGATGCCGTGCGAATTACCAACGATCACCGCATGCCGGAGTTTGCCCCCGGCAAAATCGAGGTTGATTGAATCACCGATCAGGCGCTGGACCCCATACCGCACTCTCGGTACGCCGCGCAGCAGCACATAATTTGTTTTGGTGAAAAAGTGAGCAAGGTTGCAGGCTGAGGAGAGTTGCCCCTTGGTAATTCTGACGCTATCCATTGCCATAGCGCGTTTGAGCGAATCTTCATAGCGCATAGAGAGGCTTTTTATGGTCAGGGTATCGCGAGCCGTTGTATCGAAATGGAAGAGTACCGGGTTACCAGTAATGGTAAATATCTTCGTATTGGTATGATACTCCGCATGGTCGCCTGTCAGGCGAGTCTGGTCGGCGGTATCGAAATAATTGAATCGGCCGGAAGCGGTAAGGGTACTATTCTCTTTTGTAAAATTTAAGCGATCGCAGGTTATGAGCTTGTGGCCCCGTGTTACTGTAATGTTCTGGCGAAATATGACGGTTCCCTCCTTCCGCCGCCATGTTGCTTCATCGGACCGAATGCGGATGCTGTCGTAAAGAAAGACCACGTTGCCATGCAACTCGCTGATAAATTCGCCGTTCGAGTAGTTATTTTCATTGCTGTTGGCCGATTCGAGAATGAGCGAAACCGACGGTTTGAGCGCCTGCTCTGGCAGTGGAGCTGGCGAAAGCCCTCGGGCCGAAGTTTGAAAGAATGCTGCGGTAATAAGGAAAACACCAGTCGGTTTCATAATTATTAAAAAATACAATTTGGAAAAAGTAAGGATAACGACCAATAGGAACAAAGCGTCGAAATGATTTTTTCCGCCGCGGAGAACGACGGATTGATGCATAGATTTCGCTCGACCGAAGACGAAAGCTCCGGCAACCTACTTTGGGGCGGGAAGGGGCCCGTCGCTGTTCTCTCCGAAGATATCTGCCGGAAGCAATTTAGCCGTGTTTGCGCCGAGCCTGCGTATTTCTTCGACGCGCGAGACAAGGCTTCCTCTGCCATCTTTGAGTCGCTTCATGGCGCCGTCGAATGACTCCTGCACACTGATGAGTTTTTTCTGGGCGTCGGCCATGGACTCGTAGATCAGTACAACTTGGTCGTAAAGTCTCCCGGCGCGGTCGGCAATCTGTTCGGCATGGTGATTTTCATTCTCGCGTCGCCAGACCTGGGCCACCAGTTTGAGAGTTACCATGAGAGTCGCCGGACCAGTGAGCACTACACTCGACCGTGCGATATCGTAAATAAGATTCCGGTCTTCCTTCAGCGCGAGCTGAAATGCGCCATCAAGAGGTATACACATAAGCACGAAGTCCAGAGTTTTATTGCCCAGAAGCTGTTGGTATTCTTTTACCTTCAGTTCGTCGATATGCCTGCGGACTGAAGTCAGGTGTTCGGCGAGGGCGGCATTTTTTAACTTTTCGTCCGAGGCATTGCAATAGCATTCATAGGCCGTCAGAGACATTTTTGAATCGATGATCACCGCTTTCCCGCCGGGGAGATAAACAATAAAGTCTGGCTTGAGGAGCTTCCCTTCCTCGCTACGCATGCCGACCTGAATGTCGAATTCCCTGCCCCGTTCCAATCCCGAGGCTTCAAAAATCCTTTCG
Organism: Chitinispirillaceae bacterium; assembly: GCA_049521335.1. Lineage (GTDB taxonomy): Bacteria > Fibrobacterota > Chitinivibrionia > Chitinivibrionales > Chitinispirillaceae > BOG-1184. The sequence continues at coordinate 48,888 of JBEKOX010000002.1, forward strand.
ATGATCAGTTCACCCCAATCTCCTTGCGTTTTACCATCACCCTTTATGGCTTCAGCTAGGTTGTTCGCTTCGACGCTTACCCGGGCATTCAGCTCCTGCAGTTGCCGGACCTGTTCCATGAGCCGGGCAAACCCCTCGGTATCGTTCTTATGCACATCGTCGATGCGTTTGCGAAACCTCTCGATTTGCTCGCGGAAGGGGGTCAGAAGGTTTGATAACCGCTCGGTATGCTGGTTGGCAAAGGAAGTGCCCTTCTCCTCAAAGATGCGGTTGGCGAGATTTTCAAACTCAAGCTTGAGCCGCGATTCAGTCTCCTGAAGCAACTGCAATTTTTCCTGCGTGTTTCTGCGTTCCGCGTCGAGTTCGGCCTGCAACCGGGAGTTGGCGGCAATGAGTTCGTCGGTTTTCGAGACGCGGGCCTGCAATTCTTTAAGCTGTAGCAGTTTTTGCTCATTGAGGACTTTCAGGCCGGCGAGTTCTTCGTTCCGGGAGCTGTTGAGCCGAATCCGACGAAAGAGATGGAAAATGGCCGAAAGGATGCCGATTAATAAAACGATAATCGTTATCTGCATTACCTTTTCCTTTACCAAATATCATTGTATAGGATGAGTCGTTCGATCTTATTCAAGCTCATATCAAGTACCTTTTGCAGCTCAGTAGATTTTATCTTCATTCGCCTCGACGCGGCGCTTGAAATCCGGGAACTGTCCACTGACCTGGGACTTGAAGGTGAAGTGCGAAAAATCTTCGACCGCATCGAGACCCTTTCCCCGCAAAATGTCCCCTTTGGTCGTTTCGACCTGCACGAAGGTGTCGGACTCCACCTTCCTCCGTCCCTTAACCCACCACAGTTTCTGCGTGCGTACGATAAGCGAGTCCTGGTTGCGGATGTAGACGTTGCCCCACACCGTGAAGCTCTGGAGTGCTGGCGTCGTGGAGCCGGAGTCGGATAGCACGATAGTGCGCGGCATGCCAAGCGTATCGAAGAGCGTGAGCCGGACCGGGGTAACCAGCATAGTGCCGGTATCGGAAAGCGGTTTTTTCATGTACTCGGCGTTAAGCTTCCACCTCTTGTTCTTCCCTTCGTAAAAGTACAGCGTTGTTTTGCCGAGCTCCTGATAGGGCGCTCTCACGGTTTCGGACGAAACCGGCAGTGGCTCTTTTTTTGCGGAGCATCCGGGTGTGAAGATCAGCCATGCGATGAGAAGGGAGCGTATCGTTTTTTTCATAGGCGGTGATAGACGGTAAAAGTACCTTATCGGGGGAGATCCTCCGGCTGTCGCCACCGGCGGTGCATCCACACCCATTGTTCGGGAAATTGTAAGATAGTCGCGGCGATAAGGTCATTGGCCATCTGTATGTTGTGCTGCAGGTCGTTTCCGAAATTGCCGGTGTCGGCGAACGCCAACCGCCTGCTGATGTAAACATTGTGCGAATTATCCGGCCTTCTCACCGTGGTCACCACAAAGGCCGGGATGTTCAGCCGCATGGCGGTTTTAATCGGTCCCGAAACGGTAAAGGCGGGTTTGCCGAGAAAAGTGACGAAAATGCCCTCTGCGCGAATATCCTGATCGATGAGAACGCCGAACGCCTTGCCCTGCTTCAAAAACCGGATGACCTCGCGGGCGCTGTTGTCGCGATTCAGGTAGTCGATGCCCGAGCCGCTGCGGAGCACGCGCACGAGATCATCGATTCGTGGATCGAACATCGTCCTGCCAATTGCGAAGCAGTGCATCCCATGCCGGGCGAAAAACTGGAGCAGCATTTCGAAACATCCGATATGTGCGGTGAGCACGAAAATGCCCCGGCCTTCATCGAAGGCAGTGCGGATTTCGGTCAGGTCGTTATGCCGCACGATGCGGTTGAAAACTGCATCCGAGACGCTGCGGAGCTTGACTGCATCGAAGGCGTTCTTCCCGAGAGTGCGGTACACGCTTCGTGCCGTGCGTCTGATTTTTTCTTCCGGCCAGGCGCTGCCGAAGATGAAGCGGAGATGCTCGATGGTGAGGCGTTTTTCGTTGTTCGGGACCAGGAAGACCACGCGACCAAGAAGGCCGAACAGCGGAATGCCCACGGCGCGGGGCACTTTCGGAATGAACGCAAGGGCTGACTTTGCGATCCAATACAGCAGCGTATGGCGAACCGATTTACTGAGTGTTTTAAAAAATTTCATAGTGTATGGCGGAAGGCGTCGCCGATCAGGACCGCGGAACGGTGACACTTTACCCTATAGTACTTTGGCAATGCCGATCTCCGCCCTGAATCCATCGATTTCAATCTGCTCCCGATGCATGTCATTCGAGATAATACCGAAAGACAGTTCACGGGTCAGCGTTTCCAGCTTTATAAGTTCTCCGAAGGTCCTGATGGCAACGTCTAAGTCTCGATTGTCCGAGTCGCAGCGGGTAGTAATCCGATCGCACACCTCAAAACCGGAGGCTTTGCGAAGATTCTGGACCCGATTGACAAATTCACGAGCCAAACCCTCCCGATAGAGTTCGGGGGTGATGGCGGTATTGAGGGCTACGACCATTTCGTTGCTGGTTTCCACTTCGATATTCTCGTGTTTAGTACGGCGGATTTCTATGTCTTCTAAGGTGATGTTGACGTTATTCATCTTATCAACAGGGTATTCGCCACCATCTTCAAGGAACTTAATCACCTCAGCCGGAGCCGGTAATTTTTCAATGAGCGCTGCGACTTCTTTCATTCTGGGTCCGAGCTTTTTGCCGAGCCGCTTGAAATTCGCCTTTGCCGAGATCGAGACTACCCGCTCCTCGTTGGTATCGAAGATTACTTTCTTAACATTGAGCTCCTCACGGACGAGCGTTTCCATTTGCCTGATAAGCGACAGCTTTGCCTCGTCGCGTATGATGATTGTGCACTCCAAGAGTGGCTGCCTGGTCTTGATGGTGTATTTGCTTCGCAAGGCGCGGCCCATGACTACCGCCTCCCGCACGAGGCGCATGGAGAGTTCGAGGGTTTCGTCAATAAGCCTGGCGTCGGCGACCGGGTAGGCGGCAAGGTGTACGCTTTCCGGGGCACCGCCGATCTTTCCTGCAGCGAGGTTCCGGTAGATAGCGTCGGTCAAGAACGGCAGGAACGGCGCCATGACTTTGACAAACTCGACCAGAACGTAGTAAAGAGTCCGGTAGGCGATCTCCTTGTCCGCGTCGTTTTCGCTTTTCCAGAACCGGCGGCGGCTCCGGCGGATGTACCAATTGGTCAGGTTGTCGATGAAGTCGGTGAGGATCGGCACGACCCGGTAGATATTGTACAGCTCCATTTCACGGTTAATTGACGCGATACTGTCATGCAGGAGGGAGACGATCCAGCGGTCGAGTTCGGCGCCGTCCCCGGGCGCATCGCCGTTTTGGGGTTTCCACCCATCTACGGATGCATAGGTGACGAAAAATACGTAGGCGTTCCAGAACGGCAGGAGAATCCCCCGCGACATCTCGGTAACGCCCTTCTCGGAAAAGCGGAGATCCTCGGCCTTGACTGCAGGTGAATTGATAAGGAATAGCCGTAGTGCGTCGGCCCCGAGTTTGTTCAACACTTCTTCCGGCGGCGCATAGTTCTTGAGCCGTTTGGAAAGTTTTTTACCCTCCTCGGAGAGGATGATGCCGTTCACGATGACATTCTTGAACGCTTCCCTGCCGAACAGCGCCGCCGAGAGCACGGTAAGGGTATAGAACCAACCCCGCGTCTGATCGAGCCCTTCGGCGATAAAATCGGCCGGGAAGTTCCTCGTGAACCGCTCTCGGTTTTCAAACGGATAGTGCATCTGCGCATAGGGCATGGAGCCGGATTCGAACCAACAGTCAAGCACCTCGGGGGTGCGCGTCATGACCGCCACTTTGCATTCCGGACATGTTATAGGCAGTTGGTCGAGCACATGACGGTGCAGGTCTTCCGGACTCACGAGCGTGTTGCGCAGGCGGTCCGCCCAGGTATGGTCGATGTCGTTTGCCGCGCACCGTGCATCCGATTCTTCCCGGAGCAAGGTTTCGATCGCTTGGCTTGCCTTCGCATGGAGCAGCTTTCCCTTTGTTTCGTCGCCATTGCCGGCAAGCGTATGCAGCCGGGCAAGGCTGCCGATGCATTCGGTATGGCCGCATTCGCACTGCCAGATCGGCAGTGGCGTACCCCAGTAGCGGTTGCGGGCGATGTTCCAGTCGGGTGCGCTCTCAATACCTTTGCCGAAGCGGCCCTGCTGGAGATGCGGCGGAACCCAGCGGATCCGGTTGTTGCCTTCGAACATGGCGCGCTTGAGCGGTGCGACGCTTAAAAACCAGGTGGTGATCGCCTTGTACAGGAGCGGCGTGTCGCACCGGCCGCAGAACGGATAGCGGTGGCGGATCGTACCCCGATGGACGAGCCGCTTCCGCTCCTTGAGGTCGCGGATGATAAGCGGATCCGCGTCGAAAATGCGCATACCTTTCCAAAGAGGAACATCGTCGGTAAACTTACCTTCCTCGTCGACGGGGCAGACGAGCGGCAGTTCGAGCCGTTCGCCAACCTGGAAGTCGTCCTCGCCGAAGGCAGGGGCAATATGCACGATGCCGGTGCCGTCCTCGGTGGAAACGAAGGACGCAGTCGTTACCTTAAAGAATTTTTCGCTTCGTGTCGCGAAGTAGTCAAACAGGGGGATATAGCTGAGACCTTCGAGCGCGCTGCCCGGCAGCTCTTCGATGATGGTATAGGCGGTTTCGTTTTTATAGTACGCGGAAAGCCGGTCGCGGGCGAGGATATAGGTATTTTCGTTCTCCCGGATTTTAACATACCGGATATTCGGCCCGACGGCGAGCGCAACGTTCGATGGCAGAGTCCAGGGCGTGGTGGTCCAGACCAGGAGTTTCGTACTCTCATCGCCCGAAAGGGGAAACGAGACGGTGATGGAAACCCCGTCGACATCCTTGTACCCCTCATTCATTTCAAAATTGGAAAGGGGGGTCGAGCAGCGGGGACAGTAGGGCTGAACGCGGAATCCGCGGTAAATAAGCCCTTTTTCCCATATACTTCGGAATACCCACCAGATACTTTCCATATAGGGCGGATCCATGGTACGGTATTGATCGGCGAAATCGACCCAGCGGCCCATGCGCGTCACTACCATTTCCCACTGTTCGGTATGGCGGAGAACTATGGAGCGGCATGCCTCATTAAAAAAATGAATACCGAGTTTTTCGATTTGCTTTTTGCCCGAAACTTTGAATTCTTTCTCCATTTCGTTTTCAACCGGGAGGCCGTGACAGTCCCAGCCGAAACGACGGCTCACATGATAGCCGCGCATGGTCCAGTAACGGGGGATAATATCCTTGATAGTGCCGGCGAGGAGGTGCCCATAGTGGGGGAGGCCGGTGGCAAACGGCGGGCCGTCGTAAAAAACAAACGGCGGGCCACCGCGCGTGTTGTCAAGACTTTTCTTGAAGGCGGAGATATTTTTCCAGAAACCGAGGATGTCTTCCTCGACGGCGGGGAAGCTGATTGAACCGGGCGCTGGCGCGAAAAATTCGTCGTTCATAGCAGGGGAATCATTTTACTTATCAGGGTGACAAGGGATGGCTCGGTTCGGTTTGCCGTGTCGATGATCCTCCGAATATCCGCAGGTTCGAGGGCGTCGGGCAGGCATGAGTCGGTGACCACCGAGAGTCCGAGCACCTGCATTCCAGCATGAACGGCCGCAATCACCTCCGGCACCGTACTCATACCGATGGCATCGGCGCCAAGCGTTTTAAGCATACGGTACTCAGCCCGAGTTTCAAGTGACGGGCCGGTCATGGCGGCATACACGCCGCGCTCGATGCGGATTTTATTTTCCATTGCCACCCTGGAGACGAGCTCGATGAGCTTCCGCGAGTATGGCTCCGACATATCGGGAAAGCGCAGACCGATGCGGGGATCGTTCGGGCCGATGAGCGGATTGCCGGGCAGCAGGTTGATATGGTCGGTGATTACCATGATGGTGCCCGGCCCGTAGAGCGGATTAATGCCGCCGCACGCGTTGGATACAATCAAAGTCTTTACATTCATGAGCTTCATCACGCGGATCGGAAAGACGATCTGTTGCATGGAGTAGCCTTCATAAAAATGGAACCGTCCCTGCATGGCGATGACGTTCTTCCTTGAGAGCGAGCCCAGAATGAGTTTCCCGGCATGTTGCTCGACCGTCGAGAGTGGAAAGTGCGGAATCTCCTCATAAGGGATAATGGCGGCGGTGTCGATGGCATCCGCGAGACGGCCCAGGCCGGTGCCGAGAATAATTCCAATCTCCGGTGCAAGCGCGCATTTTTTTTCAATGGCGTTCTTTGCTTCCTGAATCATCTCGAAGGCCGGACTCATGGGGTAATCCTTTCTTTCCGTGTGTTAATTATTCGCGGCCCTTCCAGGCCATGAGTTTTTTCAAAATAGTATCTTTCGTCAATCCCAGCACGGCGATAACCTTGTTCCGGCAGCGCCTGCCGTACACGATGGAGAGCGATGACTTCGGAACATGCAGGCGATCGGCTATAAGCGCGACCAGATGTTCATTGGCCCGGTCATCGACCGGAGGGGACGTGACCGCAATCTCGATCACGCCGGTCGCGGTAACAAAAATCCGGTCATTTTTCGCCCGTGGTTTGAGACAGATGGCGATTCGCGATTCAGGGAGGCTTCCGTCCTTCACGCCTCCCTTATTTTTCTGAGTCAAAAATTTCTTCCACGACTGGGGAAGCCTCTTCAGGTTCATCCGAAAGCCGGGCCGCGGGGGCGATATTGTTTGCGTCAGTTTTCTCCTCCACATCGTCGCTGAGAGCTGGAAGCAGGCTGAGCTGTGACGTGAGGAGCCCCTTGAAGCGGGCAAAAAAAGCGTCGCGCTGGCTCTGGAGTGAAACATACTCCGCCTTGAGCTTGCCGATCCGTTCGCGCACTTCCGCCGCCTCCTGTTCGGCTCGCAGTGTCGCTTCCTTGACGATGACATCAGCCTTTTTCCGCGCGTTCTGGCTGACCTCGCTGGCCGTTTGCTGCGCCAGAAGAAGCGCCTCGTTGATCGAACGCTCGATTTTCGCGTAATTTTCGAGTTGTTCTTCCAACCCTTTGATACGGGTAGCATTGTCACTGTTTTGCCGAATCAGCTCTTCCAGTTCATTTGCCAGGAGATTCAGAAAACTGTTGACGGCATCCGGATTGAATCCCCGGAAAGAACGAGAAAACTGCTGATTTTTTATATCAAGAGGTGATACGTGCATACATTGTCTCTTCCTTTGTAAGTTTCACTACCGGTTGCCTACCAGCGCGGTGCCCACACGGACCATGGTGGAGCCCTCTGCAATCGCCCATTGAAAATCGTCCGACATCCCCATCGAAAGTTCCATATGCGGCGCGAGATCCCGGTTTCTTTCACCAAGCCGGCGCAGGAGCGCAAAACTTTCTCGCACTTTTTTCTCGGGTGCGCGAAGAGGGCCGATGGTCATGAGACCGCAGAATTCAAGTGCGCAGCTGGCAGCAGTGCGTTCACAGATCCGGCGGCACTCTTCGGGCATGCAACCGCTTTTTGACGCCTCACCCGAAGTATTGACCTCGACAAGCGCCTTGATTTTTTGCGGCCCCCTGTGTCGCGATTCGATGGCCTGAATCAGGCGCTCCCGGTCGACAGACTGAATCCAGCCGACATACGACAATACCGGCTTCACCTTATTGGTCTGGAGACGGCCGATCATGTGCAAGCAGAAATCGCCTCTCAGGAGGGGCGCTTTCTCCACGATTTCCTGAACCTTGCTCTCGCCGAACTCTTTAAGGCCGAGATCGATCAGCCTCTGAACGGTCGCAGCCGGTTGCATTTTCGTTACCGCGATGAGCCGCACCGACTGAAGCGGCCTTCCTGCCTGCGTGCAAGCATGATCTATCTGCTCGCGAACTGATTCGAGGTTCGCGCGCAGCATTTCTCCGTCAGGTTCCAGAGAGTACTCCATTGAACATAATAATGATAACTAAAAATAATAAATCGGGCAATGGTTCGACCGGGAATTCAGGGGGAGAAAGTTGCTGTCCAATGGTAATAAATCGGCACGTTCTCAGTTGGGTCTCAGGCAACGATTGTTCTACGTTAAGGAATTAAAGCGAATATATCGCCGAAAATAAACGGTTCAGGCCGACCATCCGGCATCGCCGCGATTATTCAGGCCGGTGTTTCGACTTCCGCTGCCGGACCAATCCACTTGAGCAGCGCCTCAATGAGCTTGTGCGCTTGCTCCTTGCTTGAAATGGTAAATTTCGACTGCTGACGGTATTCATCGTCCATCTTGCGGTAGCGCCGGATGGAATAGCGCTCCGGGCCATAGTCGTTCTTATTCTTGTCCCACTGGACGTACTTGAAAAGTACGGTTGCCCATGAGCTTTTAGAAAGGATAACCTTATCGAGTTCTTTTACGACAAGAACGCCGTCTTCTTCGTAATTAATGGTAATGTCTTCCGCTTTTGAGGCCACCGTGTACCGCCTTTGTGTCTTTCAAGAGGAACGATTAAAAGAATCCCGCCGTACGATCGCCGATGCCGTCCTTTCGCCGGAAATTTCGGGGCATGCTGTTATTAAAATAGATGCCGAGCACCAACCGTGGAGCAAATAATTATATCGGCCCGTCGGAGTTGAACGTTTCGGCCAGATATTCCTTCCATAGCTGAATCTGGCCGGCGGGGCCCGGGCGTTTGGAACTGCCCGTTGGTATCATTCTCCCGCGTCCAGATCATGGCATTGTTTCATATCGTTTTGTATTTGAAGCAGAAGGGTTGATTTCCGGCCGGCATTTTTTTCTGATGTCAAAAGTATTCGATTCGCGCGTATGCGCGACCGAAGGAAAATCTTATGCAGGCGAATGATCTGCTGCACCAGCTCAGGCTGTAAATCCTCTTCAAGAGCCGGGCTGGCGAGCATGGATGAGAGGAGTTTTTGCGTTTCAGGATCCTGCGCTGCATCCATGATACCGTCGAGATTTCCATGCGCATCGTAGAAGTCCAGCATCAGGGAAAATAAATCGGAAGCTTCACCGTCGGTAAAAATATCCGCGGAGATGTAGCTGCGGGCCTCGGCGATAAGCTCGGGCCGGTTTATGAGCAGATGCAGAAGTTTCCATCGAGGGGAGTGCATGAGGTTTGTGCCGATTGCGTTTGTCGCCGCTTCCTGCGCATGTGCCTGCGAGTGCGCGCGCATTTCCTGATCGACTACCGACTCATTGAGACCAAGCCGGTCGGCAAGCTCTTTTCGGAAACGGTTTTTGGCAACTGAATTTGTCATCGCTTGGTATAGCGGCAATAGCTGCGTTATAACGGCCTTCTGGCTTCGCGGGGTTCTATTGCCGTTCAGGGCGATGGCGCGGTCGATGATAAAATCGGACGAGCTGCGAGCCTCCGACAGCATGGCGCGGAACTGGTCCGCTCCGTGAGCTTTGACAAAGGAGTCAGGATCCTCCTCCGGCGGCAGCGTCAGGATGAGTACGTCGAAATCAAAGGGAGCCAGTGTGAACACGCCGCGTTCCGCGGCCTTCTGACCCGCTTCGTCGCCGTCGAAAACCAGAATCACCCGCGAAGTGAAGCGCATCAGCAGGCGGGCGTGCTCAGGCGTCATCGCGGTTCCGGAGGTTGCCACGACATTGCGGATGCCCGCCTGGTACAGAGTGAGGAAATCCATATATCCCTCGACAACAAGAGCGGAGTTCTCTTCCTTGATAAAGTGACGGGTGCTGTTGAGGCCGTAGAGGAACTCTTTTTTCCGGTAGAGCGCGGTCTCCGGCGAGTTGAGATATTTCGGTGTCGCGTCGCCTTCGAGCCCACGGCCGGCAAAGCCGATAACACGGCCGGAAAGGTCGATAAGCGAGAAAATGATCCGGTCGCGGAAGCGGTCGTAGGCCGACCCTTCGGCGTTTTTCAGGGCAAGCCCGCAGGTTACGAGTGCATTGGCCGAAATATCCTTGTCGGCAGCGGCGGAAAGGAGCGATGACCATCCGGGCGGCGCATAGCCGAGCTTGAAATCCCGCACCGTTTCGGCGGCCAGACCGCGCGACTTAAAGTAGGCGATTGCCTGGGGATAACGCCCGATCATCGAGTAGAAGTATTCGGCGGCCATTGCGTGAATACCAATCATAACGGTTTTGGCAAGCGACGGACCGGACTGATCGGTTTTCAAAGAGGCATCGGGTGGTGTGTGGGAAAGTGAAACGCCGGTTTCTTCTGCAAGCATCTTCAAAATCTCAGGAAAGCTCGCTCCTTCGATCTCCTGCAGGAACGAAAAAACGTCACCGCCTTTTCCGCAGCCGAAACAGTGGAAGAACCCGCGGACGGGATTGACATGAAATGAGGGCGTTTTTTCCTTATGAAAGGGACAGAGACCCTTGAGGGTCTGACCGGATTGCTTGAGCTTGACATATCGGCCGACTATCGCGGCAATATCGGCGCGGTTCCGGATTTCTTCCTTCGCGGTATCGTTGGAGATCCTCTTCATGATGCTATATTATAAAAGACGCGGATCATTCAGGCGAGGGAAAAATTTAAATATTTTTTCTCATAGAGGTGATTTTAAAATACATAATGAATTTCTCTCCGGCCATTTTCCGTATTATCGCTAAACGTAGTTAAAGGCCATGATCGTTATGCATAAAAAGAAAAAATATTACGCCAAAACTGTTCCAGCACCGGTACCGGTGGCGCCGACGGATCCGCTACGGTTGTTTTCTCCGCTTTTTATCGCGGTAATCATGGTTGCGCTCGCCTTTATTCTGTATGGAAGGACCATTGGATACTCATTTGCTTGCGATGACCGGGCAGCCATTTTTGATAACCGTTTTACCGTCAAGGGGGTTTCCGGAATACCCGGGATCCTGTCGCACGATCTCTTCTACGGCATTTTCGGCGAGCAGGTCGATTGCCTGCAAGGAGGTCGCTACCGGCCGTTATCGCTTATCACCTTTGCCCTGGAGACGCAGTTTTTCGGCGTGACGCCGAAGATCTATCACTTCACCAATATCCTGCTCTACGGTGTGACCGGCTTTATACTCTTTTGCGTCCTGCGCAGACTGTTGGGGCGCATCCGGGGCGGGGGAGGCCTCCTTATTCCGCTCGTCGCTTCGCTCCTCTTCATGGCGCATCCCCTCCATACCGAGGTTATCGCGAATATCAAGAGCCGCGACGAGGAACTTGCACTGCTGTTTTCGCTTATCGCCTTTGTGTTCAGCCTCCGGTACTTCGAACGGCACAGGAGCACCGATATCGTTCTTGCCGGTACCGCTTTGTTTCTCGGTCTCATGTCCAAAGAAAGCGCGGTGGTTTTCTGCGTTCTTATTCCGCTGAGTGCGTGGGTGCTGCTGTCGGCCGACCGGCGCAGCATTGTCCTCGTTTCCGCAAGTTTGGCGATCGGAACACTTCTCTATCTTATCATCCGCCAGCTTGTGCTTGGCACGATTCATGCCCATACGACCGATCTTATCAACGATCCCTTTTTAGAAGCCACGTTTGCGCAGAAATATGCAACCATCTTCTATACGCTGCTGCTCTACCTCAAACTTCTTTTCTTCCCGCATCCATTGACATTTGACTATTATCCCTACCATATTCCCCTCGTTTCATGGGCGGATTGGCGTCCGCTGGCCGGGTTACTCGCGAATGGCGCGCTCCTTATCGGCGCCATCGCGGGGATTCGCTGGAAAAAAGCCTGGGGCCTGTGCATCGGGGCCTATCTCCTGCCGCTTTTCATTGTCTCCAACCTGGTCCTACCCATCGGGGTCTTCATGGCCGAACGGTTCATGTATATTCCCTCGATCGCCTTCTGCCTCTTCGCGGCATACGCAATTGTCCAGTGGATTCCAGCGGGAACGAGGAGGAACGCGACGGTCGGAACGGTCGCGGCCATATCGGCGTTCGGAATCCTGTTTCTCGCCTATTCGGCCAAATCCTTTGACCGGACGCGGGCGTGGAAGGATGATTTCACCCTTGCGACAACCGACGTGAAGGTATCGCCGGAAAGCGTTAAAAGTAACGCAATGGCAGGCGATGAGTACCGGCGCCGGGCCGATACCATGTCGAACCCGATCATGAAGCGGGAGTACCTTACGCGCGCCGAAAAACACCTTCGCGTGGCGCTGGCGGTGTTTCCCCGTTACGAAATTGGCTGCATCCTTCTGGGCAGAGTGTTGCAGTCCGAGGGCGTCTACGGAGATTCTCCGCGGTCCAGGGATTCGATCTATCACGCATCGGCGGATGCTTTCCGGGCCGTTTTTGCTTTTTCTCCGCACAGCTCACAGGCCCAGGCGAATTTGGGTGCGCTTTTCGCCCAGCAGCTCTGGAATCCCGACAGCGCGGTCACCCATTTACGGGCAGCGCTTCGCGAGGATGAAAAACTCTCGGATGCGCATTATAATATCGGCACCGTGTTTCTCATGAACGGCGCCGGGCCCGACAGCGCGCTTGCACACCTCGCACGCGCCGTGCAACTGGATACGGGCAATGCCGATGCGTACAACAATCTCGGTGCGGCGTATCAATACAGGAAAGAGTTCGGTCCGGCAATGGAAATGTACCAGCGCGCACACCGGCTGCGGCCGCGGCAACAAAATATCATCGAGAATATCTCGAAACTCTATGCCGCCATGGGCGATGCGCGGCAGGTGCCGCATAACCAGAAACCCTGGCGGAGGGTACCATGAACTTCGATTTTGAAAGCCTTATCGACGACTTCACCGTTTCCCAGCACTACTTTTTTCTCGACAAGAGGGTGAAGGAGCATGCCGCCGGGCTTCTTGCCGCTTTTGTCTCGGCGTGCGGCCGTCGCGGAATTCGCTCGCCCGAGCAACTCACGGATTCCCTTTGTGAAACGGTCCTGCTGAATGATCTTCCCCGCCTTGATCTACCCCTTGCCGTACGGCGTGCGGTTCCTGAGCTTCTGCGGGAGTTTTTTAACTACCTCGTGGTGAGCGGGCGTTTCCCTGCGGCCCTGTCGTGGGGCGACCGGGTTGCATCGCTTGATACAAAATATCAGGCTCTCTTTCGCGAAGATGGTTCAGTAAAAGGCGAGACTTTCAGGAAAAAATATACCGATGTCAATCGCAACGATCCCTGCCCCTGCGGCAGCGGGAAAAAATTCAAGAAGTGCTGCATGGATTTGATATCCTGAAAAGGTCAATAAGCCATGAACAGGGTTTTCGAAAATGATTGCAGGGCCATTGTAACGGAAACGATATACGACCCCGCGGCGACTTTTTTCCCACGGTTGTTCCCGCCGTCCCACGATGCCGCGTAGGCGCCGGGGGCGAGAGTGCCGGAGACGATGGTCCGCACCGTCTGGCCTTTGCAATCGAATATCGCTATCGACACCGGGCAACGGTTCTGCACGGTATAGGAAATCCTGGCGGAAAAGCGGCCCGGTGTTACCGATACCCGGGGGGAAATCGACGCCGGGTTTGCACGTCCTTTTATTGCGGCGGGGGAAACTGTCGCCGCGCAGCGGAATGATATCTGGCCGCCCCCGCCGGTAGTAGTGCTCGCATCCCAATGGTAATGGTACTGCGTCCGCTCGTGATTGCAGACATCATCAGAATAGGAACCGCCGCAACACATCTTTGAACCCGCGTCGGCGCCGCCATTACCGCACGATTCCTCATTCGGGTCGCCGCTCGCGGCACCGACCGGATCGGTTTGCGTCGTCAGGGGATAGGGGGCTTCAAAGTCATTTTCCCACTCAAAACAATTTCCCCGCATATCATACAGGCCGAAGGGATTCGGCTTCAGCGTTGCAACGGCATGGGTGCTCGATTGCGAGTTCCAGCAATAGGGCTGAGCGTCGGCGACAATGGTATTGTTAAGCGCATTTGTCCATCCAAGTATCGTGTCCGGCGTAAAGAACCAGTCACCGGGAGTATGCGCCCTGGTTGCATACTCATATTCCGCATTCGTCGGAATACGATAGCCATTTTTTGTAATATCAGTCCACGCCAGATTGCCAAGACCGACGGCGTCCTGGCCGTTTTTGCTGATTGAGGTAAATGTATAGACCGTATCAAGGTTGTCGCGTTTACTTCGTGCATTGCAATAGAGCGCCGCGTCAAACCAGGAAAGGTTTTCAACCGGATATTGTCCGTTCCCCGTATGTTGCGAAGGGTTGAACCCCATGAGCGCCTGAAATTCAGTCTGCGTCACCATCGTGGTATCCATATAAAAGCTGTAGGTGAATTTAACGACATGCTCACCCATGACGCAGGAATAGGGACCCCACTGTATCGCTTCGGGACCCTGTGTTGAGTCCGCGTTGAACCCCATGACAAAACTATCCCCGATCGCCGGGATAACTTTCATTCCGCCATACGGCTGCGCGGCCGTCGCGTTGGAGTACAATGACACCGCCATTAAAAGCGGCATAATAAAAAACGAGTGGTTCATGATGCGGCCTTCCTGTTTACCTGAACAGCTTGGTAATTTAATGGTCATAGTTTTAAAACGAATGCTACGGCGTGGAGTACAGGCGCACGGTTAATTTTATCGTCGTCGAATTGTCCCCATAATTGGAGTCAAAATAGAGAAACGATATCGGTTTGCCGGTGCCGGCATACAGCATATAGTAGGTGTGGTCAAGTCGCCACGGACCCCACCAGTAGGACCGGGGGATGGTGCTGGTAACGTTCGTATCGTCAACCCCTATTCCATAGTCAATTCCCGCATCGCCGACGTCTTCCGAGCTCGAACCCGGCGTGTCCGTATAGTCATCATATTCGGCATCTCCGTATCCGAGCCCGGAGCCGCCCACCTTTCCCTCACCGGCGCAGCTGAGCAGGTATATCGCCGGCTTCGAAGGCGAGAGGTGGGAATAAACGATAGTCCTGGTAAGAGGGGCCTGAAGACTGTCAAGTTGCGGCGAGAATGTTTGCGGGAAGGGCGATAATCTGACCAGGGAGACGGTTATCGCTCCGCTGATCGGGGCGGTGGAATCAGCCTTGACAACAGTCATGGTAAGCGGCTTGCCTGAACCGCTCACCGTCATGTAATAGATATGACTGGCGTTATACGGCCCGAACCATCGCATCGGGCCTTCGGTAACGCCGCTCAGGACCCGCGGATACGTGACCCCGATATTGATACCGATGTACGTGGTTCCGACGCTGTCCTTGATGGAGGCGCCCTGACTGAAGCTGCCGTACTCCGCATCCAATGCGTAGGCGCCGAATTGGAGAGCGCCGCAAGCCTTGAGCAAAAATACCTGTCCGCTGTCGAGGCTTGTTTTGAAGGTAACCGGTTTTCCGTTCGCCTGAATCTGCACGGTTTCCAGTGCTTCTTGCGGAATGGCAGCCTCGATCATTTTTATCGCCGCCACGGCGCTGGTCGGAGTTCCCGCGGCAATGGTCACCGTATCCGTTTTGTAGCCGGTTTTCGCGCAAACGATAATGCGGGAGGGTTGCGTGACCGTTGCCGTTGCCAGCCCAAGCGCGGATTGATCCGCGCCTTCAGGGATCGTCCGACCGGCGCCGCCGCCCGGGTTTCCCTGCAACCGGAGAAATTTATACATGGCAGTCTGTTTCCGAAGGGTGATGCAGACCAGATAAAAACCCTCGGGCAAACCGGCGAGGGAATACTCCTCCGCTCCCGCACCCGTGCCGGCAGCGTAGCGAGCCGCGACCCTGCCGCGTACGTCCAGAACCACAATTGAAACATTCCCCGCGGACGCGGACCAGGAGATGAGGCCGGTTGCCGTGTTCAGGTTGACCATGCGCTGTTCCGGGTGTTCCGGGGCGGCGGCGGAAAAGAGGGCGCGGGTCGCGGAAATAACCAGTGAAAAAGCTCCGCTTGCGTTGGTTGTTGTTGAAAAGCCGCCGGAACTGACATTGACCGAATCGATGGCTGAACCGAACAGAGAGTCGGTGATCACGCCGTTTATCGTGTCCTGCGCCCAGAGCGCCGAAACGAATGAAGGGAAAACAATACACAGAAAAATTGAAGGCACGCTTCCGATCTTCCTGATGAAACTTTTCATAGGGCGACATTCCTTATGGTTGACACGTTTTGGCTTCTTCTCGAACTGACAAGCAAATGATGTCAATTTGCCATGAACAGGGTTTTCGAAAATGATTGTTGCGCCATTTTAACGGAAACGATATACGATCCCGCGGCGACCCTTTTCCCAAGGTTGTTTCTACCGTCCCATGATGCCTCGTGTGTTCCGACGGAGAGAGTGCCGGAGACGATGGTTCGCACCGTCCGGCCTTTGCAATCAAATATTGCTATCGACACCGGGCAGCTGTTCTGCACGGTATAGGAGATTCTGGCGGAAAGGCGGCCCGGGGTTATCGATACCCAGGGAGAAACTGGCGCCTGGTTTGCACGTCCTTCTATCGCGGTGGTGAAAACCGTCGCCGCGCAACGGAAAGAAATCTGCATTTGCTCGTCCGTGACGTTGTCATCCCAATGAAAATGGTACGGTGTGCGTTCGTGATCCACGGCATCGTCCGAGTAGGAGCCGCCGTAGCACATTTTGTGATGGAGGCTGTCCGTGGTATAAAAATCACCGCACTGCGATACATTTTCCGGGTCGCCGAAGGCCGCCCCGATGGGATCGATCTGCGTGGTCAGGGGATAGGGAGATTCAAAATCGTTTTCCCACTCGAAGCAATTTCCTTTCATGTCGTAAAGGCCGAAAGGATTCGGCTTGAGCGTAGCAACGGCATGGGTGGTCCCTCCGGCATTGAACTGGTTCCAGCAATAGATCTGGGAATACTTGTTCACGGTGTCCTGTTCAGCGGTTGTAGCGGCGGCGATTAACCAGGACGGCGCAAAATAATAATACCCATTCGTATGCGCCCTGCAGGCGTACTCGTACTCCGCGTTGGTCGGAATGCGATAGCCATTTTTCGTAAGCAGGGAGTCGTACGCCAGATGGCCGAGGGAATCGCAGGATTTGCCGTTGCGAACGATTGACGTGAATGCGTAAACGGTATCGAGCCCGTCACGTTTACTTCTGGCGTTGCAGTAGAGCGCCGCATCGAACCAGGAAAGGTTTTCAACCGGATAGCGACCGTTTCCCGTATGACCCGATGGGTTGTAGCCCATCAGCGAATCGAAATCGGCCTGGGTCACCATCGTGCTGTCGAGGTAGTAGCTGTAGGTAAATTTAACCAGATGCTCTCCCACACTGCACGACCAGATCCCCGAGGGTATTATGGAATCCGCGTTAAATCCCATATGAAAGCTGTCCCCGGCCGCGGGAATAACCTTCATGCCGCCGTACGGGACCGCCGCGGTCGCAGCGTGGGAACACAACGACAGTGTCACCACAAGCGGAGCAATAAAGAACATGCGTTTCATAATGAATCCTTTCCACTGAAATTGCTGAAAAATAATGGCGTTTCCGAGTCTTTCGGGGGGGGTAACCTCGATGGATTATGCCCGAGGCGGTATACGATACTTAAAATCATAACTTAAATCATAACATTCCTCTCATTTAATTGAAACTGCCGAAATGCTTCAAGGACATAAATTTACGCTGCGCAACTCACGATAGCAAGGCTTTTTTACAATCGCGGCTGCCTCGTCCAGCGTGGAAGAGAGCGCCTTTCCGGCAAAAGTGGGCGCCTACACTGCACGTTGCAACCGCCGACGCTTCATGACGGTCAGTCTGAAACGGTTATTATACGCAGCGTTAAAATTCATTTTGTTTAAAATCAATTCATTACAATAATCACTCGCCATGTATGCAACCGCTATATAATTCGTTATACAAAAAATTTCTATTATGTTTTATTGCATCTTATTGCATTAAAAATAAATATTCATTATATTAAAACAACAGAGGTAACTAACAGGTGATTAATAATTTTTTTCCTTATTTCTCAGAGGGGGTGGAGATGTTTATTAGAAAATTTTTCGCGGTATTTATTCTGATGTGCGGATTCTCTCTGCCGGTAGTTGCCGCTGTCAGCTATGACAGTACGTATTGGGCGCCTCCATTGAGCGTTCAGGGGACGCAAATCGTTAATGCCAAGGGATATGTCGTGCAGCTTAAAGGCTTTGCCATTGCGGGCGCCTATCCCGGCATGACACAAGCCCTGATTCAACATTTTAAAAATGATTGGAATATTACCGTACTCCGGCTGCCGCTCCTTACCAACGAAAATAGCGGGACCATCTGTTGGACTGTTGGCAATATTGCCATAAATTCTTCGAATGAAGCGTACCTCGCGGCTGCGGATAGCGTTTTAAAATGGTGCGAAGAAAATCACATCTATGTTCTTTTTGATGGATGGCATGAAGGGGGTCAGGGCCAGACGGTCGCTCACTTCAGCTCTACCGTTGCCGCATGGAGTATCATGGCCAACCGATACAAAAACCAGGACCATATAATGTGGGAAATATTCAATGAACCGCATGATGTGGCCTGGACCACGTGGGTGCCCATGGCGAATCAGCTTATCGATACGATCGTGAAATATAACCCCGTTTCCAAGGTCATTGTCGCCGGTACGGCGAATTGGTGCCAGCAGGCTGACATACAAGAGGCAAAATTCAATTACGATCAGGTGGTTTATTCATGGCACCCCTATGAGGACGTATATCCCGGCATCGGCCAGGCTTTATGGGACCAGGAATTCGGTTATATCGATACAAGCGGTGTCGCACCCGTCATGGCCACCGAATGGGGGCTCCCGCCGGGCGATTCCGCCGTTTATGGCTCGGAGATTATCGCTTATTGGAAACTGAGGGGAATAAGCTGGACGGGTTGGATCTATTCGAACTCCTGGACCCCCCCCATGCTGTCATCGATGAATCCGGAGGTAAGAAACTCGTCGGGGAATCTGATGTATGACGCGTATCAGGTAATTCCGCCGGTTGAAACCGTGCCGGTGATTTTCAAACAGCCCGTTGCCAGATCGGCCTCCGGGCAGACCATTTCGATCAGCAATTCGACCATTCAGTTTTATTGCGCCGAGACCTCTCCCGTCACGTTGTCTATTTACACGCTCAACGGCCATTGCGTGGGAAAGCTGATCGACCAGACCTTGTCGCAGGGCAGCCATTCCATACGATGGAATGCCAGGAATAGCGATGGCATGGGCGTTGCACCGGGTTTGTATACGGTGCGCCTGAAAATCAAGGACCGGGAATATTACGGACAATTGAACAACCTACGATAAGGATTATCTCCATACCGAAGTCTCAAACATCTGGCCAGGGCAGAGCCCCGGCCAGAGCTTAGTACACCGAGAAAATCTTCAATCCGGGCAGGGGCTCCCGATACCACGATTTTGTCCCGCGAATTTATTTCTTGCCTTATTTCCAGCCAGATATTATTTCATCCATTCTGAAGCAAAACGCTTCGGCATCAGCTTTATGGTCTTATGAGCTTACACCGATTTCAACTAAAAACGGGATATTCCCATTAGTGGAGGCGTTATGATGCGACATACTTTGATTGCATTTTTATTCTTAGGAATTATTGGGTGTGCTCCTGCACCTTTTGTAAAGATGAAACCATTTATTGACGTTGATGAAACCATTTTGTTGAGCCCAAAAATGACAAAGAATACAGTCCTTCAATATTTAGGAATGCCTGTTGAAGTAAGAGCTGGTATTACAAATAGAGAAAATGTGGTTGTTGAGATTTGGATTTATTATGTCAAGGAACGGTTAGTAAAGGTTCCAATAGATGCCTTAAAATCAAAACCTCCAAAGAATTTCAAGGCTGAAGACTGGGGTTCGGAGAAAAAATATGCCTTATTCTTTTATAATGATGAGTTATCAAAATGGGGCTATTTAGATGATATATGGCAACAATTTAAAGACAATGGGGATTTGCAAGCCCCAGTCCCAAATCCAGAAGCGCCAAAGGTAGATACGAGTTCGCATAATGGTCTTTTTGGAATTTTGAAATCAAAATAGAGTTGTATTTATCTTCACAACCCAAGGTTGGATTACATGAACCATCGAACGATTCTTTATGTTTTGGTGTTAATTACATTTTCAGTGGCTGGTAAATTTGAAATTGCAATGCCAAATTTTTTCTGCTCTGATACCCTTAACAAACAATCAGCACCATTTCGTACAAAACTAATCTCTTTCCTTTCGCAGACAACAAATTATTCTATAGACGACCAAGAGACGCTATCAAATCGAGTCGAGAATCGGGTACTGAATATTTTAAATTATGATGACGTGAAAACAATTAAAGACCTTGGAAGTGAAGCGGGCGTTAAATATGTCTTCGTTGGGAAAATCGACAATATCGGAGACCGATTCCTTTTTTCCGCTAAACTATTGAAAGTATCCGACCTGACAATATCTGCTGAAATGTCTGAGATTGTAATCGGGGATATTGATTTACTTAATGATAAAATACCTGATATCATTTCTCGTATAAGCTCTGTGCTACCTCCTGTTAGTAAGGCTGATCTTTCAAACCAAAACGTGGAACTCGCAATAAAGAAGTCGGAAAATATTTCTCAAAAGCTGGAGGAAAATGCGCCAAATAAATCCACTGAACCCAAAGAGTCAGTTACGATCCCTGCGAACAAAACACCGCATTGGATAATTGGCACTAACTTTGATTGGTTTTCAGGAGGTAACGACTTTCAAACCGGTTATGATATTTGTATTTCCAACAGAATTAACCGCCATCACATCGGGGGATATTTTGCATATGGATATGGACATAACGACTACACCGTGCCAAATCTTGGCTCAAATCCGCCACCATTAGCTTTGTATGGAGGTGGAATTTATTATGCATATGATATTCTTAAGGTAAAGGACTGGTTTGGGTGTTCATTAGGAGCAACATTAGGGTACATGTTCGAGCAAGGTCTTATATCAGGGAATAACTCATCTTATCTTGTCGAAGATAATACTTACTACCTTTCACCAGACGCTAAACTTTTTATTGGATACAAGCATTTATTCTTCACGGGCGGTTATGCATTATTGTTTGGAACAAGCTTAAAGAAACAAATATCCGTTGGGATAATGGCTGTTTTATAAAAAAATCAAAAAGCCGGGGGTAGTCTCGACCATCACGTTACCGATGGGGTTCATACAGGATCAATTTCAACCGCGCAAGGGTAACGGCAGGGTACTACATCGTGGAGTTCAAGGTGGGGGCATTTGTCGTACAGAAAAAGTTGGCGCTGGTAGAGTGAAAAAATCCGATAATGGGATTTACCATATTCCAATTAATTTAACAAAGGGTTGGTTATGTGCACTGGAAAAGAGAAAGCATTATTGAAGAGTCTTACTGATATTGCAACCTCCATAAGTAATCTTAGGCCTTTAAGAGATAGTGATGATCACTTATGTCAAGCATTGACTTTTTTGGATGAAATGATCCAATGTTTAAGGTATGAAATACATGCTAAAGCGGTCAATATGCCAATGTATGTTGGCTTAATGCATGGTTATATAGAAAAGATTAAAAAAGGTGTAGGAACTGTTGTAACTGAGGACGCTCGTAGTTCAATTGATGATTTTTTAAAGGGGATATAAAAGAGAATGTCGATCTTTAATAAGTGAAACTAAGACAAAAAGGAATATGGAATGGACATAACAGAATTGTCACAAGTTAAAATCGAAGTCTTATTGGAAATGACACATAAAAGTATGTATTTGAAGCATATTTATGAATGTGTAGCTGATGACTCCACAGTTTTCTGTTTAGCATCAACAAGTCGAAAACCACTACAGATATTTCGCTTAAAATCCGTTTTATTTAGAGATTGGGTTATAAAGACTATTGACGATAAAGATGATCTTATTCTATTTACTCATCTGCGGTACATACATGACAAGTTTTGGGAAATATTGAAACAAAATAACAGCATAAGGAGTTTTCGAATGATTACAAACAATAAGGTTCGCTACGCGATTAAGCTTGCAAAAGTAAAAGAAAAAAAGGACCAAATTAGGCCGACAATAGATAAGGAACATAGTCACAAAGAAGAACTTGATGCGAGAGGAGTGAAAATAATAGACGGTATAGCGGAAATACAGCCGAAAAGACAAGCTTTAGTTGATTATTTGCAATCTTTATCACCTGATGAATGCAGAGATTTAGAAGCAATTATGTATGTAGGAAAGGCAGAGTTAAGCCTTGATAAAGATCCCTATGAATACTCTGTTTTCCGAGAACAAAATGAAAATAGTTCTAAAGAAAGTTGCATAAGTCAGCTTATATCAAAATCTGGATATGGCTCTCATAACCTTTCATCATATTTGACAGAAGGCCTCAGACTCATCCAATGAAAGATCAACGATAATATTGTTTTTTCCCGCGTTGCCACCGCAGGCGTGGTCATATCATAATAGCTTTCCTTGCCCTTGCCCTCGGCCTTTCCATCTACGTTACGCGAAATTGGAAATCCTTGTTGTTCTGCTTTGGCTCTTCCCGCCCGCCCGCTCGCCGTCTTCTCTGCTAACCGCTGCGGTAATTGCAAAGATTTCCGTTTCCATGTGAATAACCTTCGCGGCGCGCTAAAGCATTATGTATTTTTTTCACTGTTTTTCGCCGGAATCATCACCTTCCGGCGGTTTTTTTCTATGAGAAAATAGCTGATTAGTTTTCAGGAGGGGTGTCAGAGTGGTCGATAGAGGCGGTCTCGAAAACCGTTGCGCGGGGTTACCTGTGCCCAGGGTTCGAATCCCTGCCCCTCCGTATTTTTTGAATTGATTTTTGCGGAAAAAGAAAAAATGGAGAGGTGCCCGAGCGGTTTAAGGGGCACGCCTGGAAAGCGTGTGTGCGCAGCGCGTACCCAGGGTTCAAATCCCTGCCTCTCCGCCATCTATCTATAAGAATAGAAAAGGCTCGGCCGATCGCCGGCAGGGCCATTTGTTTCTTTTGCGATCTACTTTGTCGGCTTCCCTGCAAGCTTAATGACAAACTTTGCATCGATAGGCTGCTGATGCTGACCGCCGAACCCGCCGCCACCCATCCCGCCCTGATGTCCCATTCCCCCGCCACCCATCCCACCCATCCCGCTCTGATGCCCCATTCCGCCGCCACCCATGCCCCCGCCGCTGCCCGGCTCACCCGATCCTTCCTGATTCGCGATGTTGACTTCGGGGGCGGGAACCTCGATCCTGAGGGTGACAAGGGAATCCTTGCCGGGATTTATCGCATATATCATTGATGAATCGGGGAACAGGGGAATTCGCGCTTCATAGATGAATTCATCGCGTGTGGGTGCAAACTTCAATTGAATACCGTAGGGTTCGCAGAGCGCGATGTTCCTGAGCAGCGAGTCGTTTTTTCCCGGTCCGAGGATTTCCAGCTGCTGGCAGGCCGCTTCGATCTTTTCGCCAAACCCGGAGGTATCCTCCTCCGCATCGTGGCGGTGGTGAAACTCCTGGGGAATACCATTACCGAGCGGGAAATGAATGCCGAAAAGCTTATCCCTGGCGGCCGACGTCTCGAACCATGCGGTCAAGCCGTT
Source organism: Chitinispirillaceae bacterium (assembly GCA_049521335.1). Taxonomy (GTDB): domain Bacteria; phylum Fibrobacterota; class Chitinivibrionia; order Chitinivibrionales; family Chitinispirillaceae; genus BOG-1184. The sequence goes on from JBEKOX010000002.1 coordinate 72,314, forward strand.
GTGGAGCACCTGCATCGCAATTTTTTGCTCTTCGATCACCGCGCAGAGATACAGGTATTTATCGTCATTGGCAACGCCCAGGCCGAACTGGTCGGAAAGGGAGTAGTTGATGAGCCCTTCCCAGTTATCGATTCTGCCGTTTGCCGTGATCTCTTTTTTCGGCCAGACGCTGTCGACCGTCGTCGAGCCGCATCCGATGAGGAACGGGACCATGCCGGCGAGAAAAAGAAGCGAGATACATGACTTTCGGGATACGGGAAACCGTTTCATAGGATTACATAGCTCCTTATTAAATGAGTCGGATTTTTCTCCGTGGAAAAAATACCGCATGGCTTATTCACGCAAGCATATTTTTTGTCCGTACAGTTCAATCAGCAAGGTACGATATTAGACGGCGTGGGGAGGGATTTTATTACGACGATTTTTAGAAAGACCTTAGGAGATTCCGGCAGTTTCAACGAAAAATGGAATATTTCCAATAATAGCATAAAATGAAATAAAAAAAGGATATTATTTTTGCAGGTATCAATAAATAAGAGGTAGCCATGAAAATGACCGGGATTGAAAAGCATTTCGTCAATAGTCCGAAGCACACGCTTCAAGTCGCAAATCGTGCGCAACATCTGCTGAACGAAATCGAGATCCAAACCGGATGGAAATATCTGGATATTGGATGCGGTGTCGGCGCGGCGGCCAGAGAAATCGCTCAACGACGCGATTTGGACGTGACAGGAGTGGATGCCGACCCCAAACAGATTGAAGAGGCGCGATCCGGCGAGGCGTTCCCGCGTCTTCGCTTCCAGGTTATGGACGCGACAAAATTGCAATTTGGCGACGCTGAATTCGACATTGTAGCGACCCGCATGGTCATGCATCATATATCGAATTGGGAGCGGGCTTTTGCCGAGATGGTTCGAGTACTGCGGCCGGGAGGATTCCTCCTTTACACTGATTTCATGTTTCCTCAATGGTTGTCGGCGGTCGGTCGTCGCATCATCCCTTTTGTCGGGCTCCCTTCCAAGAAACGTCTAGAGTATTTATCATCCACGGCCGGGCTGACCGAAATCCACCAGTCGAATGCGGGCCGACAATACGATTTTATATTTAAAAAATGAAAAAATTGCAAATGACGTAACCCCGCCACAACCGATGCGGCGGCGCTATTTGCTCATGATAAACTTCTGAATCCGGTTGGCGAGCGAAACAGGATCGAGCGCGAGCGCCGACAGCAGCTGGTCAAGGTCGCCGTGCTGAATGAACCGGTCGGGAAGCCCGAGTCGCAGAAACCGTGGAAGGTTCTTTGCTCCGCTCTCGGCAGCGAGCGACAGAAGGGCCGATCCGAACCCGCCTTCGATCGTGTTGTTTTCGAGGGTGACAATGCAGGAAAATTCGCTCCACAATCGGGAAAAGCGATCGTTGTCGAGCGGTTTAATGAACCGCGGATCGATAATCGCGGGATGGATGCCTTTCTCGCTGAGCTTTTCGCGGGCGCGAAGCGCGAGATGCACAAAATCCCCAACCGCCACGATGGCGACCTCCGATCCTTCAACCACGACCTCGGAAACCCCGATCGGCAGCGTTTTAAGCGGCGAGTCGACCGGCGCGCCCGGTCCGCAACCGCGCGGATAGCGAATAAAGCTCGGTCCCTTGTCATAGGAAAGAGCGGTATTGAGCATGTGGCGAAACTGTTCCTCATCCCGTGGCGCCATGATAACGATACCGGGAATAATTCTGAGAAACGAGAGATCAAATGCGCCGTGATGCGTCGGGCCGTCGTCTCCCACCAGTCCGGCCCGGTCTATGCAGAAGACGACCGGGAGGTTGTCGAGCGCAACATCATGAACTATCTGATCGAACGCGCGCTGGAGAAAGGTTGAGTAGAGCGCAACGACCGGGCGCAGCCCCTTGAGCGCCAATCCCGCGGCAAAGGTGACCGCGTGTGATTCGGCAATGCCGACGTCGAAAAACCGGTCGGGGAATGCCTTGCTGAATCGCGCCAGGCCGGTTCCATCGCGCATCGCCGCGGTTATGGCGACGACCTCTGGCCGGTTCGCGGCTATTTCGCTCAAGGTTGCGCCGAAGACCTCCGAATACGAGGGAGTCGGAGTCCCGTTCTTGGCGCGAATGACCTCGCCGGTCGTTTTAGAGAAGCAGCCGACGCCGTGAAACTTGATGGCATTCTCTTCGGCAAAACGAAACCCCTTGCCTTTTTTTGTGATAATGTGCACGAGAACCGGTTCGTTCGAAAATTCCTTGATCGAATTAAAAACCTCGAGCATGGCATTGATATCGTGCCCGTCGATCGGCCCGAGATACCGTATGCCAAGGTCCTGAAAAAGTTTTCCCGGGATGAGCAGGTGCTTGAGGGAATCATCGATTCCATGCACGACCGTGCGGATGCCTTTCCCGACATTGGGAAGCTTGCCGAGCATGTCCCATATTTCGGCTTTGATTTTATAGTACCGTTTGTCGGTAATCACGCGGGTAAAGTATCGTGACAGCGCTCCTACGTTATGGGAAATTGACATTTCATTATCATTCAGGACGACGGTCAGATTCGTGCCGCCGGATCCCAGATTATTGAGCCCTTCGAATGAGAGGCCGCCGCTCATGGCGCCATCGCCGATGACCGCCACAACCGCATGGTTCTGCCTGAGAAGATCCCGTCCCCGCGCCAGGCCGAGCGCCACGCTGATCGACGTCGAGGCATGGCCGGCCGATACGGCATCATAGTCGCTCTCCGAAATGCGGGGAAACCCGCTGATACCGCCGAACTGGCGGAGCGTTGCAAACCGATCACGCCGACCGGTCAGAATTTTATGGGCATAGGCTTGGTGACCCACGTCCCACACGATTTTATCGATCGGCGTATTATAGGCATAGTGCAGAGCTATGGTCAGTTCAACCGTTCCCAGACTCGGCGCAAGGTGGCCTCCCGTCGTGCTGACCACATCGATCATCAGCTCGCGGATCTCTCTGGCAAGGTGCGGCAGCGCATCGGGCGGCAATTTTCGCAGATCAGCCGGGGATTGTATGCTATCAAGAAATTTCACCAAGGCAAACCCTTTAATCGCTGTGGGCGCTACCGGCAGCGGAAAGAGGCAAATATTGAGTAGAGGAGGTTTTAAAAAGATACCTCAAGGAGCGAAATTCATTCAAGAAATTGCAGAAATGCGATATGGCCGGAAGTGTGCCGGAAGGCCAAAATCATTGATTTTTATAAAGAGGATCAGGCTAAAATGGTCGCCTCAATTGTTTCAATCTTCCGGCGCAACTCCTGATCGTTTGCCAGATCACCATCGATCTTTTTACAGGAATGAATGACGGTGGAGTAGTCTCTTCCGCCGAAATCCAACCCAATGGTACGCAGGGACTGGGAGGTAAGTTTTTTGCAGAGGTACATTGCAATTGATCGCGGGAAAGAAACATCACGCTTACGGGTATGCGCCGTCAGCTGGTTGGCACTGATGCCGAAGGCATCGGCCACTTTCTGTTGGATGCGCCGAATTGAAATGCGCGATTTCTTGGCAGAGATGGCATCGCCACAGAGCTCCTGGGCGACTTCGAGTGTAATATCCCTGCCGGTAAAAGAAGCGGAAGCAATGAGCTTTATCAGGGTTCCTTCGAGTTCCCGCACATTGGAGGAAATATTGCATGCAATAAATTGAACAACAGGATCGGGAAGCGAAAGACCGTCATTTTCCGCTTTCTGGCGAATAATGGCAATTCTGGTTTCAAGGTTTGGTGGTTGAATGTCGGCAATGAGCCCGCCCATGAAGCGACTGATGATATGTTCCATCATGTCCGGTATCTTATCCGGAGGGCGATCGGATGAAAGTACGATCTGTTTTCTTTCGAGAAGCAGTTTATTGAAAACCCTGCAAAACTCCTTCTGAGTTCCAGGCTTGCCGCTAAAAAAATGGATATCATCGATGAGGAGCAGATCAATGGAAGAAAATTTCTTATAAAAAGAGGAGGAGTCCTTTTTATGAACGACATAATTTATGTATTGTGTTGAGAACTCTTCGCTCGTGAGATAGGCGACATGATCGGCGGTCCCTTCGGACTGGGCAAACTGGCCGATGGCTTGCAGCAGATGCGTTTTGCCGAGTCCCGTGCCCCCATAGATGACAAGGGGATTAAAAGTAGTTTTTCCCGGCGCTTCCGCAACCGTGTAGGCGGCTGTATGCGCCATACGGTTACTGTCGCCGACAATAAAGCGATCAAAGGTGTAGCTGGGATGAAAGTGCTGGCGCGGCGACTCGGTTCCATGTGAGACGATCCGAGAGCGGGATTCTTTTATATCCGTGCAGATCGGTTCAACGATTTTCCAGTCTTTCTGCGTTGGAATAAAGGATATTTTGCTGAATTCAATGTGCTCCTCAGTGAGCATCGCCGCAATCATTTCCGAAAAATGTTCTTCGATAAAGTCGGCAAAGAATTGATTGGGAACAAGAATGTGTGCATCACCATCATTTAAAAAGAGATCGGCGGTTCGAAACCAGGTATCGTAGCTGGCCGGACCGATTTTCTGGTATATCTTTTTAAGGCACTTCTGCCAGGGAGAAGAGAAAACGGCATCAGCGGCATTATTTGTTTTTAACATGTTATCAACATTCTTTCAACTTAACGGAACATTATTGTTTTAAAATGGAGTGTTAAAGGACGGTGGCGGATAATGCAAGTTTAAATACGTATGTAATACATTTAAAATCAAAGCTATATGTATATTCAAACGAGAGATATGACACATTGGTTCATTATTTAAACGGATTATCAACATTTTCTCAACCGGTTATTAACACCATGTTATCCACATTCAATATTCTTCTTTTAGCATAGAACAATATACTATTCTTTGGATCAATGTCAAAGACATTTTTTTAATAAAAAAATAATAAAAGAAATTCACAATATTTGACCATTTATTCGGTTCTTTTTTCGGGATAGATTCCGTCTTACGGGATCCGCTCAGGGAAATGGTTCTCCTCGATGTTGAAAATGTCAATAAACCCCTGTCGCGGTCATCACCCGTTCCACGGCAGCAGCCTGCTTGCTGCGGAGCGCCCGGAAGATTTTTCTGAAACCAAAGAGAAAAACAGGGGGCGATCCGGGAAACATTATTGGAAATACGGTGGGAAGCTCTCTTTAAAAGTGCGGAATTGACTTAACTGCCTTTTTTTGCAAAACCATACCCGATCCAGATCTGGTTCATGACCGAAAGCTCTGACCGAGACGCCCCCCAGGGGCTTACACCAAGCTCATAACCGCCGTAAAAGGGGTAGATTGTGGAACGGCGCAACTCAATGCCGATATGGTAGGTAGATCCGTTATAGGTTCCGCCATTTTCTGACTGGTTCCGCGTATCAATGCTGAACCCCAGAAGAATGCCGACGATACGTTTTACCTGTATCGATACATCGCCTTTCAGCACGTCATAGGGTGCATACGGCCCGGATTGGAGGGGGAACCCGTATTCGAGCGATCCAAGCACCAGACTGTCACGAACGTTGACAAGCAATCCGGCCTTTGCATCGAAATTCCAGACGGTTGTCCACCAGTCATGACTGACGGTGAGGGTGCTGAGCGAAAGCTGGGCGGTCTTGAATAAAGTGGGGGAGAGCCAGCCGAGGCTGTAGCCCCAAAAGTAATATAGTGAACTGACGAGGTCGGCTGCCCCCTGCATGTTCTCGCTTCCGCCAAGCAGTATCGCGCCGACGGTTCCTATCGGCAAATTGGAATAACTTACGGCGCCCTCGAAGCTGGGTCTGCTGAAACTGAAAATGGTGGACGCTTGCGCCCCGGCGTTGGTGCCGTTTAACGATGAACCCACGCTGCCGCCAGTACCGGTGACGCCGAATCCCGCTTTTATGCAGGTATCAATCGGAAAGATGCCGCGAACCGTTGACATGCTGTATGCTCCGCCGAGAAGCCCCACCGTTGAGGTATAGATGGTCGGCCGGTCGATGGGGGCGATGCGCGCGGGGTTGGCCCACCACGCTCCCGGCGTGATAAGATTTTCAAGATAAACGGACCGTTCGTAAAAGAAGAAAAGACTATCAAGCTGCGGCTGCTGCGACGAACTCAACGCGAAAAGGTTCCAGAAACCGCCGGCGACGAGAAACAGTATGATTGGAAAAATCCTGGGGAGAAGCATGAATGGTTTGTCAAATTTCCGAATGGTGATCATAGTCGGACTCGCAGCTTGATGCCATCTTGTCGAAGCGTACGGGAATAGGTCTGCATGACTAAAAGTTGGCGGCGCAAAGTCATAACCGTCGCAGCGAGAGCCGTGGATTCTTCGGGAGTCATTCGGGCGACCAGGCTGCGCATCGTCGAAACAAGGGAGTCAACGGTTTGAAAACACGCTTCAGATTTTGAGAGAACCGCTGCAACCTGGGATTCGCCGGCAGGAAGCGTCGTTGCCAGTTCCCGGGAAAAGCTTCCCGTTTTTTTCATGAAATCATCGAACGAATCGATTCTTTCGCCCAGATGGTCATTCGCGTGGCGCATGAGGAGCGCCAGGGATCGCGAAATGCCGTCCAGGACTTTTTCAGTGTTTCTGAAACGGGTTGTGAAGGGAGGCGCTTCCGGTGAGCCGTCACGAAGTTTGCGCATGATCATGGCAAGGGTATCTATTTTTTCCCTGAAACTATCGGTATACTTGATGACATCCACCGGTCCGGCGAGAAATTGCCCGACAAGAGGCTCTTTCGGATCGACAAGCGGAGCCAGGCTATCGCCGGGATCGATTGCGAGGCAACAGTCACCCATAAAGCCCACCGGCATTGCGGTGACCCGGTAGCCGTGATGCAGGTCGATGCGCGACTTCAGCTCAACGGTAACCAGCGTGTTGCCGCTCTCCCAGGCGATGCTCTTTACTTCCCCGACTACGATGCCATGAATCCGGACGGGGTTCTGAATTTTCAGGAAATTAAGCGTATTCGCTGTTGTAAATACTATCGTTTTGCGCTGGCCCGCGTTACGATGCGGCGGTAAGAAATAATAAAGCGGAATGAGCAGGGAAATCGTTAAGAAAAGCAGAATTCCATAGCCAAAACTCCGGTCGCTCATAGGGAAAAGATAGGTAATTTCCTCCTGGACCGGCAAGGAGTGGCGGTTTCCCGCATGGAGCGTACGTTGGAACGGCGGCAACCGCGTATATCCGTCAGGCCCGTTTCTGAACCATCCCCGCAAGAGTGACTGCCGCTTCTTTACGGAGAATAAGCGTTTCTTCGCCCGTGGCCATGTTTTTTATTCTTACCATTCCCGAGGCATTTTCAAGACCGCCGATGAAAATGGCATATGGCGACCGTGCGGTATTCGCCAGTTGCAGTTGCTTGCCAACGGCAGTTTTTTTAAGTGAAAACTCACAAGCTACTCCGCGACTTCGCAGTTCCTGGGCGAATGCAACGATCTCTCCCTGACATGAGTTATCAAGAGCAATGCAATAGCAGTCGCTTCGAGACGGATAGGGCGGCTTGATTCCCTTCTCCTTCATAAGTTCCGCGAGCACCACGTCCCCGGCGGCAAAACCGACGGCCGGCGTTACAGGGCCGCCGTACATGGCAACCAGATTATTGTATCGGCCGCCGCCGGCGATGGCGCGCAAGCCCTTTTTGCTGTCGATAATCTCGAAGACGATCCCGGTGTAATAGTCAAGCCCCCGCACTATACCGATATCGAAAGTTACATACTCATCGAATCCATATTGCGACAACGTTGCAAAAAGACGCTCCAAGCCACAGAGGGCGGGAGGCGCAAAGCCTTTTTGCTTGATCTCAGCGAGTGTGCCGGCGCGGAAGACGGCATTGATGGCAGTTTGTGTTTCCTCTTTCGAGACGATTTCTTTAAGTTCCTTCTCGAAGACATCAGGCGGAATCTTCGCCTTTTTGTCAAGAAGCGCGTAAAGCGGCGGGCAGCGGTCTTTGGGAAGCCCAGCGGCGATAAGCAGCTCTTCAAGCAGCGTGCGGCTGGAGATGCGCACCTTGAAATCATCGGAAGTAAATCCCAGATCCCGCATCATATCGATCGCCGCCGCGATGAGCTCCGCATCCGCGGCAACCTCCGCTACGCCAAGAATATCCATGTTCAACTGGAAGAATTCGCGAAGGCGGCCTTTCTGCATCCTTTCGTACCTGAACAGGCGTGGAATGGAGAACCATCGTAAAGGCATCCTGAGGTTGGTTCCTCTCGCAGCCACCATGCGAGCCAAGGTCGGCGTCATCTCCGGACGAAGCGCAATGTTCCGTCCTCCTTTATCCTGGAAGGAATAGAGCTGTTTTTCTATTTCGGCGCCGGATTTCCGCGTAAAGAGTTCCAGGGATTCAAACATCGGTCCCTCATAGGATTCAAAACCATAGCGCCGGCAGGTTCCCCTCCACGAGGCGAAGATGAACTCCTGCGTCGCGTTCTCTTCCGGGTAAAAGTCGCGGGTGCCTTTAGGCCCGGCGGGGATAGTCATACAGAGGTCCTTTCGGGTAGCTGAAAATCAGGAAAATACCAGCCGACGTCGGAAATAGCCAATCGTTGCGCAATCGTGTGCGTAAAGATCTCTCCGACGCATCCTTCACGGCTTTTTTTGACGATCTCAGGAGATCCGGAAGAAGGTGCGGCGCTCAACCGTTTGCGCGATAACGGATCGATCTGCAATAAGGCCTCTCATGACGTCGGCGGCACGATTGATGGTGAGGCCGGTCAAGGCGCTTATTTCTTCGATGGTCGAGGGACGGCGTGCAAGGAGCGACAGAATTGCATCGGGAGACGCTTCGCCCTCTTTCCATTGCGCGCCACTGCAAATCCGGCGTGCAATTATTTCCACCGGCAGCGGAGCAAAAAAATGGGCGAGTGATTCCAGATGTTCGGCGGTGGCGGGTTTGACCCAATCGCAGGCGCCGGGGCGATCGAGCGAGTTCAGCTGCACGCGGTCTGGCCCGATCCTCGTCGCCGCCGCTTTCAGCAGCGAAAGTTCCGCCTGCGTATCATTGACTCCTGGGACAATAAAGATTTCGAGCCATATGGCGCCGCGATACTCTCGACGAAATGCGACGAGGCCTTCGATGATCCGTTCATTGTCAAGGCCGGGGCTCGGGCGATTGATGACGTCAAATACCGACTGAGAAACCGCGTCGAGGTTGGGTAGTACCATGTCAAACGGCAGGATCTCATCGCGCACCTCCGGCAGGTACAACAAAGTGCCGTTGGTCAAAAGCGCGCACCGATAGCGTGGAAATTCCCGTTTGAGATAGCGGACGATACGACCCAGTCCGCTGTTCAGCGTAGGTTCGCCACTGCCGCCAAAGGTGACAAAATCAATTGCCGGGAGCTGCGCGAGACAGTCGGTCAATTCCTTGATGATGGCATCGGCGGGGACATACTCTTTTCTCACAAGGGTTCGATTCGAGGTATTACCGCATTCGCAGTACACGCAGTCGAGCGAACAGATCGTCGACATCACCATATCGACGCCCAGTGAAACGCCCAGACGCCGAGATTGGACCGGTCCAAAAAGATAACGGTAACTCATCACCCTCCCGGCTGGTGAATACCGGCGTTAGTCATGAAATTACGGTTTTACCGCCTCGATCATTGCGGAAATTTTGAATTCCGGTTTTTCGGAAAGATTTGTACCGATGACCAGCTGTCCATAGAGATCGTCACGGGAGGTGGGGGAGTTGGGTATTTTCAATTTGTAAATAGACACCACGGGTTCCGCAGGCGCGTTATTTTTTGAATCCGATGGCTTCGCTTTGACCGTATCCGGCATCTTGGTAAAGGAAAAGGCCAACGGTATCGACGACCGCCAGTCCAGCGGTTCGTTGGTTTGGTTGGGGGAAAAAGTCACGCCGGTAATGGAAAAGTTCGTCCTATCGGTTTTAAGCAGGATGGTCACGCCGGTGTCCGGCCCTTTGCCGGCGTAGAAATGGATTGTTTCCGGTTCACTGCTGATAATATTTCGTTTCATGCCCCTGATGATAAGGGTGTAGGGCGTTTTTTGCTCCGCATTCGAGGTAACGGAGATTCTTTTCTGGAACTCTCCTTCGGGAAAGTGCTCCGTATTGACCTCCACATTGATGCGCCCGGTTTTACCGGGCGGGATAACCGAGTCGAATCCCGCCGTGGTGCATCCGCATCCGGGCCGCACCGAAATGATGGAGAGCGCCGAATCGCCGGTATTCATTACAAGAAACGAATGCTTGACTTTACTGATATTATCCTCTCTCACCACGCCGACATCAAAGTCAGCGGAATCGACTTTGATCTGGGGAGCGGCGCAAAGCGAGATCGGGAGCGCCAACAAACCGACGACAACGAAAACGAATACTGAATTTTTAAGCGACATCAAAGACTCTCTTGGTGAAGGTGAACTCAATTAATTCAAAAAATACCATTATTGAACAAACCTTTGCTAATTATAATCAGTCCATTAAATAAAAACACATGAAATCGTTCATGATGAGCCTTGGATGCTCAATTCCCGAAAAACTCCCGATAGAGGGCATTGACCGCCTTCCCCTCGTCGCTGGCATCGATCCCGAAGATCATGCTTATTTCCGAGCTGCCTTGATTAACCATCTTGATATTGACTCCGGCTTTTGAAAGCGCTTTCGCCGCTGAAGCGAGCACGCCGATCTTATGGATCAGGCCTTCTCCGACAACCGCTACCAATGCAATGCCGAACTCGGTGCGGATCTCATCGGGTTTGAGTTCCCGTTCGATGGCTCGGATAATCGTATTGGCCATTTCCGGCTTCAACTGGGATTGGTCGAGTATCACCGAGATGTTATCGACACCCGAAGGGCAATGTTCATACGAGAGGCCGAGATCCTCGAAAATGGAGAGAAGACGGCGTCCAAACCCTTTTTCCCGATTCATCAAGAATTTCTGTAGTGTGAAGCTGCAATATCCCTTGCCCGAAGCGATGCCCACGACATCGCGCTCGCTCGGGAGCCTTTCGGAAACGATTAAAGTGCCGCTGTTGTCAAGATTCCCCGTATTGCGCAGACGGATGGGAATTTTTTTTCTGAGGACCGGTTTGACCGCCTCTTCATGCAACACATTGAAACCGATGTAGGAAAGTTCCCGCATCTCCTTATAGGTCAATGCCGGAATTTGCTGCGGACGCTCGACCATATGCGGGTGTGCGCTGAAGATGCCGTCCACGTCGGTCCAGTTTTCGTATTCGCCGGCATCGAGCGCCTCGGCGAGAATGGACCCGGTGAGATCGGAACCGCCGCGGCTGAACGTTGCTACAGTGCCCTCCTGAGTAAAGCCGAAAAAGCCGGGAAAGATGATGATGCTGGTTTCCGCCAGGGTTTTGAGGGCGCTGAGGCGGGCGGTTGCTTCCGGAAGCGGCTGCGCATCGCCGCATACCGACGTGACGAGAAGACCCGCTTC
>JBEKOX010000003.1:0-83458 GCA_049521335.1 Chitinispirillaceae bacterium
TTAATCATCTTTCTCCTTGCGGGAACCCAGCCGGCGCTTCTTGGCATGCAGACTTGTGCCAGGGGTACTATCTCAATAAGTAAGGATGCGTCTTGTCGGTGCTGTTGTTCCGGCATGCAATGCTGCTGCCAAAAAAACGTTCATAATGATCAGGAAACCGCTTCCCACGCAAAGAATGCGAAGAGGAAGTGTTCGAATCCCTTCTGCGCGGCTGCCTCTGGTATGCCGGGGCAGGAGCCTTCCGGACTTGTGCAGGGAAGCACGAGTAGTATACAGTTCTTTGCGCCGGTTGTGCCGACCTATGCTCCATGGGTCATCGGCATGGCTGATATAAATGTCGGACATCCAACCATTTCCCTCTCACCACCGAGTACCCTTTCCCAAACATACCCGCCTCTTCGCATTTGACAAGTTCAAGGTTTGCTCCGGCTCCGGTCGCGTGATCAATTATTAGTGATTACGGCATGCAAGCGGGTATGCTATTTGCTTAAATATTACATTCTATGTTTTCGGTCAATTTCCATAAAATTGAACGAATATTGTATTGATCATCAACCAATTTCATCATGGAGGTTTTGTATGACATCACCGCTGATTAAAATCGTATTTCCCATTCTTGTCGCTTCCTTCACTTTTGCGCAGGTGCCTGCACCCGCCGTCGGCCAGAATCGCGACTCCCTTACGCCAAAATATGATACTACCGTGCAAGCACCGAAGGGAATAAGCCCAAAAGTAAAACAGCCTAAGGCCGCGGCCCAGTCAACGAAGCTTAAACCGCAATCCACCTGCCCAGTATTGGGTGGTCCCATCGACAAAAATCTCTATGTCGACTACCAAGGAAAACGTATTTACGTTTGCTGTACAGGGTGCATCGATGAGGTGAAGAAAAACCCTGAAAAGTACATCACGAAGCTCGAAAAGGCGGGACAGTCGGTTGAAATTATCGACACGGGAAAAGTGAAGCAAGCCACGCCTTCCTCGGACAAGCCTTCCAATGCGAATGGATCCGGCATGGGTTCCATGAAGATGTAACCGGGGAAACTGCTACGTACTGGGTTTTTCATGTTGAGGATCAGGATTAAGGAGACTGTATGGGTAATGATGAAAAGTTAAGGTCGTCAATGGTATCGGTTCTCATGAATGGCCGGAATCGGGGAACGGTGATGATTCTCTATCTTGTTGCAACCTTTTTTCCACCGGCGCGAGCGCAAACCGTTTCCGGCGCCGATTCCGAGCTGGCTATTTTTACCGCCAGGCTCAGCGGGCTTGTCGCTGAGGTACGCTCCAATAATCCGCGACTCAAAGCCGCGGCGAACCGGGTGGATGCCGCACGGGCATCGATCGACTACCAGAAGAGCCTTGATCCGCCGCTTCTGGCCGTGGAATCGTATCAGACCCCTGTCGCCTCTTTCCCCGATCCTCTCAGGAACTATCAGGAGATTGACTATTCAATCCAGCAGATGCTGCCGTTTCCGGGCAAGCTTTCTTCCATGGCGAAGGCGGAAGGTAGTCGCATGGAGATGCTCGGACAGGATAAGGTTGCGCTGGAGCAGAACCTCGTCCGTGATGTCAAATCGGCGTTCTTCGAGCTCTATCTTATCGACCGCAAGCTGGAGATCATTGCCGATAACCGGACAATCATGAAGAGCTTTATCGAGATTGCCCGGAAGCAGTATGAGGTAGGGACGGGCAGGCAGTCGGATATTTTACGGGGCCAGACCGAACTCTCGACGCTTTCCAGCGACGAGCTGGTTCTGGAGCAGGATAGGAAATCCGCGGAGGCAATGATCAATGCCCTTTGCAATGCAGAGGCCACGCGGACCATACCAGTCATGCCCGCAATTCATCCTGCATTGGTGAATTTTTCACCGGATACGCTGGCGCGGCTTGCCGAGGCCAACAGGCCGGAATTTGCCTCCATGCGCTATGCCGTCAGCATGCAGAAGAATGATCTCGTCGCCGCACATCGTGAGTTCCTCCCGGATTTCATGGTTCGGGGAACCTACAAACAGATGCGCCCCCTGCCAGACGATTGGGCGCTCATGGTCGGGATGACCGTACCCATTGCACCATGGTCGTATGGAAAGTATTCCGCTGCGACCGAACACGCCGCTTCGAACGAGCAGGAGTCTCAGAGAGAGTATGAGAATATGAAAAATATGGTGCTTTCCCAGGTGCAAGATGCGTTGGCAAAAGTAACAAGCGCCCAAGAGAGGATACAGCTTTACACCACTACCGTCATACCGCAGGCCCGCCAGACCTTGCAATCGACATCGGATGCCTACCAGAGCGGCAAAATCGATTTCCTGAGTCTTATTGATGCCCACCATCTGGTCCGTTTTTCGGAGCAGGATTACCATATGGCGGTCATGAATCTGCTCACCGGCGAGGCGGAACTGGAAAAGGCGGTGGGGCTGCCTTTAAGCAAAATAACCATAGGGGAGCAACGCCCATGATCACCAGGATGAAGATGCTGACGTTTTCGATGATTATCCTCGCCGCTTTCGTCGGCGGGGCGGTAGTAGCCTTATTACTGCATGCGCCTCACCACAGGGAGCTTGCAGTCGGAGCAAACGGCCAGAAAGTGATTTATCACTGTCCAATGCACCCGAACTATCTCTCTGATAAACCCGGCAGCTGCCCGATATGCGGCATGAAACTTGTACCGGTAAATAAAGCCGAAGCCGGCGAAGAGGCAGGTACGGTCAAAATCGATCCCACGGTCGTTCAAAACATAGGCGTCACTACCGAAACCGTGACGATCCGGGACCTCAACAGGGACATACGGGCATCGACAACCATCGAGCTGAACGAGACCGCAATCAGCAATGTCAATACGAAGGTGATGGGATGGGTCGATAAACTTTATATCGATTATACGGGCCAGCGGGTGAAAAAGGGGCAGCCGCTCTTCACCATATATAGCCCCGATCTCGTCAGCACGCAGGAGGAGTATCTTCAGGCTTTGCAGTATGAGAAAAATCTCATCGGCGGCTCGCCGGAGGCGGGAAAGGGCGCCCTTGAAATTGTCGAGAGCAGCAAACGCAGACTCCTTAACTGGGACATCCCGGAGACGGAAATTGATGCGGTCGCGAAGAGCGGCGTTCCTCAAAAGACCATGACTATTTATTCGCCGGCCGATGGCGTGGTGCTTGAGAAAATGGTGGTGACCGGTCAAAATGTGATGCCCGGCATGGAGCTCTATAAAATCGCCGACCTTTCGACGGTGTGGGCGGTTGCCAACGTGTACGAGGAAGATTTGCCTTTTATTAAGCTCGGGAGCGGCGCCGAGATTGAAGTGACCTCCGCGACGGGAAAAACATTTGCCGGCAAGGTCGATTTTATTTCGCCGGTCCTCGACTCGACCACAAAGACGGCAGCCGTGCGCATCGGCATCCGAAATACCACGGAGTATCTCTTGAAGCCGAGCATGTTTGCTACCATAAAAATTTCATTGCCTCTTGCCGTTAAAACGCTTTCGGTTTCAGAAAAAGCAATTTTGCATACGGGGAAACGGAACGTGGTCATCCTTGCTCTCGGCGGTGGTTATTTCAAGCCGCAAGATGTGAAACTCGGCATGAGCGCCAACGGATATGTGCAGGTTCTTTCCGGGCTTACCGAAGGACAGATTATTGTGACTTCATCGCAATTCATGATCGATGCCGAGTCGAATTTAAGTCAAGCGGTCGGACAGATGGTCGGCAAGGAGCGCCCTGCTGACACGGA
This sequence comes from Chitinispirillaceae bacterium, assembly GCA_049521335.1. Taxonomy (GTDB): domain Bacteria; phylum Fibrobacterota; class Chitinivibrionia; order Chitinivibrionales; family Chitinispirillaceae; genus BOG-1184. The sequence continues at coordinate 3,727 of JBEKOX010000003.1, forward strand.
AGAAATGGATAGTACGCATCGCTGAGGCCGGTTGCATCATCGACGACAAACGGGACAAATGATATGCTCGAAAAAATTATCGAATGGTCGATTAAAAACAAATTCCTCGTGATAATGCTCACGGCGTTCGCCATCGGAGCCGGCATATGGGCGCTTTTGACGACGCCCATCGATGCGATTCCCGATCTGAGCGACGTGCAGGTCATCGTGTATACCGACTACAAGGGTCAATCACCGCGCATTGTCGAAGACCAGGTGACCTATCCTTTGACGACATCGCTTCTTTCGGTGCCGGGTGCGAAGGTCGTTCGCGGCTATTCGTTCTTCGGCTACTCGCTTGTGTATATCATCTTCAAGGACGGCACGGATATCTACTGGGCCCGCAGCCGGGTGCTCGAATATCTCAACTATGCGCAAAAACGGTTGCCGTCCGGAGTACTTCCTACGCTGGGTCCCGATGCTACCGGCGTAGGGTGGGTGTTCGAATATGCGCTGAAATCCGATAAACACTCCCTGCAGGAGCTCCGGTCGTACCAGGACTGGTATCTCAAATACGGACTGGCGACCGTCGAGGGGGTGTCCGAGGTCGCAAGCATCGGCGGCTATGTCAAGCAATACCAGGTGACCGTGGACCCCGTCCAACTCCAGGCGTACAACATTCCTTTGCGCGACGTCGAGATGGCGATAAAAAATGCCAACAGCGATGTCGGCGGGGAGGTCATCGAAATGTCCGAAATGGAGTTCATGATCCGGGGACTGGGGTACATCAAATCCATCGACGATATCAAAATGATCCCGCTTAAGACCGATATGCAGCATGGCGTTGCGGTCCGCATCGGCGACATTGCCGATGTGGCCGTGGGTCCCGAGATGCGGCGCGGCGTTGCGGAGCTTGACGGTAAGGGTGAAGTCGCCGGCGGGATCGTGATCATGCGTTTCGGCGAAAACGCGCAGAAGGTCATTGCCGCTGTAAAGAAAAAACTCGAAGTTCTGAAGGCCGGTCTTCCGCCGGACGTAACGATCGTCACGACCTACGATCGCTCTTCACTCATAAAACGCGCCATCGAGAATCTACGCAACAAACTCTTCGAGGAGATTCTTATCGTTGCCTTCGTCTGCATCCTTTTCCTCGGCCATGCGCGGAGCGCGATGGTTGCGGTATTTACCCTTCCCACCGCAGTGCTCATGGCTTTTTTCCTTATGCGGATGCAGGGGCTCAATGCGAATATCATGTCGATCGGGGGCATTGCCATCGCCATCGGAGCCATGGTGGATGCCGCGATCATCATGATCGAAAATGCCCATAAACATATTGAGGCGGAGAATGCCAAACCGCCCAACGAACGATTGCCGCACTGGCAAGTAATAATGGAAGCAACAAAGGAAGTCGGGCCGACACTGTTCTGGTCGCTCCTGGTCATTACGGTATCCTTCATTCCCATCTTCACCCTCGAAGAGCAGGAGGGAAGGCTCTTCAAGCCGCTCGCCTTTACGAAAACCTACTCCATGGGAGCAGCCGCGATTCTCGCCGTTACCATTGTGCCGGTGCTCATGGGTTTTTTCGTGCGCGGCAGGATCAAACCCGAACACCGGAACCCGATCAATCGTTTCTTAATGTCTATTTACCATCCGGTAGTTAAGTCCGTCATCAAAAGGCCGAAAACGGTGATTCTGTCGGCCCTCGCCGTGATCGCGGTAACGGTGATTCCTTTCGGTCATCTTGGATCAGAGTTCATGCCGCCGCTCTATGAGGGCGATCTGCTCTATATGCCCACAACCCTGCCGGGGGTGTCAATTAACAAGGCAAAGGAGCTCCTGCAACAGACTGATAAAATTATCCGTTCGTTTCCTGAAGTCGAGCGTGTCTTCGGGAAGGCTGGGCGGGCTGAGACCGCCACCGACCCTGCCGGGCTCGATATGCTGGAGACCATCATCATGCTCAAACCGGAAAAGGAGTGGCCCAAGGGCATAACGCCCGAAAAGCTCATCGAGCAGCTCGATGCGGCGATCAAATTTCCCGGCCTTACCAATGCCTGGACCATGCCGATCAAGACGCGCACCGATATGCTCTCCACCGGTATCAGGACGCCGGTTGGGATAAAAATCTCGGGAGCGAATCTCGACACGCTCCAGATGGTAGGCAGGCAAGTGGAGGCAGCGATGCGCAGCGTCCCTTATACTACCTCCACCTTTGCCGAAAGGGCTGTCGGCGGCAACTACCTCGATATCAAAATCGATCGTGAAAAGAGCGGCAGATATGGCCTTAATATTAATGACGTGCAATCAGTCATCCAGACGGCAATCGGCGGCATGAACATCACCACCATCGTTGAAGGATTAGAACGGTATACGGTCAATCTACGCTATAGCCGGGAGCTGCGCGAAGACATTGAATCACTTAAACATGTACTGATTGCCGCGCCGGACGGGCTGCAAATACCTCTCGGTCAAATAGCCGATTTTGAAATCAATAAGGGTCCCATGGTGATCCGCAGCGAAGACAGCAGGCCCAACGCTTGGGTGTTCGTGGATATGCGGGGTACCGACATGGGTAGCTATATTCGACAGGCGCAAAAAAATGTAGCATCGCAGGTCAAGCTACCCACCGGGTACAGCATCATCTGGAGCGGACAGTTTGAATACATGCAGCGAAGCCAGAAAAAACTCATGGTGGTCATTCCAATGACGCTGTTCATCATTCTCATTATCATTTTTCTCAACACGAAGTCGCTTACCAAGACGGCGATCGTCATGCTCGCGGTGCCGTTTTCTCTCGTTGGCGCGGTGTGGGCTTTATACCTTCTCTGCTATAATATGAGTCTTGCAGTATGGGTAGGGATCATCGCGCTTGCCGGCCTTGACGCAGAGACCGGTGTCGTCATGCTTCTTTACCTTGACCAGGCATTCGATACGGCGAAGAAAAGGGGCGCGATCACGTTGTCCGCGCTTAAAGAGGCGATCGATCACGGCGCCGTCAGGCGCGTGCGACCGAAAATCATGACCGCCTCGGTTATCATCGCCGGACTCCTGCCCATCATGTGGAGCCACGGTGCCGGATCGGATGTCATGAAACGTATTGCCGCACCCATGGTGGGCGGCGTCGCCACCTCGGTCATCATGGAATTGCTTGTCTATCCGGCGATCTACTTTCTCTGGAAAAAAAAGGCAGGCAATCAATGAACAGTAAATAATATTGTAAAGTACCTCACAACGCTTTCGTTCGGGATGGTATTTTAAATTTGATTAAGTGGTATCCTTGAAACAGTCACACTAAACATGAAGTACTCTTCACCCCCCTCACCGTTACCCCACAATTCTCATCACCGCTTATTTTTATTCCGCAAACGCCTTCAGTCTACCCCGCAGATACGAGTGTTTCAGACGGTGAATAGCCTTTTCTTTGATCTGCCGTACTCTCTCGCGAGAGAGATTGAGTTGCGAACCGATCTCGTCCAGTGTGTGCGTGGTTTCCACGCCAAGGCCGAAATAGAGCTTCAGAACATCGCGCTCCCGTTCTTCCAGAGCATCGAGAATCCTGTTCACTCCCTCCTGACGAGAGATTTCAATAAGCCGATTATCGGGCATTTCTTGATCTTCGTCACGCAGAATATCGATAAGCTCCGACCCATCCTCATCTTTAACCGGCGAATCGAGCGAAACTGCACGGTTACCGATCGACTGAATGGTCAGAACCTCTTCCCTCGCCACTCCCATTTCCTGAGCGATCTCATCGGTAGATGGCTGGCGGCGATATTTCTGCTCCAGACGATTCTGAGTGGTTCTCACGCGATGAATGACACCGATCCTATGAAGCGGAATTCTCGTAATACGCGAACGATCGGCCAAGGCACGCAGAATACTTTGCCGGATCCACCATACCGCATAGGAAATGAACTTGAAGTTCTTTTTTTCATCAAACCGTTTTGCTGCTTTAATAAGACCGATATTGCCTTCGCTGATAAGTTCGCTCAAGGGAAGCCCCTGGTTCTGATACTTGCGAGCCACGCTGACAGCGAAGCGCAGATTCGCTTTCACCAGCGTATCGAGTGCCCTTTTATCCCCCTTTTTAATGCGGGCGGCTAAAATGGCCTCTTCTTCACTAGATAAGGTCTTATGTTTCGCGATATCTTTAAGATAGAGCTCAAGTGCTGTATCGTCAGGAACAATTACATTTTTGTCAATTACCATGTTCTCTCCCCCTTTGACTCTTTCTAAAATTCGTCTTACTATGAATAGTTATTGTGCGAAGCATTAAATTAATCACCTGAAACGCGACTTTAATAAACATCAAACGACAAGAAACAAACATGTATTCCACATAATGACCAATTGCCAGAAAAAATACGCTTTCAGAGGTCGCACAAATATAAATAATGGCAGGAAACAAGGGAAAGTAATATATTTGACTACTTTTCTAAAAAAATAAATCTAAAAGGAAAGCCTCCCTCGTTGCCCTAAAAGTAGAATGAATGCTCCCCGCTTCATGTGGCGAGGTTTTAAATAAATAAACAAAAATTGTGCGGATTAGCAGCCTTCTGTGTATTTACCAAACCTTTTGATCGAAGGGGTAAAGAATCCCCCCGCTATGCGGGGGGATTCTTTACCGATTTCAATGCTGCTCTCCTCTGCCTTCTCGCCTCGTATAATAGCACCGCCCCGGCCGCCGAAACATTGAGCGATCCGGCCTGCTCTTCGATGGGGATCGAGGCGAATACGGTGCAGAGTTTTTCAAGGTAGGGCGGGATTCCGCGATGCTCTCCACCGAGGATAATGATTGTCGGGCCAGATAGGTCAAGGACATCCAGAATCATTCCCTTTCCTGCATGCGCACCCACAACGGAAAAACCCAGCGTTGCATAGTCGCGAATGATACCTTCCAGATTCTTCGGTCTGAGAATGGTCAAGTGTCCGATCATGCCCGCCGAGCTCTTGGCAGCAGCGGGAGAAAGCGGGGATGTATGTCTACGTTCAAGAAACAGCGCATCGACGCCGAAGGCGACACACGACCTGATGAGCGCGCCGAGATTGCCGGGATCTTCGATCGATGCGGCAAGGACAAAAAGCGGCGATTTTTTATCTGCAACCTTTTCCGCCAGTTCCTCCAGAGAGCAGTACGGCTGAACGCTGCATACGGCTACCACCCCCTGATGCTTATCCAATCCGGCGATCTGGTTCAGACGCAGTGACGGCACAAGATTATAGGCGAGTCGCTCCTTACGGCAGGTTTTCATGAGGTTAAAAATCTGTGATGACCGTTTTGCATTATCGAAATAGATATGATCGATGGCTTCAAGCCGCTCTTTGAGCAGCTCTTCAACGGCATGAATGCCGTAAACGATGGTTTCGGACGGTTCCATTTGGTCCTGTTGAAGCAATTGTACTTGAGTTGAAAGCTCGGGCAATGGCCCGATGCATAGTTTTTTATAGGTTTCTAATATATTTTCATTCTGCTAGTGAAGCCAACAGATTTCCTCGAATGTTGAAAGCTATGCATCGACAAAAATTCGGATCCGCGGTAAATCAAGCGGTGCTATTCACGAAAGGATATTTTATGGGCTCATTCGGATGGGAACTATTTATTATAGAGTGTTTAATTATGATACCCTTCCTTTTAACGCTCTATAAAGCATTTAAGCGTTGTTCGAAAGGGAGTTGCACAAATGCCTCAAGTGCGGTTTGGCTTTTATTGATTCCAATTTTTCCCGCAATATGGCAATTCATTATGGTTTTTCGAATTGCATCTTCGCTAGGGAATGAATTTCGACGAAAAAATATACCACAACAACCAAACCCCGGCAGGTCTTTGGGATTGGCTTCCTATAGTTTATTTTGTTTTTCGATAATTTTAATGAAAGAAATTCCATTAATTCTATATTAATCAATAGGATGAGTGATCATATAGTGGGTTAAAATTGCAAGATATTCTGCTGAATTAGCAGCACCAATGAATTACCCCGCAGCAAGCTACGGGGTATCAAAAACTCAAAAAATAAAGCAGGCAAAGGCAATGCCGCAGACCAATAGCGATTAATAAAATTAATACCATTGAAAAATAGTTTTTAATAAGAATTACTAATATATTTTTATTATGACAATTAGACAAACGTAATTCATGACTGCGTTTTTCTGCTTATGAAGAGGCTAATGTAGCGAAAGGGGAAGTGGTATGGGCATATTCCGAGATCCGTGGGCAGTAATCATTATCGGATTATTGATAGTGGTATTTTTTGGGACTAAAAAAATTCCTGAAGTGGCAAAGAACATCGGGCAAGGTTTGAAGGAATTTAAAAAAGCCATGTCTGATGTGGAGAAAGAGGCAGACGCTTCGGCAGCCAAGCCTTCAACCCCTGAAAAAATTGAAAAAAAGGATGATGCCAAGGCGTGAAGCCTGACTCCAGCGAGATGTCATTTCTCAATCACCTTGAAGAACTGCGGTGGCGCATCGTTAAAATGGCGCTGGCGCTGGTGGGTGCAGCAATTCCCTGCGGGTTCTTCTGGAAAAGAATTTTTGACGTCGTCATGGTTTATCCCCTCCGGTTTGCCAATCCACGGCCGCATCTGATATTCACCACACCGATTGAGGCCGTGATGCTGAGTTTTAAAATCGCGCTCGGCTCCGGATGCGTGCTTGCAGCGCCAGTGATTTTTTATCAGATCTGGAAATTCGTCGCGCCAGGGCTTTTCCCGAATGAGAGAAAAATCGTCCTGCCAACCGTTATCGCTTCGAGCGTGGCATTCTTGTGCGGAATCGCTTTTTGCTATTCCATATTGCCGCACATTTTTCAAATCCTTACCAGCTATGCAGGTTCCCGTCTTGATCCTTATTTCAAAATAGGCGACTATTTCAGCTTTATTCTCAAGCTCAGCCTTGCGTTTGGACTCGTGTTCGAGTTGCCGGTCGTCGCGTTCGTCTGCACCCGACTCGGGATAATAAGCCCGCAGTTTTTAATTCGCCATATTCGCATCGCCATCGTTATTATTTTTATCGTTGCAGGGATTATAGCCCCTCCGGATCTTTTTTCCCTGCTTGTCATGGCCTTTCCGCTCATGCTCCTTTATGTTCTGAGTATCGGCACCTCCTGGCTGGCCGGGAGAAAACGATAATGGGCGTGGGCTTTTCGGAAATTCTGCTTATCTTGGTGCTGATCCTCGTTTTTTTCGGCTCGAAGGAACTGCCGAAGTTCATTCGGGATGCCGCCCGAATGGTGGCCAATCTGCGCCGGTACAGCGAAAAGGTACGCCGCGAACTGGACGCCATGACTTCAACCGTCACCGAGGCATTGCCGGCAGCGAACCAACCGAGCAAAGACATCCCCCAGCAAAAATCCACCAAACAGCTTCTGCGCGAAAAATTCAGTGCGGCGCGAAAAAATCTCGCACCTGCTGAAAAAAGTGCAAAATCGGAGCAGATCCGGCGGCATCTCCTGGACTCACCGCAGATGAAAGCGGCCGGCGCAGTCATGATCTATATCAACATAGGTGCCGAGGTTGAGACCCGCGAGACAATCCGTGAAATGCTCCTGCAGGGTAAGCGGGTAGTCGTCCCCTATTGCAAGAAGGGAGCAAGCACGATGGGGATCGGCGAGATCACTGACCTCGATAAAGACGTGGTCATTGGAGAAACCCGATCTCCTGAGCCACTGCCTGAACTGCGGGATCGGTTCTACCGGAGCGACCTCCACCTTATTATTTGTCCTGGCGTCGGGTTCGACCATTTCGGCGGAAGGCTTGGCCGAGGCAGGGCCTACTACGATAACTTCCTTCGTGAGCTGAAGGGCCGGGTACCGATCATAGGATTGGCATTCGACTGCCAGATACTGGACAATCGTCTGCCATTTTCCTATACGGATGTGGCCATGGACCAGGTGATCACCGAGAGCGGTTTTTTGGTGAACCGCGACGAAGACGGGAATATTGTTGCACCAGCGACCATAACGAGCTCCCCGGAAATCCCTTCCGGATAAGCGAGGCAATTGCCAAATCGCCGAAAACTTCTATGTTCGCAACCATCGTTTTTCTCGTCATTGCTGCCAGTGCACTTGTTGCCGTCATTGTTATTTTCACTCCTTTCGGGGTTATTGCGAACTTTACCCTTACTGGCGGTAAGCGAAACGGGAGAATCGTACTTTACTGGCTTCACCCACGGCTAAACCGGCTTACGTTTTATATCGACCGACAGTGTATAACACTCTGTTTTCTGAACTGGTCACATGAGCTTGAACATCGGTCGACAATGGAACGTTTGTCGGAGGACGAACTTTCACCTTCTTTTGAGGGGAAAAAACCTTCGATACCCTTGCAGCCAGCTAAAATAAGCCCCAAAAAACCAGTTCAATTAAATCCGTCAAGCTCACCCAAATATTCAAAGCTCGATAAATCGCCGAAAAAAAAATCCGGATCGTGGCTCCATCGCTGGAATTTTATGCTCCGAAAAGCAAAAAAAATCCTGTCGATTCTCCTCGACCGCCGCATAGTCCTCAAAACACTCCGCTGGTTGCATCGCGACTTCAAACTGTTGTTGCATCTTGCCAAATTGCACCATGTACATCTGAAGGCAAAGGCAGGTGCCGCCGATCCGGCAGAAACAGGGAATATATATGCATTGTTTGTCACCCTGCGTAGCACGTTTTTGAGCCGCACCACGCATATTGATATCCAGTTTGAACCGTATTTCAGCGGCGCCATGCTTGAGGTGGAAGGAAGTATCGGCGTAACCTCATCAGTTGCCCGATTGCTGCTTGCCGGTTTAGTTTCCATAGCGACGTTTCCCTGGCTGGTCGTCTTTGACGCATGGAGGAAACTAAGGAAAGTGCGCAACGAGATTATGTCGGCTGCCGAAGTCACCGTATGATAACGCCACTCGACAAACTGGCTGAATCAATCGGAATCAGCGCCAGACTTTTGCTGGGAAAGGTAGGAGGGGCGGGACGGTTTTCCGGTCGCATCCTGATAGCTATACCGTCGGCGATTGCAAAGTTTCATCTCATCGTTGAACAAATGATGCTTATGGGCGTCACCACGATTCCCGTCGTACTTCTGACGTCGGTTTTCGTCGGAACAGTCAGTGCATGGCAGGTGCATTATCTCTTTGCCGGAGTCATCCCGGCAACCTACATCGGAAGTGCGGTTGGTAAGGCGGTATTCACCGAACTCGGTCCCGTCCTTACTGCGCTGGTGGTAACCGGTCGGGTTGGAGCAAAGTTAGCGGCCGAGCTTGGGACCATGCGCGTTACCGAGCAACTGGATGCGATGGTAACCCTTTCGCTGGATCCCTATCTCTACCTGATTGCACCGCGCATGGCGGCTGGCACAATGATGATGCCGGTACTGACGATTTTTTCAGCCTTTTTCGCCATTTTCAGCGCTCAGATTTTCACCCAGATCACCATGGGCCTGCATCCATCGGCGTTCTATTACGGTCTTCGGCTCTTTTTCAAAGTAAAGGACATTGAAATTTGCCTGGTGAAGGCATTTGTCTTCGGTGCCGTGATCGCAATCTGCGGTTGCTATTTTGGGTTTACCGCAAGAGGCGGCGCTGTGGGGGTAGGCGAGGCAACGAAGAGAGCGGTCGTTGCAGCTATGGTATTGATTCTTCTATCCAATCTGATAGTAATTAAAGTATTACTTTAAGAAAGCTGCAAAAGAAAACGATTAAAAAAGTCTCCGTCATTATTCGTGATTATCACCACCTCCTTTTTAAAAATTTTTCATGAGCGAAAAAATCATGCGTAAAAAACTCTGGAAGATTTCTACCTTCAAAAGAGGAAGCTCCCTCACCCAAGAAGGGCGGAAGGGCATAAGCTGTTTTTCAAAGAATACCTAAAAACCTGAAGCCTCTTTTCCTTTTTAAATTAAAGATTTTAGTCCCGAGGGGAATTGAACCCCTGTTGCAAGAATGAAAATCTTGAGTCCTAACCACTAGACGACGGGACCGCAAACGGCTGTAAAATATACATCGCTGTCCAAAGAGTATCCAGATAGGGCTGGTGAAATGTTGTTTTGCTGATTTCTCTCCGCTGCGGATGAAGTGAAACGGGGGATTGGGTCCAACAGGTGGAATAAGGTATTTTCTTTGCAATTTACTGGAGCAGTAATCGCAGGCCTGCGAAACGATAATGAGGGCCAGGCCCTGCGCAACTAAAGGCTGTGAATCCCGCCAGGCCTGGAAGGGAGCAACGGTAAGCAGACGCTTGGTGTGCCGCAGATAAACTTGGCCCTTTTTTTGCAGTTTTAAATTTAAATTTAAAAAAGTAGTGCGGATTTGAAACTATATGAGTTATGTTGTTTTAGCCCGCAAATGGCGTCCCCTGTCCTTCGACGATGTGATCGGACAGGAACATGTCACTGCAACGCTTAAAAAAGCCATTGAAAAGAAACGCGTTGCCCATGCTTTTATTTTCTCCGGCACACGCGGGGTTGGAAAAACCACCACCGCCCGTATCTTGGCACGCGCACTTAATTGCGAAAAAGGACCCATCCCGTCGCCCTGCGGCGAGTGCTCCTCCTGCAAGGGAATACTCAACGGATCGAGCCTCGATGTTTTGGAGATTGATGGTGCATCGAATAATTCAGTCGACGATATCCGCGAGTTGCGCGAAAATGTCAGCTATGCCTCCATGGGCGGCAAATATCGCATTTTCGTCATCGACGAAGTACATATGTTATCTAAGTCCGCTTTCAACGCCCTGCTTAAGACCCTTGAAGAGCCTCCTCCAAATGTGATCTTCATTTTTGCTACCACCGAGCCGCAAAAGATTCCGGCTACCATCCACTCACGCTGCCAACGGTACGATTTCAGGAGAATCGTCCCCGAACAGATTCTCAACCGGCTGACATATATCTGCGACCGAGAGGAGATCGCTTTCGAGAAAACCGCGCTGAGCCTCATTGCCTCGAAGGCGGATGGCAGCATGCGCGATGCGTTGTCGCTTCTCGATAAGGTGCTCTCCTGCTGCCCAGAAAAAATCATGGAGCATGAAGCGCGCGTCACTCTGGGCCTCCTTTCCCGGGAAGTTTACGAGCGTGTAATGGACGCAATTGCACGAAAGGAGCGGGCCGAGGTTCTCTCCATCGTCCGAGAGGTGCTGCTTCAGGGATTCGATCTTTACGAGTTTGTTCTCGGCTTGGAGGAGCACCTCAGAGACCTGCTCTTTTGCCGAATAAACGGAAGCCTTGAGAGTCTTGCCGTTGAATTGGAAACTGTTGCGGTGCTGCAGAAATCCGCAGTGCGTTTTTCCGAAGGCGATCTCCTGCGCATGATGGAGCTCGTACGTCGGTCCGAAAACGACCTTAAACGGAGTGCCTTCCCGCGTTTCGCCATTGAGATACTGCTTCTCAAACTCGTCTATCTTGACAGTACCGTCTCGCTCGAACAAATTTTAACACTGATCGGCAATGAAAAAGAGGATCGGACCAGAGGGGGCGCTCTCACCGGAGAGCCAGCCCGAGGAGAACAGTCGGAGCAAAAAAAAAAACCTGATTTAACGGCCGCCCCATCGATTTTGATGGAATTGCCGGAACCGGCCTGTAGCGAGACAATCGAGTCGCCATTCGCCGACCGTTTTCCAGAGGGAACTGGTTCAGATACGGGAAGTCACTGGAAGTCTTTCATCGACTCACTTATGAGCGACCGGCCAAATCTTGGCATGTTTCTTTCGCCCGCTTCGGTCGCTGCGAGTACCGCCGCATCAATTGATCTTATTTTCAGCCGCAACCATTCATTTCAATTCAATGAGGTAACGCACAAAGGGACACGTGAGGAAATTGAAAAGCTTCTAAGCGGATTCATGGGCAAGCCGACCGAACTGCATATCACGCTCGAAGCCGCATCTCCCGGAACAGCCGATGCAGGCACGCCTTCCAATCAATCAGACTCTTTGTCAATAGGGAATGAAATCAGTCGTGAACCGATTATTCAAGCCGTGATCGAGCTATTCGATGCGGAATTTCTCAGATAGGAGAGCATTGTCATGTCCCAGATCAATAAGCTGTTGAAACAGGCACAGAAGATGCAGGCACAGGTCATGAAGATGCAGGAAGAGATGCAGAAAAAGGAGTGTGAAGGGACCGCGGGCGGCGGCATGGTCAGGATCGTCCTGAACGGGGCCAATGAGCTCGTATCCGTAAAAATCAATCCCGAGGTGGTTAATCCACAGGAGGTCGAAATGCTGGAAGATCTCATTCTTGCGGCTCATGCGGCAGCGCAGCAAAAGGTGAAAGAGGTGACGGAATCCGCCATGGGTTCGGTAACTGGCGGCCTCCAGTTTCAGGGGATATAAATCATCCATGAACGGGCCGATCGAAGAGCTTGTCGAACAGTTGAACCATCTTCCGGGAATCGGACCGAAAAGTGCGTGGCGCATAGCCCTGCATATTTTAGACACACCGGAAGAGGAGATTGCAAAACTCAGCCATGCCCTTGACGACGCCAAAAGGAAGATCATCAAATGCCGGCAATGTTTCACCTACAGCGAGACCGACCTGTGCTCGATCTGCTCATCAGCGACGCGTGACGCCGCGATAATCTGCGTGGTTGAAAAATCATCCGATGTCTTTGCCATCGAAAAAATCGGCCGCTATCGGGGAGGATACCATGTTCTCGGCGGCGTTCTTTCGCCCCTCGCAGGGACAACGCCTGATAAGTTGCGAATCGCCGAACTCACCAAGAGAATTTCGCAGATGCATCCGTCAGAACTGATCATTGGCCTTGGGGGCGGCGCAGAAGCCGAGACGACCGCTGGCTATCTCGCCCGTCTCTACAGGAATTCAGGGGTGCGGATCACGCGGCTCGCACGCGGTCTCCCGGCAGGGATGGAGATCGAATACGTAGATCAGGTGACCCTAAGGCAGGCGCTCAACGAGCGAACCGATATCTGCTATGGGGAGAACGGGTAAACATGGAAATGTCGATGTTCGAAAGATGGTTGCGAAAAGCCGGGGCAAGCGTTTTTTTCCTTGGATATCTACCCGCCTCCGGCACCGTGTGTTCCGCCGCAGTGTCCGTACTCCTCTGGATCTTGCATGAAACGACGCATCTGTTCCAGGTCTCCAGCGAGCCAGTTTTTTACTGGCTCGCCTGTGTAGTCGTCATTGCCGTCAGTTTTTTCCTGGCTTCCGGAAGCCGTGAGCTCTTCGGTAAGGAGGATTCCGGAAAAATCGTGATCGATGAGGCTGCTGGACAACTAATCACGTTCATGTTCGTTCCGATAACGCTGCGAACTCTGATAGCCGGTTTTTTTCTGTTCCGTTTTTTTGATATTGTCAAGATTTTCCCCATTTACTACATGGAAGAGCTTGATGATGGCGTCGGCGTTACCATGGATGACATGGCAGCCGGCATTTATGCCAACGTGTCCCTCTTCGTGCTGCTTATAACCTATCATGCAATCAAAGTGCATTTGTAAAATACCAGGCAGGAGTCATAATCCGACAAGAATGATTTCTCGGAGGTACCATGCATGAACCGGTTGACTTTCTCGCAGGATTGACCAGAAGCCATCTGGCACAGGTGAGCCTCGGCATCACCGCGGTAACACTGATACTGGCAGGGCCCGTCATCAATGGGTTTATCCAGAATATGACGCAGAGGTTTCATTGGTTGCTCCGCTATTGCATCTTCGTTCTCATGTGTACGATTGGCTATGGGTTTCTCACCCACTTCGTCTTTCGCGGCCTAGCTCGCTGGCTCGCGTATCAGCGGAACGTCGAACTCCTGATCATTATCGCGGGCATCTATCTTGTACTCGCGTTTTTTGCGAAAAAACAGGGTCATATATGACTATCAGACAAGGTTTCGGGCTTCAGTGAAGGCAAAAAATGCCTGAGTCCATTCGAGCGCTTTCCGAAGAACTCGGCGCGCTGCTTTTGAAGAATCATTTGACCCTTGCAGTGGCCGAGTCATGTACCGGCGGTTTGCTCGGCGCAGCCATAACCGAAAGCCCGGGCGCATCCCGCTATTTCATCGGTGGCATAATTTCCTATGACAACAGCATAAAAACCAGGATCTTGAATATTCCCGTCGCCACGCTGGAAAAACATGGCGCGGTAAGCGCGGAGATCGTGGCCGCGATGGCCGCAGGCGTGTGCAAATTATTCCTGAGCGATGCAGCCATCGCCGTGTCGGGTATTGCAGGCCCGAACGGCGGTACCGAGGGCAAACCGGTCGGACTCGTTTTTATCGGTATTGCATTCCATGACGTTATTCGCACTTTTGAATACCGGTTAAGGGGAATGCGTTCCGAAATCCGCGAACAAAGCGTTGAGCAAGGCTTGCGGAGACTGATCGAGCAACTATGAGCGATGCTTCGGAGATTTCCGCATCCCTACGAGGCGATCAAAAAAAGACCGGGAAATCGGTACTGGTTCTCACGGCGCTCGGCATCGTTTTCGGCGACATTGGAACCAGTCCGCTCTATGCGCTCCGGGAGTGCTTTGTCGCTGGACGTGGGATTCCTCTTACGCCGGAGCATATACTCGGATCGGTTTCGCTCATATTCTGGTTTCTCGTCATTATTGTTTCCGTCAAGTATGTCATTTTTGTCATGCGGGCCGATAATAAGGGCGAAGGCGGCATTCTGGCGCTCATGGCCCTTGTTAATCGTATCGGACCTACTCGGGTTAAAAATCTTCCCCTCATTTCACTTCTTGGCATTATTGGAGCGGCGTTGCTTTTCAGCGATGGAGCAATTACCCCGGCAATTTCAGTGTTAAGCGCCATAGAGGGGTTGAACGTTGCGACTCCATTTTTCAGCCCGTTCGTGATTCCGCTATCCATTGCGATTCTCGTCGGCCTCTTTGTTTTGCAGTCACACGGATCGTCAAAAATCGGCACGCTTTTCGGGCCGGTCATGGTAGTATGGTTTCTTATTATCGGCTTCCTGGGCGCATGGACCATTGCCCGTTGCCCTGCCATACTGCATGCCTTAAATCCCGTGCATGCGATCTCGCTGCTGTCGTCGGTGGGTTTCAAGAGCTTCGGCCTGCTCGGAGCGGCATTTCTCGCCGTGACCGGTGCGGAAATGCTCTACGCAGACATGGGGCACTTCGGCAGGGTTCCCATCCGCAAGGCGTGGTTTTTCATCGTCTTCCCTGCACTGATACTCAACTATCTCGGTCAGGGAGCCAGCCTGCTCCTCAAGGGCAACCCCGACAACCTGTTCTATCAACTTACGCCGTCCTGGTTCCTGTACCCAATGGTAATGATCTCGACTCTGGCCTCAGTCATCGCCTCACAAGCGGTCATTTCAGGAGCCTACTCACTAGCCCGACAGTCGGTCCAGCTCGGCTTCTGGCCGCGCATAAAGATTATTCATACGTCAATAAACCTGATCGGGCAGGTTTATATTCCTATTGTAAATACGGCGCTTTTCATCGTCGTCATGCTGCTCATCCTCGGATTCAAGGAATCGGGGAACCTCGGTACCGCCTACGGTATCGCGGTTTCGGCGACCATGTTCATTACCACTACGATGGTGCTCCTCCTTGCACGCAGGCTCTGGCGTGCCCCGCTCCTTGTCACCATACCAGTCGGTCTTTTTTTCCTACTGTTCGACCTTACCCTTTTTGCCGCAAATCTTTCCAAGGTATTTTCCGGCGGATGGATCGTGATCTTCATCGCCATCGCCGTCTGCATCCTGATGACCACGTGGATCAAAGGCCGGAAGATTCTTCAAAAACAGGTGACGGCTGCGGCAATTTCGTTGGAAACGTTTGCGAAAGAACTCAAAACGCAGCCCAACGTGACCAGAACGCCGCGGACCGGGGTATTCCTTTCCGGCAACACCAACATGGTGCCCCGGGCGCTGCTCCACAATTACAAACATAACGGGATTTTGCATGCGCAAACCTTAATCGTAACGGTGGAGACCGGCGAAATGCCTCATGTGCCTCCGTCCGATCGGGTTTCGCTTGTTCAGATCGGTCAGGGAATCTACAAAATCACCTTCCGCTACGGCTTCATGGAGAGTCCGGACATTCCAACGCTTCTCGCCGACGTGCATATTCCCGGATCATCTGACGATGTGCGCCAGTTTTCGTACTTTCTCGGAAAGGAATCCCTTGTATCGGTGCGAAGCGGGAACATGGCGGCATGGCGGAAGCAGATCTTCATGTTCCTGTCTAAGAACTCCCTCGACGCCTCCTCTTTCTTCAATCTTCCTCCCAACCGTGTCGTTGAACTTGGGGCGCAGATGGAATTTTAAGATAGTAATCTCGTGTTTTACCATATAAGAATCGAAATATCCTGAGGAGGGAACACGATACGATGCAAGGGAGGGGAATCTATTTTTTCTTATCAATGAAATCATTCATGCTTTTTTATGGGCTTCCACTCTTCCCTTTTTGCATTTCCAGCTGCCGCACCTTTACCTCACGAAGTTGCGCTTCGACGCTGTCCTGAACCGCCTTAAGCTGCTCAATAGCCTGTTGCTCTTTCGCCATTTCATCTGTGGCCTGAGCCTCCCGCACTCGATAGAGCTCAATGGCCTGCAGTATTTCAGCCTTTGTCTGTGGAATGACCGTCGGCGTCGGCTGTTCGGGTTTGAATTGCGACGAAGCGGCGGATAACGAATCCGGCTTTCGCGCTGCCAACGCGACCGGTTGCGCGGCAGCGACATGTAGTGCAACCATTGACGGTGCAACGAAGTGTTGGGTCGTATCGATCATGGCGTTCAGCACGATTGCAGCCCGTATGCCGCTCGAATCGCGTGGCCGGATTTCAAGGGCTATCCAGTTGTCGCCACCCTTGACCGTTGACGTTATGCCGACAGCGCTGTCCGGGAAAGATGGCAGGCCCGCTTTGCCGACCGAATCGCTGAGCATAAGCATCCCATTAACAAAAAGCCAATAGGGATCCTGCGTCATAATTCTGATTTCCGCGCTCCTCGGGGCGCCGCCAAGGAAAAGGTTTTTCCATAAATAAGCGGGTCCGGCCGGGTTCGCGCTTCCAAGATAATATGCATGAGCGACGGCGAAATTCTTTTCGTTGCAAGGGGAAAGAATACTTGCGACATGCCATCCTTCTAAAGGAGGTTTGCCCGAATTCCATCCGGAAGCGCTGTCCCCCCGGACAATCCAGCCGGCATCCGAAGAAATCGTGACCAGCTGATAAAAAGCACGGCCGTATTTCGCCGGGTTAAGTCGTGCGAGGCTTTCGAGAATTCGGTGAGACCAGGCACTCGTCTCCAGGTTATTTTTGCGAGCGTACGATAAACCCTCTTCATATAATTCGATGGCCTTATCCTGAAGCTCATAAGCGATATCCTGCAGCTGGAAAACAATATCCTCGTTTTCTTCTTTAGACAAGTCCGCGACAGGCTCCTTCGTACGGGCGATAATCTCGGCGTTGAGAAGATCATACTCCTCGCCAATCGAATAATTTACATAAGTGAATAAACTGCGGCAACTATCAATTTCATTACCCCTGAGACCGAGCGAATCGGCCAGCGAAAGCGCGCCGATGTAGTAATCGCGACAGGCGCGTTTCATAGGAAGAACGGTTTCAAGAAGTCGTTCCCGATACTGGTAATAGTGCACGGGTTTTTTGCGAATCTCAGGCGGAACCGGCGCCTGCTGCATCACGCCTGCGGCAGACCACAGCCAAGTCCCCGCATCAATGAGATTTTTCTTCAGGGAGCTGTCGGATTGCGCAATCCACCCCTTCTGTTCCGATGAAAGAGAATCAAAAGCCTTCGCAATGCTGGGTACCTTTCCATACGCCACGAATGATTTCTGCAAAATCTGGGACGAGACGGTCAGGATATCTTTTTCAAGCACTGCCGCTTTGATGGGGTCGAGGGAAGGACGAACCTGGTTTTTCCAAGCAACGGCAAGCTCCTCGTACAGTCGCCCGATGCTGTTCGCGGCTTCGAAGATACGCGGACTCCGATATGCCATGACTCGCTTGAACGAACTTTCCGCATCGGCCAGAAGGGCGGATTTCTCGCGTAGAATCCTTGCAAGTTCCTCGCCGCTTCCCGCGAAGGTGAGGGCGAGAAATTTGTCCCTTTTTATAATTCCCGTATAATAGGCGGCTTCGGCCGCATGAAAATCGTCGGGCGTGAGATTGGCTTTTGAAAATTCCGCGTTCATCTGTTCGGTCTGGGCAAACCCGATGAGAGCATTTTCGGCATAGCCCTTATCGTAATAGCATTTTGACAGCAAGAAATTCGCTTCTACCGCCTGCGAGTTCCGGGGATACCGACTAATAAAATTGCGATAGGTCTCGATAGCCCGATCGAGCATCCCGGCTTTGACAAAATAAGCCGCGGACTTGAGAAGCATGATTTCGTTACCCTTCTCCCCGGGATACTGCTCGGTATATCGCTCGTTAACTTCGGCCATTTTATCGGGTTTTCCGATCTTTTCATAGCAAAACCCGACATTGAAAAGTGCGTCCTTGGCCTTATCGGAAGAGGGATAGCCAGCGACGATCCGCTCATAGGCCGCGGCCGCAAGGTCGAATCGCTGAATCTTCTCGTAGTCGCCGGCCTCGTTAAAGAGCGCCCCCGCCGCCAGTTTGGAGCCGGGATACCGGTTGATAAGGTCGGCATACCGCTCGCACGCCTTATCCCATTTGCCAACCTTTTCCATTGCCTCCGCGGCATTGAACAAAACGATATCGCCGTACTCGCTTCCCGGGAACTGTTCATCGATCGATCGGTACATTTCGGCGGCTCGCTCGACGTTACCCGAGCTGTCGATTTTTTTCGCGTTGAGGAACACCGATTGCACCAGAAGTTTTTTAGCCGTGGCGCGGAGAGTTTCGTCGCCGGAGTTTTTCCATACGTTCTCGAATGCCTCACTCGCCGCCGACCAATTTTCCTCGGCATAGCGGCACTGTCCGAGAAACAGAAGAGCCTCGAAATAATCGGGCCCGGTTTGCCCATGAAGTACGACGGCTTCATAGGTTTTTTCGGCATCGGCTAAAAGATGCCGATTGAAATACACCGCCCCGATGCCAAGCATCACTTTGCTCCAGGAGTTTCCATGCGGGAAAAGGGTGCAGTAGTTCCGTCCGGCATCGATGAGGCTCAGTGCCGTCGAGTCAATCTCCCCTTTTTTGACCAGGGAATCGGGAATAAGAAGCCCCTGTTTGATCGCGAATGCATTCAGGGCAGCCTGCTCCCGCCGGCCCGAATCGCCGGACGGCAACCGGCTGTACGCGGTGTAACGAGCGAACGCCTGCTCCTTATCCTGGAGTTTTGTGTCCAGGATCACGGCAAGATTCCAGAGCGCTTCTGCCGTATGCGGGTCATGCGGATAGTTTTCGACCAGGCGTTCATAATTCGTCGCTGCGTGCCTGTATTCAACGCCATTTCTGGTGGAATCGGCAAGCCGGTAGGAGGCATCGGCGACATAGAGACCGTTGGCGATAACCATGGAGTCAATGGTTCTGCGCTGGGCGGTGTCGCCGCCCAATTGGTTCTGCCAGGCTCCACCCGGTCCATACTTCGACAGAAAATCTTCGCGAAGCAACATTGCGGAATCGGTATTTTTGTGGCTGTCATAAAGCCTGATGAGTGCAACATAGCTGCGCGGCGCATCCTGGCTATTCGGGTATTCCGTCAGGAGACGCCGGTAGGCGCGGATTGCGCCGGCATAATCGAGATCTTCCTCACGGAGTTCGCCGATTCGTTTCACGACCATTGCCGAATAGTTCGGGCTGTTGGTCAGCTTTAGAAATCCGACCGCGCTGTCCATCTTGCCGAGAATATCATAACATACGGCAATGTAATCGACCGCTTCCTCGCGAAGCAGCGGGTTTTTGACCTGTTTTTCCTCTCTCTTTACAAGATCGAAATCGGGATGGGATCCTTCGATAAGGTATTTGAAAACTCCTATGGCATCATCATACTGGCTCTGCATATAGTAGCACCACCCCAGCTGGTAGAGCGCTGCATAATATTGCGGATGATCCCTGAAAAACAATATCCGCCGATAGGCCTCCGCCGCCAAGGAATAGCCATGCCCGTTTTCGACCTTCGGATGATCGAAGTAGTACTTGCCGATGCGCATATTGGCTTCGACGAAATACTGACTTTGCGGAAATTTTTCTATGAGCGACAGCAGAACGGCATTGGCGCCATCTTCCCTACCGGCTTTTTCCAGCGCCAACGCTTTGTAAAAGTAGGCCTCTTCAGTTATGTCGTCATTCGGATAATGGGCAATGATTTCATCATACGTTGCCACCACCTTATCAAGATGATACTCGGGGAACGCCATTCCTGCCGTATCTTTCCTCTGAGCCATTTTTCGCTCATAAGCAGCGAGTGCGGTCTGGAACTCGTCGCCGGCGGCATCGAAGTACAGTTCCGCCAATCGGAAAAGAATTTTCGCATTATACTTACTGTTCGGATACGCTTCGAGGCTGGTTTTCAGGTGGTTGATCACGCCTTCACGATCACCGGCAATCTTTTCAATGAGCCGATCTCGATCGGCTTCCGTATAAATTTTTTCGACATTTTGCGTAGCGGAATTTGTTTTCGCTGATGCGGTAAGTGGCTTTAATTCGCCCGTTTTTTGCTCTTCGACGACTTTAGCAGACGTTTTTTTTCGTTCCGAAATCTGTTCGCTCGCCAGCTGCAACTCCGCTTTATTTTCCTGATACTTTGCAAAAACCCAATCGACGAACTTTGCCTGAAGTTCCTCATCGATATCACGATTTTGATATTCCTTGCCCATGCACTCTTTCACCACCGTCGCGTATTCGTGGTCGCACTGATCCCGACGATGCTTCAGGGAATCAATCGATTGTTGCAGGCTGTCGTTAACCGTTTTCAATCCGTTATTCGAATCGGGCAATGCCTGAGACTGGTGCGATTCCTCCATCGCAATGCGATTCTGCAGATTGGAGAGCGTATCGTTATAGAGGTCCTTGCGGGTTTTAATCATCCCAAGATACCGCCGCTCCGCTTGGTAAGTGACCCCCCCGCTCAAGGAGCCATCCGGTGCAATCTCTTTCAGAAGCGCATAGTATCTGCCATCGAGGTCCTGCAGTTTCTTGGTATTTGCATCTACCTCCGCCTGAAAACCGGGGCGTTCCTCGCGGAGCGCCACATATTCGATGCCTTGCCAGGAAGAGAGCATGTCCGCGATCCGGTCGATCTCATCAAAAATCTCGACGGTGAGTCGTGAATTCAGGATTTCCCGCTGGATCAGCTCGCCAACCAGCGCCGCACTCGCTTTATCCCCAAGCCGTCCATACGACTCCTCGAGAATCGACGCTATTTCAAAATAGTCAGAATTCGCCGGGTTCTTTTCAAGAAAGCGTTGGGCTAGTTTCGCGCTCCGTGTAAAATTGCCCAGGTCAAAAAAACATTGGGCAATCTGCACCTGGGCGTATTTGAACCGTCTCGCTTTTTCCGGAACCTTTCGATAATATTTCAGCGCCTCTCCGGGGTTGTTCTTGAGATAAAAAATATCGCCCATAAGAATCGAGATTTCATACTTGATTTCACCGCGGCCGCCGCTTTTCCGTAACTCCGCAAGGGTTTGGAGTGCCTCTCCGTACTCCTTCGTCTGAATCCGGCAGAGTGCGGATAGAAAACGCGTTCGCTGCAACACGGAAGAAGTCGGTTGTATATACGCCAGTTTCCTCAGTGCGCTCACATACTCCCCATGTTCATAATCATTGAGCGCCCCGAGGTAGTACACAGCATTTATCAGCGGATGCCCGGCGTAATTTCTGCAAAATATCCAGTATAGCGAGTCGGCATTCCCCTGTTCATCATTCGCTACCGCGAACTCCAGGAGCCGGTAGATGCTCGCCGGAACCTTGTCCGAGACAGGATATGTATCGATGATAAAACGATAATCCCTCGCGGCAAGCCCCCGGCAGCCGAGTTTGCGATAACTCTCTCCGAGAGCAAATACGATGAAATCCATCCGCCCATCGGGCAGGTTAAGGATGCGCAATTTTTCCAGGTTTTCCGCAGCGCGGCGGAACTCGCCGCCCCGATAGCACTTAAGCGCCGAAAGCACGTCGGCAGGCAGGATGACCGCCGCCTGGCTTAACGGAATAAGCTCATCATCGTTGCCGCCGCACTGGAGCAGCCACTCGACGCGCATAGAGTCGTCTCTCGAACGTGCCTGTGGCGCCGCCCCGGAAAACGTCACGCCGGCAGTCATCGTTGCAAGGAGCAGTAACCAGAGCTTTATTTGCAGCATCGAAACCCTACATCCCCCGTCCGGGCCGAAAGAGACCCGGGCATTGTCAATCCACAATTGGCATCTTTCCCGTCGCGAAAAGACCCGCCCATCATGAGCGGATAATCTTCCCGCTTATCCTCAACCCACTCCCAGACATTGCCGACCATATCATCGATGCCGTTTTTCGCGCATGCGGCAAATGAGCCGGATCTCCAGGCCTTGCGGCCTTCGGTAGGACAACGATTCTTTTCGTAGGTATTACCATACGGGTAGGTATTCCTCGAACCGTTTCTGCATGCCGATTCCCACTCTCTTTTCGTGCAGAGACGTTTGCCGACATCAATGCAGGCTATCTTGGCCTCTACCCACGAAACCGAGGTACGCGGAAACCTGCCGGGGATATTCGGATATTCGTATCTATCAATGCATACGGCATGGTCATTATCAGTCAGAACAGAGATCATTCCTGCCGGACACCGGTCATGCACGACAAGGGTGCAAGAGAATATACCGATATTTCCCCGTTCATCCGTCACCTCAAGCTTCGGCGAATACCTTCCCGGGATGGAGAACACATGGCTCGCCCTCGGATCGGACACCGCCCTGGTCATGGAATACCCCTTGTCATCAAAATCCCACCTGAAACGAAGGCGGGTGAGCGGACTCTCTTTGTCAACACTGGTTGACGCATCGAAAATAACCGGCTCGCCGGCAATAATGGTATCGGGGCTGGTGGAGAAATGCGCCGAAGGGGGCAGGTCGATAAGATATACGAACGTATCCGGATCACCGACAAGACCGGAACCATCGACCGAAAAGGCGATGATGGTATCTGAACTCACCAGGAGAATGGGCGCAGAAAACACCGGGGAGTCGATGGCAGGGATCTTTCCATGGCGACTGAAATGCACCGTTGCGCCTGCATCCGACGCGAGTGTTATGGACAACATTTTGTTATAGGGCTGACTGCCGCTCGGAGGAATGTCCACGGTTACCTGGGGCTTTGAGAGGTTGAGCGTCTCGACGGCACTCCGGTTACCGGCAAGATCCTGCGCATAGAAGCAAAACTTGCAATCCCCGGAACGCGCCACCGTAACCCGATCTTTCGAAACTTTTAATTTATCACCGGCGACTGCCGCATTCTGGCCGGGAATGGGGATGGAACCATTGGTGGTATAATAGAAAGTGGCATTCTTACTGGATCGGAGAAGTATCGTAATCGAATCCCCGGACTTCCGGGCAATACTGATGCCTACCCGCGGCGGGGTCCAATCAATAAAAAATATGCTCCGATGAACCACGCTTACAGTGCCGTCCATCAATTTTACGTAGTATTCCAGTGTATGCTCACCCTCCTCGGCAATGGTCGCGGAATCGTGACCCGGAACGAAAATTGAATCCGGCAAAATGCGCCAGTAAACAACTCCGGGCATCGTCGCTTTGAAATGAACCGTCACGGCCGCATTGAAAATTCCGCCGTCCGGGACCGCCGCCACCTTAGGCTTACTCAGGTCATCCACGATCACAACCTTGCCGGCGTTGCCGTAAATATCGGTTGCAAAGTACGCCAAAGTCTGTCCACGGCGAAGCGAGAGCGGGGCCGCATACACCGGTGACGTGAGAGTGGGGATCGCCCCGCCGATCTCATAATAAATGGTCGCCGACTCACTCGTCGCCAACACTACCGAATACAGTCCTTCCTGCCCGGCTGGATCGATCCGGACCTGCACGTCAGGAGATTTGCTGGTCAAGACAAACCGCGCCGACTGTTCTTCCGACCAGTTTCCCGCCCCATCGCGGCCTCGACACCGAATCATGGTCATCCCTTCATGGGAGATGACAATGCCGCCGGACGGGAAGAGCACGCCTCCTTCGCGGGGATCCGACCCGTTGATGGTGTAATAGATGGTTGAAGGCTTGTCGGCGGTTATCATCACGGCCTGCGGATGATTGAAGCGTCCTCCGGGCGGATTCATCGAAAGTCGGGGAGCGACGAAATCGTACTTCCGCTCCCACTGAAGGGGAGGCGACTGATTTCCCGATTCATCGAACGCAATGGCGTTAAGGACGCCTTCTCCCTTATGTGGAATGGTCAGGAGCAGCGGGGCCCGTGATTCAGCGTCATCGCCGGCAACGCGATATAACGGGCTTTTTTCTCCAGGCACGGTGCCATCAAGCGTGTAACGGATAAATCCCCGTTTTTTCATGACAAGTTTCAGCGTATCGGCAGTTTCGCCTTCAACCACCTGAAGGTGAATCTTTGGAGGAATGGTATCGAGGATAAACTCCTGCTCTTTAATTGCAGACATGCGACCAGCATCATCTCTGCCGAAATAGCGAAGTTTATTGATGCCAGCCGGAGTGACCACCGCACTGTCGAACTTTTTAAACCACTCTGGCGGGGCTATCGGATCAAAAGTATAGTAAACTTGCACCCCCCGAGGCGCCTCGAAGGTAACGGTTTGAATCCGGTTATATATCCCGCCGGCGGGATGGATGGTGACATGCACGGCATGGGTATCGATAACATACCCCAGAACGCCTGATAATTTTTTCTTGCCAGCGGTATCGATGGTAACCCTGCTGATGCCAGGCGGCGCGACCGTGTCCACCCCTGTCGCGGCATGATTCGAGCCGAAAGCGCAAAGAAAGCAGAGAGACGCAGACACTCCCTTTACCCTTACCTGTAGAATGAGACGATGCACGGCCATTTATTGCTTTCCCGCTATTTTCAGTTCCAGGCTTTTGCGTAAAACCTTGTCGTGAGTCTTGACAAGTGCCTTTTTCCAGTAGTCAATAGCCAGTTCCCCGTATCCCTTGTAATCGGCATAAATATCGCCTATAAGCCGGGGCGGAATCGGATTATCCGGCGCACTTGTTCCCGCCAGCTTAAGCGCATAGATTGCATTATCATAATCGCGATACCCCTTGTATCTGATAAGGCCGTACATGCTCTCCCCCGCGCCGAGAAGACCGCCGGAATCGTCGGGAAACGCGCGCAACAAAGCGCGGTAACGTACCAATGCCTGTCCGTAGGATCCCATTTCAAGGCAAATCGCAGCGCTCAAATTCATGAATTCACGGCTGAGCGGAGCGTGGGCGATATAGTTATCAACCGGCTCCAGCGCATCGCGATACCGATTATGCTTCATGAGTATCCGGGCCAGCACCCTGATGGCTGCCTCATTACAGGGTTCCAACTCGATAATCTTCCGGCAATATCGTTCAGCATCCTTGTCGCGACCAAGTTCAAAATCAATCCATGACTGCCGCACCAGAATATCGATCCGGTCCGGTTGCCTGCGGAGCAACCGGTCATAGCACTTTGCCGCTTTACTGAGTTTATGCTCTTCCTGATAGGCGACGGCGAGGTTGTACAGAACGGTTGCATTGGTCGCGCCTGATCGATCCGCCTTCAGATATGCCTGAATTGCTTTCGAAAGTGAACCCCCGAAAAATTGCACATCGCCGATATTATTGAAGGACGATTGACGAGTCGAAGCGGTACGCGAGGCGGATTCGAAACAGCGGGCGGCTTCGCCTTCCTTCCCTTCGTACCAGTACACGACGCCCAGATACACCTCGATGTCCGGCATCGGCAACGACAACTCCCGCGCTCGAATGAGAAGTTGTTCTGATTTTGCATACCACCCCAGCATAACATAGACGTGCACAAGGTTGAAAAGAATCGCGGGGTTATCCGGTGAAATTTCCCGTGCGGACTCAAGAATGGCGGCTGATTCCGTAAACCGTCCCGCACGTCTGCAGGCTTCGCCGAGCGAGGCATAGTATCGAGGATAGTCTGGCCGGAATCGAATCAGGTCGTTGAAGAGGTCCGAAGCCTGTTTGAAGTCGCCTGCAATGGAGTAAGCGCGCGCCAGCGCGAATGTCGGCTCCAGATCATTGAAACCGCACGCCACCGCCTGCTCGAGGGTCGCAATTCCGCGCTGATACTCACCGGTTGCGACATACATGTTTCCCATGACTCTGAGGCCGGCCGATGTTTTTTCCAGCAGCGTCCGGTTATTGTCGATGAATTTAAAAGCCTTGGCAGGCTTTACACTCTCATTGAGGAAATCGGCATAGGCGGCGACCACCGCTCCGTTTCCCGGCGCATGATCGAGAGCCAGTTTCAGAGCGGTGCGCGCCCGGTCGGGATCATTCGCCCTGCGGTAGAGCATGCCCTGGCGGAACGCCGCTGCCGCAAACCCGCGATCGAGCTCTTCGGCCCTGGCATAAGCGGTCAATGCGGCATTCGGGTTCCCATGCATTTCATACCCGTATCCCGCGGCAAAGGTGCGATAGGCGGCGCTGTCGCACGGTTGATCGTTGCGCAAAGCGAGCGAATCCGTTGAAGAAAATTGGTAGCGGATAACCCTGAGAATTTTCAGGAGAGCATTATCAACCATGGGGAAAAATTCGGAAACCCTGTCGGAAAGCATGAAAGAAACGCTCAGGGGTTCCTCGTTGCCTGTCGACCAAAAAAGCCGTAGATTGGCCTCAAGGCGGTCGCCTTCCACCCGATAACTGCCGCCGATCGCAACATCCCATTGCCATCGGGAGTGATGCAGCATGGCAAGACTATCCGATTCCATCTCCCAGCCGACGGAATCTGCCTGAAAAAGAAATACGGGATCCCATACCTGCACATTTTCAAGGAGTTGCAATTTGCGAAACATGGTCTCGGCCATGGCGGGGCCGATCCATTCATTGAGCGCGCCGCTCCCGTTTTTAAGCGGGAAAACCGCGACACTGAGTCGCGCAGCGCAGGTACTCTGAAGAACAATAAAAACGAGCAGGAAAACTGCGCACCACTCCGGCGTAGCAGGCGATCGGCGCATCTGCAAATGGTTTTGCAACGGATTCCCCATTTTTCGAAACCGTTAACGCTGAGGCATAACGAAGTTTTTTGGCTCCCGGCATACTTACCACGGGATCGGATTCACACCGGTGATCCCTGTCTCTCCAGCAAAGAGACAATTCTCGCCCTTCCTCAAACCGGAGCCACAATTTATTTATTAATCTATATTATAACACATTGTTATGACACATCCTTCAGCTCTCCGAACAGAAAAAAAATTCATCGTTTCCCTCCTTTGCAAGCGACCATCACCCGGTAAGGACCGGTTCGATGAATAATGTATTTTTTGAAATGTAATGCTTTCCCGATCAATCACTTCACTTCGATAAACGGCGCCTGAAAGGATCATTTTTTATGCTGGCTCTCGTTATAATTCTTTTCAGCGCCATGCTGATTTCCTTTTTCTGCTCCCTCGTGGAGGGATGCCTTCTAAGCCTCTCCCGATCGGACGTCGCGCGTCTTGCGGAACATAAGCCGGCTGCAAGCGCCATCTGGCAGCGACTGAAATCGAACATTCAGAAGCCGCTCGCGGCCGTTCTCGTTATCAATACCCTTGCCAATGTCAGCGGTGCATTTTTTTCCGGCTTCCAGTTCAGCAGGCTTTTCGGGAGCAAATGGAGCCTCGCCTTCTCGATGGCGCTCTCCTACATGCTCATTCAATGGTGCGAAATTCTTCCCAAAACACTGGCTGTCCGGCACAATCGCCGCATCGCGGCTTTAACGGCCCGACCTTTCGCCGCCATCGTCGCCATTCTCGGACCAATCATCAGCGCCATTGAAATCATGAACCGCCCGTTTTCAGGAAGCAAAAATTCGACCGGAGAGTCATCGGTCAGCGATATCCGGGTTCTGGCACGTTCGGCGGCGCTCGACAACCTCATTACCAAGGAGCAGGAAAGCCTCATCGCCGGGAGTGTTCATCTGTCAACGCTCAAGGCGCGTGATGTCATGATCGAACGGGCCGACATCGACGTCCTCAGCACCACGATGAACCTGCAGGAGGGGTTGATCGCCGCGCATCTGTATCGCCATACGCGGCTGCCGCTCGCCGAAAATGGCGACGTTGACCGCATCGTCGGCTACGTCAATTTCAAGGACATCGTGGGGGCGCTGCATGTCAACCCGGCGGATCCCTCGCTACGCGGCATCATGCGGCCGGTATCCTTTGTGAAAGAAATCGCGGGTATTCCCGAACTGCTGACAAAGCTGACGAAAGGGTACCAGCATATCGCCATCGTTCAGAATGACAAGGGAGCTACCCGCGGGCTTGTCACGCTCGAAGACATCATCGAGACCCTGGTCGGCGACCTCCAGGACGAGTACGACACCCCGCCGGATTTCATCGTGCGTCTCTCGGAAACCCGTTTCCGCGTGGGCGGCAGCGCAACCTTCCGGCAGATCAAAGCGCGCGCCTTCGGCGACCTTACGCGCGACGACGAGAGCAGCCTCGATCAAATATTCAAGCAGCAAGCCGGAGGAAAGACGCCGCCTGAAAACACCGTGATGAAAATCGACGGCATCTCCTTCAGGATCCGCAGGGTGGTGCGCGGAAACATCTACGATGTGATCGTGGAACGATCGCCCGCCTCATCCCAGGAAGTCATTGCCGCTGCCGCTGCCGGGTAACGACGATCTCTCCACTCCCCCCGGTCAATATATACCCGGTTCCCAGAAGCAGATTCTCGATCTCGGTGCGAAGCTCCCGCGTGCTTTCCAAAAGATCGTCGTTTGTGTCGTAGGGAGGCGAAAGCGCGCACCGGCATTGCGAAGCGGAACATTCGCAACGCCACTGCGGCAGGCTCTTGTCCGCGCCGGTAAGGCTGTCGAAGTGTGAGAAAAAACGACGGTAGCTTTCATTGGCAGCCAAGACTACCCCGCGGATCCGCTCCTGCAGGCTTTTGGGTATCAGCGTATCGACCGATCGGGTCGCCGCGATGCGGACGGGAACCATGCCGATACGCCGCCACGCGCTTGCCGGCTCCAGCGAGCTCCAGCCGCAGAAGGGCGCGCCGTCACACGACGACACATAGTAGCGGCCGTTGCAGCGAAATATGCGTGCAAGCTCTCGCCCCTGCGCCACGGTCCGCGCCGGGCCGGACACCTGGGCAACGGTCAGGACCCCGCCCCGCGTCACCTTGACGGTATCGCCGAGCGCTTCGCAGTCGTTCATTACCAGCGGCCCGTTTTTCCGGTTTTCCCCCACGAAGCGGCCCGATGCGGCCTTGAGGAGGGAAAAAACCTCATTGCCGAGCTGGAATTTCGCGGCGTGGCTGATCCCGTCGCCGAGCTGCACGTCCACGGCAACAAGCCGGAGCGGGGCGTAGGGCGCGAACCGCGCACGTTCTTCCTGCGAAAGCGACTGCTCGTACTCGTCGTAAATGGTATAGGAGGACGGGGAAGGGAGGAGATAGAAGGTGGAACGGGACTCGGCTATGACGAGAGAGATTGCCATCATGCTAAGCATTATTGATTTTTTCAACATTTGTACGCTCTGTTATTCAGGTGATCGAAGCATTGTCTGAAAACGATTCAAAAGATTAAGAAATACAGAATGAAACACCCTAAGAAAACGCACTTTCATAATCTTGTCTATCTTAAAATCCCTTAAATCGTGTTTAGAAACTATCCTGTAATCTCATAATCCGTATAATCCCGGTGCAAACGTTTTTTTATCGTTTCATCAAGTCGCCTGCAGGCTGTCCTGAAGAACCTTGAGCTGCGCCTGCCACTTGTCGTCCTCGACCTTGACCACCTTTTCCACCTTGTTCGCCTCTGAAAAACCCACCATGAGCTTGCCGGTGTCGATATAGGCGATCTTTGGAGATTTTGCGCCCACCATAAAAAAGAGAGCGCCTGCGATGGCTAAGGAAATAATTGTTGAAACGATTATTGACGGGACTATTCCTGAGGCTGATTTTCTCTGTTCGGACATTTTTGAGATGCTCTTTTCCTGGAACTTGTGGAAATAGTTAGTTGATTTTATTACTGCCCGTTAAAACCATTATCTGAACTTTGATTTCTGTGATTCATGTGATTGAGTTGATTTTTAAATCATGTAAATCATAAAAATCATAAGAATCACAGTTCAGACATTTCTCTCTTCGGACATTTTGGAGATGCTCTTTCTACGGTGCGGGGATTGAGGTTACACGATGATTGCCTTTGACAGCATTGCTTTTTAGTATCTTTTTTTTAAAGACACTATAATATGTGAATAACAATGCATCATAATGAACATTAGCTTTTTAATATTTTGTTATACCGATGAATATCGTTTTTATAAATAGTATGCCAAAAAACTATTCCCGCAATGAAAAGACATATTGCCATTACTGCAAGTACAGTAAATATCACATCTCCATATTTAGCTAAATAATCATGTCCAAATATTAAGGCATGGTAACATCCTATAACAATAAGCAAACTGCAACAAGTTTACTCCCCCAAAAATGAATGCCCTTATTAAAGGTTCGATGACTTAATAAGTCCCGATGTTAATTACCAATGGAGGAACAAATGCGATAATGAAATGGTAAAACATAAGTTATGGTCCCTCGTAAGCTGACGATTGTCGAATCAACTGGCCCCTGTCAAAATATAATCAACTCCCCCCTCCATATTTCCTTAAAATCTCCCCTATCTTTTTCATGTTCCTTTTGATATGCGGCATTTTCCGGTACTCGGCCGGTATAGCCGCATTGGTAATATACGCCGCGGCATCCTGCGCCTCGCGGCTTTTGCCGAGCGCGTCGTAGCTTCCGCTCAGGACAAAATACGACAGTACGAGGTCCGACCAGTTCACCGGGCTGCGCGCGGCGGAGATCGCCGCAAGCTTTTCTCCAAGTTCAACTGCCTCGGCATACCGGCTTTCCCGGTACAATGCGAGGCTGCGTATCTGCAGGAAAAAGGTGCTCAGGGGCGCCTCGGCGAGCGCCATTTGCGCCAGGGAATCGGCGCGTCCGTACTGTTTCCGGTCGATCAGGATCCAGCAGAGTGAATTCTTCGCGGGAACACCGTACGGGAACGGTAATTCCGCGGCCCGTTCGATCTCCCGGAATCCGGCATCTTCGCTCCCGCCATTGATAAAAGGCAGCCAGCCGAAACTCCGCCCGAGATAATAGTGGTAGATGCCGAGGCCGAGCAGCGCCCCGTAGATGGTTGAATCGCGTTGCATCACCATTTTAAGCCCGGATGCCGAGGATACGGCATTTTTCAGGGCGCTTACCCAGTTCCCGGTTTTACCCTGGAAAACCGCGATACCGCCTTCGATACCGGCGAGATAAAACACGCACCGCAGGGAATCCGCTCCCCGCAGGCCGGCAAGCCGGGCATGCAGGACCTTGCGCGCGCTGTCCGCGAACCGGTAAAACCGGCCATCGTTCGCGAGGTAGGACTCGTAATCAAGCAGCTCGGTCTGCTCCACCGCCACCCGCAGATAAAGAGCGTCGTTATCGTCCGGAGACTCGGCCAGCCGCCGGCAGAGCATCTCCCTGGCCGAGGCATAATCCTGCCGGACAAGAAACATCTGGGTAGCCGAAAAAAGATCGTTTCCCGGAAGTGCAGCCCGGGCGGAGAGGGTAAATAAAAAGGGTAACAACAGTGTCGCAGGAATTTTTCTCATTTGAATCGCACGGGAGGATGGCGCTGGCCTTCCGACCTTTCACTCTACCGTATGTATAATTTCGGATACGGCGGTTCGTGACACTGTCGTGACCGTATAAAGTTCAGCTCTGCCGGTACGTTGCCAGAAATCGTTTCAGTTTCTCCGTGACTTCCGCCAGATCTTCCACGCACGGCAGGTAGACAATGCGGAAATGATCGGGGTCCGGCCAGTTGAAACCGCGGCCGCGCACCAGAAGCACCTTTTCCGCCCGGAGGAAGTCGAGTACGAACTTTTCATCGTCGGTGATCCCGAACCTTTTCACGTCGATCTTCGGAAACAGGTAGAACGCGGCCTTTGGTTTGACGCATGATATGCCGTCGATGGCATTCAGCGTCTCGTAGCATAGTTCACGCTGTTCGTACAGGCGGCCGCCCGCTTTTGTCAGGTCGTAGATGCTCTGCCGGCCCCCGAGCGCGGTCTGGATGATCGACTGTCCCGGGACGTTGCTGCAGAGACGCATGGAAGCGAGCATGGTGAGCCCCTCGATATAATCCCCGGCGAATCTTTTGTCGCCGCTGACCACCATCCATCCGACCCGGAAACCGGCCACCCGGTAGGCCTTTGAAAGGCCGTTGAACGTGACAAACAGCAGGTCATCGGCAAGCGAAGCGGTTGATACATGAGTATTACCGTCGTAGAGGATCTTATCGTAAATTTCATCCGAATAAACGATGAGCGCATGCCGCCGCGCGATTTCTATGAGCTCGCGGAGAATTTCGGGAGGGTAGAGCGCGCCGGTGGGATTATTCGGGTTGATAATGACGATTCCCTTCGTATTCTTATTCACCTTCTTCCTGATATCCGCAAGATCCGGCCACCACTCCGACTGTTCATCGCACCGGTAGTGCACCGCCGTGCCTCCGGACAAATTGACCGCCGCGGTCCAGAGCGGATAGTCCGGCGCCGGGATCAGGATCTCGTCGCCCTTATCCAGAAGCGCCTGCATCGCCATCACGATGCACTCGCTTACGCCGTTCCCGATGTAAATATCCTCCGTCCCCACTCCGGTGATATTCTTCTGCTGGCAGTACTGCATGATGGCTTTGCGGGCAGGGAACAGTCCTTTTGAGTCGCAATACCCTTGCGTATTCGGCAGGTTCATGATCATGTCGTGAATCACCTCGTCGGGCGCGAAGAGCCCGAAAGGCGCCGGGTTGCCGGTATTCAGCTGGATAATGCGGTACCCTTCCTCTTCCAGACGCCGGGCCTCATCGAGCACCGGTCCGCGGATATCGTATAAGACGTTGTCGAGCTTTGAGGATTTTTTTATGGATTCCATGATAAGGACGGTCCTTGTACACTGTTTTTCATTTGATCATTTCGGGCTACGGGAGCGGATTCATGCGGTCAATTGTAGTGTATAAATATACACTACACTACCGGAAGGATCTTCCCCCTCCTTGGTTTCCTTTTTACCGCCGGTAACATTCATGCAGTATTTCCCTGTAGTTTACCATTAATAGTTGAATTGCAGCCCCGCCCCGACCTGATAGAGGTTGACCGTGGATGGTATAAGCTCGTGCGCGATATTGACATTTGCGTTCAGGCGGAGCCAGGACCACGGGTCGGCGAAAAACGTTGCGGAAAACACGGTTCTGTCGCGGTCGAAAACCTCAAAGCGGTAGGATTTGTCATAAAGATCGGCTGTGTTGATGACCGTTCCATCCGAAAGGGTGTCGGCAAACGTGGGAGATGAATTGTAGGTATCATAATAACTGGAGCCCGGCCCCTCCCCTTTCCAGATTTGCCGGACCGACAGCCCCCCGCCGAAAAGGGCGGAAAACCTGCCCGACAGATCGAGCGTAATCTGGCGGGAGTGGGGTCCGAGCTGGTTCCCGAGCACCTGGCCGAAATTGACGGGATAATTGCGCGGCTGGTCTGTCGCGGCCGCGGTGGTATACACCCAGGGCTCTATTTGAAGCGCTTCCACCCGGAAAAGCGAAAGGGGCAGCCATGGCAGCGGATTGAACACCTTGATGCCGAAAAGCCCTCCCCATTTATCGTCGAAGTTGTTATCGTCCACAAACCCGGTGAGGTCATTCATATCGTCGATCACCACTTCGCCGTATGCCGCATATCGGCTGCTGAAGCGCGCCTGAAAATCAAAGGACATGATTTCATTATCGAGATCGCCAAGGACGTGTTCGGAAAAGTAAAACAGGAGGAAAGGCATGCAGTAAAGCGGCACGAACTCCCGGTCGTCAGTTATTATGGCATCGGAATACCCGACCGAGAACGCCGGTGACGGTGTAAAGGTAATATGTTTGGCATAGATGACCCGATTCTCCGCATAGGTATCGGCGATCAGCTGCCCCACGACGAAGGTGTAATTCAAGGTACCGATGGTTTTATCGAGCTTTATCTGCAAAAACGGCTTCCCGACGCCGGAAAATATCATGCCCTCGGAGTCATCGTACCCCCATGAGACCCGGTCGTCCCCGATTTTAAGGTCGAACCACGGGGTGGGAAATTTCATGTACGCGGTGAAATCATCGTACCCCATGAGATGGCTGGGTCCCCCGTTTTGACCCAGGATCTGCGAATAATTTTCTCCGGAATCGGGATCGTTGGTTTTTACCCATTCCCGGAGGGAACTGTACTCGGTAATGATGCTTCCGTCAACATAGGTCGCCACGTTGCCGAGCATCGAGTAGAGGCGGACTCCCTCGGTGGATTGGTTGACGGTCTCCCGGCGGGCGCTGATGCTGTCCACGCCCGCCGCCGTGAAGCCGGGAATGGAGAAGTTACTGTCCTGGACGGCAATGGACGTTGCAACATAGGGAACAATATAGGTGTTCCAGCCATCGAAAAAGACCTGTCCGGGTATCGTCCGGTTCTCATGGTTATCCGACCCCTCCCGTGCAAATTGCCGAAGATAGAAATTATTAATGGCGGTATCGGAAATAAGCCGATTCCGTGCGGCATAAACCAGGAGCGAACAGACCTGCGCTTCGGTGAACGGCCTGCTTGAAATGCTGATATCGCCGACCCGTCCGGGGAAGGCGATCATGCCGAGATAGTGGTATACCGGATTATTGAGCGGAACATCATAGGAAACTTCTTTGCCAAAGCCCCGGAACAAATGGCACATGCCAAGAATCATGATACTGAAAATTGCGGCGATAATTTTTTTTTCGCTCATCATATTCCGGAGTCGGGGTCGCCTGAGCGCCTCGTTTTTTCAGTGTGCGGCTAATCCGATTTTTAAATCAAGGAAGCAGAGAGATGCCTATTTATTTCGATCCAATTGCTCGCCATACAATGCATTCCATCCTTTTGAAAAACGGAGAGGTCGATGCTGTGGTAAAATACTATCTTTCTTGTCATTCACATTACTTTATTGGTTCATGAACATGAATTCGAGCATGGTCCTCCATATTTGCTGCGCACCCGATGAGGCGTGGGCGGTGCATACCTTGCATGACCGATACGATCTTACCTGTTTTTTTTGCAATCCCAATATCGCGCCGGAAGAAGAGTACCGCCTCCGCGCCAGGGAGGCCGGACAGGTCGCCGCCCATTACCTGGTGCCCTATGTCGAGGATGAGTATCTCCCTGACTCATGGGAGGCGGCTATCGCTGACGCGGCCGCGACTCCCGAAGGGGGGGAACGGTGCCGTCGATGCGTCATGTTGCGGCTTCGTAGAACCGCGGCCTTCTGTCGCGCACGCGCGCTGCCCGCGTTCACGACGGTCATGAGCGTGAGCCCTCACAAGAGCATCAAGCTTCTCAACGAATGCGGCGCGGCGGTCGCGGCCGAATGGGGCCTCGCCTGGGCGCCCTTCGATTTCAAGAAAAAGGACGGCTTTCGCCAGAGCGTTCTGCTCAGCAGGGATCTTGGTCTCTACCGCCAGGACTACTGCGGGTGCCGCTTAAGTAAAGAGGAGCGCGATCGAAGAAAAGCCTGTTTGCCGCTGCGCCCCTGAATCCGGGCCCTTGCCCGTTTCAGCCGGAAGGATATATTTTGGGTACTCTTTCGGGGCGTGGCGCAGCATGGTAGCGTACTTGAATGGGGTTCAAGTGGTCGCTGGTTCGAATCCAGTCGCCCCGATATCTAAAACCCCTTAAAATGGACAGAAAATCGCTAAAAATGCTGTTTTGAGGGGCCCTTAATTTTTCCTCGTTTCTACCGACATACCCACAAATACCCCCCTGTACCCAAAAATGTGAAAGCATTGTGAAAACATCTGTGAACACATTCTTATAAAACCGGGGTTCTCAGCGATTCTTAATAGTTACTTTTATACTTGGGATTATTGAGGGATTGCAGTATTTTTTCCAAGTCACAATTTACCGAGGGAAATCTTTGACCTTTTGCGGCTTTTTTATTTTCAACCGACTTCATGACCTGCCAGCCTTCCGCACCAAAGACGTCTGCGCGAGTGGCCGAGATAAACCCCAAAGAGCAACAACCAACCTTCACCGTAACTGGAAACGCGGCGGCAATGGTTCGGCCCATTTATTCACACCTTATATTCAGGATTTCAGGCCATTTTCTATGTGAGGAGGGGGTGAATGAGGCGAGAAGTTTAGCAGGTCGGTGAATTTGCAGAAAGGGTACTTCTTTTATTGGCCTCGTTGCATCTGTTCCGTCAGTAGTCGAATAGTCTTTTCGGCCTGCTCTAAGGCACCTTCTGCGCGGACTGCGCGGTCAAGGACGGCTTGAAGGTCTTTGTTGGATGTCATGCCTAGTTGTTCTGAAGTTTTTCTCTCCACATCGGTAATAAGCCACTGAATATCGCAACCAAGTTCCGCAAGTCTCTCATAAATTGCCGCAGATGGCTCAGCAATACCCTTTTCGTATTTATCCAGCAGTTCAAGGGAAACATCTATCATAGAAGCAAATTCTGCCTGTGATAGACGCTTAATATTCCTGAAAAGTTTCAAGTGGTCTCTGATTCTGATGGTCATTTCTTGATGTTAACTCTACCTTCCTCGATTTTCCGGTTATTCCGTTTTTATGGATTTCCACTATTTGTTACTGGTAAAGATTATGATACCAATAATCAAAATCACAATAGCCAAGAAAAAGGCGACAGCCCAATGAATTTTTTCTTGAGGTTTCGTTATCGCTTCGACGGCAGGCAGTTCTTTCCCGCAATACCGGCAGGTTATCGCCTCTTTTTTTATTGCTTCCGCACAAAAGGGGCATTTCTTCATTAGGCCGGTTTTAACCCGTTGTTCTTCAATCTTCTGGACGTCTCGCGATGCAATGATTACCGCGATGAATCCAACGATCGGGCTAAAGCATAGGGAAATCCAAAAAAAACCATAGCCCGATCTTCCCTTTTCGTGTGCAGCAAATCCGCACCCTATTGCGGATAAAATCCAAAAGATAATGAGGAGTAACAGCATATATTCTCTCTTTCCCTTAATATCGCAATAATCAATAACCCGTTAATTCTTTAAATTTTACCGTGCAAAAGTCATTGTCAAAACATACTGCCTTGAATTTCCAAATACCTTTGGATTCGAAATTGGTAATGTTATCGAAAGCTGATTCCTCATGTTTCTTCATCCCTCTCCTTCTTAAATAATCTCTTCGCTATGCAATATACTTATCGTTAAATAATTGAGGAAAGCTTTTTTTTGAATCTGCCCGGCGCGTCTCTGGCGGGATAGGCTTCCGCGCCTTATCTCTTTCCGCTTGCCTTTCCAAACCCCATCTTCTTCTCTTTTCCCGGCGAATACTCTTTTGCCGGCAGTTGCGGGGGCGTCTCCGGCTCCGGCTGCAAAATGCTTTTCAGAGCGGCGAAGGCAATCTTAATCTGTTGATCGTGGACATCGAGCCGCTTCTCGATATTTCGGATCATTTTCAGCAGGTCCTTGTTTTCGGCTACAAGAGTGCGCAGCCTGATAAAAGCCCGTATTATTTGAATATTGATTTCAATCGCTCTTTGGGAATTCAGGACGCTTGAAAGCATCGCCACGCCGTATTCGGTAAATGCATACGGCAGCACGGAAGAATGTTTCCATGATGCAAACCGGTCACAATTTGTGACCAGTTCGTTTTTTTCGGCGGGTAATAATTGAAACATGAAATCTTCCGGGAATCGCTCGATATTTCTTTTCACGGCCTGATTAAAAACCTTGGTTTCGACTTCGTACAGACCGGCGAGGTCCCGGTCTAACATGACCTTCTTCCCGCGAATGACCTGAATCTTATTTTCGATTACTTCCTGTGCGACCAGTTCCTTCATAATGATTCCTTTCTGATTGATTATAAATAGTTTTCGCCGTGTTTCAGGTCAAATGCATTCCAAGGCAAGGAATTGAGGCGAGACCCCGCGCCGGTGAACCGCCCCGATTCCCGTCCGCCCCGGCGCAGGACACTTACCGCTGATGTAATCGTGCCGCCGCCGCTTCAATTTCATTCGTTGACCCGTTATTCCGGCATTCAAATGAGAGAACCCCTGAAAACTATAGCAAATGATCATATTCAGAGGGCGTCTCAGAAAACCGGTCTGCACCTGCACTTTTTTGGGGGGTATAGACGGTTACTCCAAATAGCGAAGCTGTGAGTGCTGGCTTTGGTTACCTGAAAGTTACCTTGTTTATGGTGTTTGCCGGGATATTAATTATAGAATTAAAAAAATATCGCTGTTGATTCGCGACATGCCTTTTTTTGAAAAGAAAGAATTCTTTTACATTGCATCAGTTACCATGCCTTGCGGGTTGCGCCATTTCACATTATATTAGGGGATCGTCAAATCGTATGCCAGACAACCTTATGACCGAAATGATGGTAATGACTGAAAATTCAACTAACTCTGCCGTTGATTTTTCGAAGCCGTTGAATAGGCCATCGGCGCTTTTAAACGATGTGCATAGTGCCGTCGACCTTTCGAAGCCATTGCAAACGCCATCGTCGCCTTTAAACGATGTGGATAGCGTCGCATTGAAGCGTGCGATCGGGAAAGTGGCCGATTACCCCGGTTTGACGAGCCTTCTCATCGTAAAAAACGGTTATCTCATAAGCGAGAATTATTTCAAACAGGCGCGGCGGGAAAGCGTCCAGAAAGTATGCTCAGTCTCCAAAACATTCATCGGTATCTCGATCGGCATCGCCGTCAAGCAGGGATATATTGCACATATTGACGATCCGATATCGCGCTACCTCAAAAAATTACCGGCGAATTGGGACGAACAAAAAAACCGTATTACTATTCGCCATCTGTTGTCGATGACGAACGGCTTGGAATTTAGTGACGACCCGGGCCATAAGGATTATCATGAACTCTTGAATGCCAACGATCCGGTTTTGTACGTTCTGTCGAAACCGATGGCCGCGGAACCGGGAGAAAAATTCAATGACGACCCCTCGGCTTTCCTGTTATCGGCAATTATTACCGATGTGACGGGCATGAGCGCCTCAGATTTCGCCAGAACATGGATATTCAGACCTCTCAAATTCGGCAAGAGGAAGTGGCGATCGATTGGCGGGCGTACCGCCGGGATGAACGGTCTCTCGATACGGCCCCTTGATATGGCCAAATTCGGTCAATTGCTCCTTCAGAACGGTTTCAACGGAAAAGATTTTTTTCTGCCATCCGGCTGGGTTAAAGAAATGTCGAGCGGACAGTCGAAAAACGGCATCGGCGCCTTCCGGAACAACATGGGAACCGTCACCGACGCCAATTACGGTTTAATGTGCTGGATCGCCCGCATGAACGATTTGAAATTTTTCTGGGCAATGGGATCCGGCGGACAGCGGATACTTGTCATTCCGAAAAATAGAATGGTGGTGGTGATGACGACATCGATGAAGCAATCGTTTTTTATGTCGAGACGCAGATTCACGGAAAAACGGTTTTGTCAGGAGCAGGATCTCTTGCAGTTTTTTATCGATCATATTCTGCCCTGCGCGAAATAAGCAACGCCGTCTTACACCGTAGTTCTTCATGGCTCGCCTGCCTGCCGAAACGGCAGCTCAGAAAGTTTCCGGATGTTTGCGTCGCTGCCTTTGGTACAGAACGCCAGACCACCTGAAGATTAAAGGCGCATCAAGGCTTTCCGTCAATACCTCCCGCGAAAACACGTGCATTCCAAAAATGCGAATTTTATATTTTTTAACGGTCGATTTTAAACGCCCGCAAACGGAGGCAGGCGCCGTGAACAATTTTTTACGACAGGTTACTATTGGTTTGGGAATGCTGGCTTTATTGTCGCAAGCGGTAAATGCCTTGTGGTTACAAACAAGTAAGACCAATGGGGATATTACTTCATTTGCGGTGAGCGGCGGCGCTGTCTTTGCCGGGTCTGATAGCGGAGACAGTATCATCCGTTCCACCAATAACGGCACCAGCTGGACCGCGGTCGGCTTCCCGAATGGCGTGAATGCTCTTGCGGCAGGCAATGGCAATATCTTTGGCGGAGCGTGGGGTAGCGGCGTTTACCTTTCCACCATCGCCAATTTTTTTTCATCCTGGGTTGACTATACCGTCACCCTTACTCCTGATCAGCCTTGTTTTGATTATGTTAAATCTCTTGCGGTGATCGGGGATAACATAGTGGTCGGATCGTGGGGTAACATCTATAAAGGCCGGGTTTCCGCCGATAGCGTTACAAACTGGACTTCCGCCAATTTCAGCAACACGAGTAATTCCATATTTTCGTCTTTTGCGGTCATTGGCGGTAATATCTTTGCCGGAGCATTTACTACCCCCGATGGCGGCGTGTATCTTTCCACCGATACCGGTACAACCTGGACTGAAGTCGGCAGCCCCTACGATAACAGCTGGGATGTCCGGGCTCTTGCGGTGATCGGCGGCAATCTCTTTGCCGGGTCTTTGGGCGTTTTTTTATCCGCCGATACCGGTACAAGCTGGAAAGCGGTCGATTCAGGACTCGCGAATGACACCATCAATTGCCTTGTGGTCAGCGGCGGCAATCTCTTTGCAGGGACCAATGGCAGCGGTGTTTTCCTTTCCACCAATAACGGCGCGCGCTGGACCGCGGTCGATTCAGGGCTCACGGTCAGTAATGTCAACTCTCTTGCAGTGAGCAGCAATA
This sequence comes from Chitinispirillaceae bacterium, assembly GCA_049521335.1. Classification (GTDB taxonomy): domain Bacteria; phylum Fibrobacterota; class Chitinivibrionia; order Chitinivibrionales; family Chitinispirillaceae; genus BOG-1184. The sequence goes on from JBEKOX010000003.1 coordinate 44,409, forward strand.
ATCTCTTCGCCGGAACGCAAGGCGCCGGGGTATGGTGCCGGCCGCTTTCAGAGATGATAAGCGGGGTAATAAATGATGAACCGCATCGAGTGATGCTTAACCAGGAAAATTTGATGGTATATTCTCCGCGTCATGGTAACCCCGACGTAACCATTGAATTCTCTCTTTCCCGTGCAGGTCGAGCACGTGTTACCGTTTATAATCTCTACGGTCATGAAATGGCATCTCTTGTTAATAAAAGTCTCAGTCAGGGTCGCCACAGCACAACATGGGATACCCGTAATGCAGCGGCAGGTTGTTATACGGTACGATTGCAAGAGGGTTCGAATGCGTGCGTGAAGAGCGTTCCGATTTTCCGATAATGCGCCATTCTTAACAGACCATAGAAGGAGGGAACGATGGCTATCAAAGCCGGATGGATTGAATATGGCGGCGAGAAGGGATATTTTGCGGTCCCGGAAAAGGCCGCGGAACCGCTCTCCGCAATCATCGTGATCCAGGAATTATTCGGCGTAAACGACCATATCGAGGACGTCACCCGGCGTTTTGCCGCAGCGGGTTATGCGGCGCTGGCCCCGGATCTTTTCGTGACCGGTGGTGCGCGGCCCGCGGCGCTTACCCCCCAGCGGATCGAAAAGGCGGTGAAGCTCATGCGGCAGCTTCCTCCGGCCGCATGGGGAAACCCCGCAATGAGAGACGCCGAGCTTACCAAGCTTCCTGAACCCGACAGAACGGAGATCGGCGAAACGTTTGGAAAGCTTTACAGCGGCGGTCCCGACCGATTGGCGGGATATATGCCTCGGCTCAGGGCGGCCGTGCGCCATCTCAGAACCGGGCAGCAGGAGACCAAAGAGCAGAAGGTGGCGTGCGTCGGCTTCTGCATGGGCGGGGGGCTTTCGGCCCTTCTTGCATGTGAAGAGCCGGAAATTTCCGGCGCCGCCATATTCTACGGAAGCACGCCTCCCGCGGACAAAATACCGTCCATCCGCTGTCCCGTTATCGGTTTCTACGGCGGCAATGATCAGCGGATCAACGCCGGCATTCCCATGTTCGAGGAGGCCATGCGTACGGCGGGCAAGTCCTATGAGCGATTTGTCTATGAAGGGGCGAACCACTCCTTTTTCAACGATGGCGGCCAGTCTTACAATGTCAAGGCGGTGCGGGATTCGTTCGTGCGGCTTTTGACCTTCTTTCATAAAATCCTGTCGGCGTAGGCGGTGGCGGTGGAGCGGTTGCAGGAGTGCCTGGTCATGGCCAAGCCGGCGGGCCCCGGGTGCAACCTGCGCTGCGATTACTGCTATTATATTGATAAAGGGCATCTTTTCCCCGCGGGCCCGGTGCGGATGCCGGAACCGCTTCTGGAAAGGTACATCGCCCAGCGGTTCGAAGCATCTCCGGGCCCATGTACGCACTTCGAGTGGCACGGCGGAGAGCCGACGCTCGCAGGTTTGGATTTTTTCCACACCATCACGCGGATGCAGCGCAAATACAGACCCGACGGCCGCGCCGTTTCCAACGGCCTGCAGACCAACGGTCTCCTGATTGATGGCGCATGGGCCGATTTCCTGGCCGGCGAGGGGTTCTCGGCGGGCCTCAGTCTGGACGGACCGGAAGAGTTCCATGATCGTTTCAGGAAAACCGCCGACGGCCGACCCACGCACTCCCGGGTTGTTGACGCCTTTCATCTGCTGAAGGAGCGCCGCGTTTTCTGCACGGTGCTCTGCGTTCTCCACTCTGTAAATGCGGCGGAACCCGACCGGGTGTACGATTATTTCCGCAGCCTCGGGGTCTCCTATCTCCAGTTCCTGCCACTGGTCGGGGCCGGCGGAGCTTCAGCCGAACCGGAGGCGATCGCTCATTTCCTGTGCCGTATTTTCGACCGCTGGATCGCGGAGGACGTCGGCCGGATGGTGGTCCAGGCTTTCGACGAAGCGTTGCGGCCGGTTTACGGCGTACCGCACGTGTTGTGCATTCACCGTGAGACCTGCGGCGACGCGGCCGTCTTGGAACATGACGGGAGCTTTTACGCTTGCGACCATTTTGTCGATCCGGAGCATTTGATCGGAAACATCCGGGAGCGAAAACTCCGTGACCTGGCAGCCGATCCTGCGATGCGCCGCTTCGGAAGGGCCAAACGGGACAGTCTGCCCCGGTTCTGCAGGGAGTGCGAGGTGCTTGCTTTTTGCAATGGCGGCTGCCTCAAAGACCGCCTGGGAAGCGCCCCGGATGGAGAGGCCGGCCTCAATTACCTGTGCCCGGCATATAAGGCCTTTTTTCTCCATGCCGGACCCCGGCTCGTCCGCCTCGCCGCCCACATGAAAACCGGGAAGCCCCTGCGGGCATTCAGAGCTGCGGGAACGTGAAAGTTGCCTCGCGGTGAAGGGCGTTGAAAGAAAATGAAAGTTGCGGCAGGAAAGATTTCCTCCCTGCCATACCGCGCGGATTGAAGATTTTATGAGGCAATGTCATAGCAATTGGCGCTCTGCCATTAATTGCCGAAGGACACTATCCTCCCGGGCTGCTCAATATTGCAAGAGAAGGCCATCGAGCTATGGACGGAATTCCGCACCGCCGAAATCCGTCTCGCTTGTGGAGCCTTTCTGCCGAATTATCAAGGAACATCCCTGTTGACAAGAGACGGTGAAAACGCGGGAACGCAGACGGCAATATATTCCGCTCCCTGGGGGTCCGGAGTACTGTACTGCACCCACTCCCCGGCCTGAACAATCACCGCCTGACCGGCCGTGACATCGACGGTATCGGTTTTCGACCGCACCCGCAGGATTCCTTGCAGCACCACGGTATACTCATTGAAACCCGGTGTCTGGCCGGGTTCTACCCAGCCTTCCGGGCTCTTCATGCGCGCAACGCTGACAACTTCGGTTCCCGAGTTCACTCGACCGAGGAACTCTTCGATTCTCTTCGGTTTATTTCCCGCTGCGGTAATGACTGAAGGACCTTTTATGACAACCGGCACGCAACTCCTCCTCATTGTCGATTTTTCAGGGATGTTTTCATTCCTCCCCTATTTCCCTTCTGTTAACTCTCTGAAGCGCAGCCTCCTCACCCATAGATGGAAGTTGATTCAGGCTAATGCTTGAATATATCATATCGAATTATATTATTAAAAGCATTGCATAAACCGGACGGTATCAGTTCCGCGAAAAGGCGCTGCCCCTGAAGGTTGGACAATGCCTAACGCCATAACTTCAGCACGCCGATCCGAAAACCTATTGCCAATCCTATGATGGTTCAATGGCATAAAAATTGCTTAATTTTAATTTGTAGAGGTGTATATGAAGATTTGGTCAGAGAACAACGGGACGTGTTCCACAAAAACTTACCCTTAAAGCCAGGTTGGGACTTATGGATAAGTCTAAATTTGTTTATGTAAGTTACATTGCAGCATCGCCGGGGGCGGTGTGGAATGCACTTCTTGACCCGAAGATGACCACCAAATACTGGCAGCATGAAAATGTATCCGACTGGCATGAAGGCTCCCGCTGGGAGCACCGAGCTACCGACCAATCGGAGCGAGTCGATATGGTTGGTAAGGTCATGGAGAACTACCCTCCCCGACGGCTGGTCCTGACATGGGCATTACCCGAGGATGCGTCACCTGAGAATAACCATTCGGTGGTCACCTTCGAAATCGAACCATATGCAGATTGCGCGCGCATAATAATAACCCATGACAACCTTGAGCCCGGTTCCGAGATGCTGCGCGGCATTTCAGAAGGCTGGCCAAAGGTTATATCGAGCCTGAAATCACTCCTGGAGATGGGATCTCCACTTCCAAAGTTGTGGTAAATGCCACCTCTCTCAATCACCACCACATAGAAAGAAGGCAGGTATGCTGCTGAATCAATGGGATCGTTTTCGGGATCAAGGACTCCTCATTCTTCGCGTCGGTCTCGGCATTATGTTTGTCTATCACGGCTGGCCAAAGATTATCGGCGGGCCGCACTTCTGGCACATGCTCGGCATGTCGACCGGTCATCTGGGAATCCATTTCGCGCCGACCTTCTGGGGCTTTCTGGCCGCGCTCGCTGAGTTCGGCGGCGGGATACTGCTCCTGGCCGGATTTCTCACCCGACTTGCCTGCGCGTTTCTTTTCATCGACATGTTCGTTGCCACCTCGATGCATCTCGGCAACGGTCAGGGGCTTGCGATCGCCTCGCATGCGATCGAATGCGGCGTCGTGTTCCTGAGCCTCGTCCTGATCGGTCCGGGGAGATTCAGCATCGATGCCATGCTTTGTAGCAAAAAGTAAAAGGCAGGGCAAATATCCCCGGAGGTGAGAAACGAGCTGCTTATTTCTGAACAGGGCGTAGATAGTCCCGTTGAACGTTATACTTTATTTAAGAGGAGCCTCCATGCATGGGAATCATCGCCCTGATCACTGACTTCGGAACTCGTGACTGGTATGCGGGGGAAATGAAGGGGGCTATTCTATCGGTCGCTCCGCACGCCACAATCGTCGATATCGCGCACGACCTTGATTTTGGAGATATCACCGGAGCCGCATTTTCGCTCCTCTCATGTTACCGCACTTTTCCGCAGGGGACCGTCTTCTGCGTGGTGGTCGATCCCGGTGTCGGTTCATCGCGGCCTGCGCTTGCTGCCGGGTGCGGTTCCTATTTTTTCATCGGTCCGGACAACGGCGTGCTCTCCTGGACGTTAGAACGGGAGAAAACCTACTCCCTGCGCCGAATCGAAAATCGGGCATTGCTCCCCAAACAGGTCAGCGCCACCTTTCATGGTCGCGATATCTTTGCGCCAATCGCCGCCTATCTCTCCTCTGTGGGCGACATAGATACCGTGGGGCCTACCGTTACCGAATGCATCACTCTACCCTGGTGCGAACCACGGCTCGACAATGGCCGAATCATTGGAACCATCGTTTACATCGACCGGTTCGGGAACGCCATTACCACTATCACCCGCAATGCATTTTCGCTTCTCCCCTCCTCGCCGACGAGTGTTTCCCTTCGAGGATCGCAGTTTCCCCTTTGTACCTTCTATCAAGAAGCGGGAACGGGAAAAGGCCTGGCCTACTTTGGCGCTAGCGGTTACCTTGAGATAGCGGTCAATCGCGGCAACGCATCGGTGATATTCGGCCTGCGGACGGGCGATGCGGTCGAAGCTGCTTAGCCCGCGCAGGGGATTCGCCGGCGTCGCTGCTTTTTTGTATATTAAATGTTCAATCAACTCTTCGACCCATTAAGGAGACGTCTGATGAATAATACTGCCTTGAAGTGCGCGCTCTTAAGCATGGCGACAATCCTGTCCCTTGTCCTCCCGGCCTTTCCCACTGCCGGAATCGGAGTCCAATATGGGTACGATTTATCGCTTTCCCTGCCGGATAAAATCGGGGAACAGGCGTCTTTGACCGATCTTTCGCTTAATACAAGTAGTTTCGGGGGCACTCCGCCGGCGGGTTTCCCCACGACTATCTCCGGCAAAGATCTTCCGATTTTCATCAACCGTACCGGATGGACGCGAAACTGGTTCGATGTAGGAGGAAAGGTGTATATCGACTGCATCCCGATCATCGATGCACTGGAACTCTCAACCAACTACGCCATGTGGGAGTATCAGGGACAAATCATTTATCCAACCGCCATTACCTTCCAGGCTCCCACTTCAAAGGGAACGACCGCTTATTCCTCCAGCCTCGATAATTATGCGCAGATCCAATATGACACATCCACTATCACTATGAAGAATCTTGGGCTCACTAATCCGTTCGTCCAGAACACGCCCTACGCCAAGCTGCAGTTCGACCTGACCGCACGCAAATACATTCTCAGCCTGCCTCCGATAGCGCATACGATCCGAATTTATGGCGGCGCCGGAATGAGCATGTTCTTCGCAACGCCCCTGCTCAGCGCAAATCTGATCGAGAAGGCAATCGGCAATACCCTTACCACCATCCATAGCCTCCAGAATTTGCAAAGCCAGGCATTCGGGAACCTGGGTGTGGAGCAGGATATCGCCAAGGAGTTTATGAAGGAACTTTTCACCTCGCACTGGGGGGCGCACCTTGATCTCGGCGCTATGGTCAAATTTCCTCTTATGCCGTTCGGCATCTACGTCGATTGCAAATATCTGGTTCCCTTCGGCCCCATGGATCCCAATGTCACGGCGCTGAAGTCGAACGGACTTCTCTTTAACGGCGGCATCGCCTTTACTTTTTAAAACGGGAAGGGCGCATGAATCAATTGTGGGCGCCATGGCGAATGGCTTATATCGCCGACATCGATAAGACGGATGCGGGGTGCGTATTTTGCGGCAAAGTTTCGGAGACGGATGACAAAGAGAGCCTCGTTCTCCATCGTGGCAAAAGCTGTTTTGTGATCTTGAATCTCTTTCCGTATAACAATGGCCACCTCCTGGTAATCCCCTACGCTCATGTTTCTGAAATCAAGGATATCGGGCGTGAAACCTCATTAGAGTTGTGGGAACTTCTCTGCCGATCTCAGGAAGCGCTGAAGATGGCAATGCATCCTGATGGATTCAATATAGGCTTGAATGTTGGACGAGTTGCAGGAGCTGGCATCGATACCCACCTGCACGCGCATATCGTTCCGCGCTGGAACGGTGATACCAACTTCATGCCGGTCATCGGTGAGACCAAGGTGATTTCGCAGGCGCTTGGTGCAACCTACGATGCGCTGCTGCCCATATTCCGGTCCATGGCTTGAATCTCCTGCGGATCTCCAGATCGGTAGCGCCACAACCGGACCTCCCCGCCCTTAAGGGTAGCATAGTTGTAGTAGCGCATCCAGGCTCCCGTATTGCAGTAGATTTTCTCGCCCCACCTCGACAACTCTGCATGGTGCGAATGGCCGAAAAACACGATATCGCTCCCGCTTCTAAGGTAGGACAGCGCATGCCGCCGGTACTCATCGACGATTTTCTCGTTCATGTAGCGCTCACTGGCCTTGCGGCTTGAGGCGGAGCAGAAGGTAGCGAGAGAGATTCCTATGTGCGCGGGCAGAAGCTTGTAGAGCGCCTGGCTCAATGGGTTGCGTAGCAATCGTTTCAGCATGCGGTAGGCAATGTCCCGCCCAACCAATCCATCCCCATGATACAGATGGATATGCCTTCCCTGGACATCTGCAGTAACATGATCGGGATGCATGATCATTCCCAGGGTTTCGGTGATAAAAGGTCCAAAGGCAAAATCGTGATTCCCGGTAAAGTAGTGAACTGCAATGCCGCGCTCGATGAGCTTCCTGAGAGCGTGGAGCACCTTGAAATAGTCGGCACGAATGGTACTGCCATATTCGATCCAGAAATCGAAGAGGTCGCCAAGAATATACAGCGCAGCAGCGCCATCCGAAATCCCGTCGATAAAGGCTATCAATTCCCGCTCCCAGAGCGGGGCGTCCGGAAACGGGGCGCCGATATGCGCATCCGAAACGATGTAGATTATGCCATCTCTCCGTGAGTCTTCCAACATCTGTATTCTCGCCACCCTCGGTCTCCGTAAACGTATAAACTGTCATGGCAACAAAAAAGGCGGACACTCGTGCCCGCCCTCACTCCATCTACACGGAGCAGTTTGCTTTCGCTTCCCGTCGCGCTCTCTTACTCCCACATATCATCGGTATTGTCGAGATCGCTCGCCATATCGCTGAAGTGATCGTTCTCATCATGAACGTTGCCGAAGTTCAGCTCCCGCATTTCCTCTTCTTCGACTTCGCTCTCTTCGCTGTACCGTTCATCGACGTCGCGAAGAATTTCATCCGCATCAAATTGTTCATCTAGAATCATTCTACGTCACCTCCGTAAGCGATCACCTCGGGTATTCCACGTCCCTTGGGATCAAATAATAATTATATCCTACTTTCCTGTCAATACTTTTTTGCAGCCACCTCTTTCTGCTGCTCATCCCTGCGTTTACAGCAAAGATATATTACTTTTTATCACCTCGCCACTGCGGCGGCGAACCCTTTCTCACTTCTTTGAAGTACATTGGATTACGATTACATGCACCACTTTAGCGAGTCACCATCGAGGAACTGCTTCGTTCCATCCGCCCATTATCACCTATGCGACGACTCATCTTTTTCGAAGGATATCGTCGATTTCCTGCCGCACTTTAGCGTTATAGAGCGCCTCTTCGAGGTCGTGCGCGATCATTTTGCTTTGCGATAAGAGATCCGATCTCTTCGCGAGCAGCGTAAGCTCCAGCTCTTTTTTGCGGTTTTCCTCCCGGTGGATTTTCAGGAGCAGCACGCTATGGCCGATTCCCACCCCTAAAAGGAAAATGCATATCTCGATAAACAATGCGATCGGATGTAGTGCACTCATTATTCCCCCCTGCCTTTCTCATCGCCGCTGCGGCCGATCCTTACTACCTACCCTTACGGCCGACCCGCCGAACCCATATCCAACAAGAAATATATCTATGGATTAAAAAAAATGCAAACATTTATTTCCCTCCTATCCCCTCTGAAATGGATCGGTATTGAAGTTCATCCGCGCCGCGAATTCAATCAGGGAACTGAGCAGCATTTTTCCCTCCTCCAGAATTTTCTGCTCGTGCGCCGACGGATTTGTTTTTAATTCCAATCGTTCCACTTCGTCATTGAGATTCTTCAACGAACCGGCCATAATCGGCGAAAAAGAATCCTCCAGCCTATGCTTCGAGACAGGCATTGCGTAATGGTCAACGATATCGAGCAACAACCCGATGCGTTTGCAGATCGCAGAAGCCGGCGACACGGCAAGTACGGCCAGTTCCCGGATGATGGTGCGCTCAATGGACGTCGCCGATTCTTTGAGATCCGGAACGATCTTGAAACGATTGCACTGCGCATAAAGCTCCCGAAGGCGGATCGCGATTTCCTCTTCGCCGCCTCGCCGTTCGAGCTGCAGGATACAATGGTTCCATTGCTGGTTATATACAAAGTCAATCGGCGCCATGCAATAGAGCGGCAGCGGAGAATCAAGTCGTGAGAGAACATCGAGCTCCTGATCATTCTTACGCATCCATGCGGAGTATTTTTCAAAGGTGTCTTTGAAAATATTCCGGTGAATGTATGCCGCCATGTTTTCGCGGGATGTTTTGAAAATATCGGTAAGGGTAAAGGTGCACGCGAAGGGGTGGTTGATCCACGCCCCGAGCTTTTCCTCAGCCCGCATCGCCCGGCCTGCGGCGCCCGGATCGACCGCGCCGGGAATGACCCAACCCTGTACTTCCGCTTTATTGCGGTGCGAAATAAGCACCGCACTCCGACTTTGCTCCCCGGTTAGCGCATTTACGAGCGAGGCGGCATAGCCGTGGAAGGAAAGCAACCTTTTTTTTGTTGAGAAGAGAGGGTGCAGGAGAATATCATATTCGAAGAGACGCTGCCTGTCGGCCCTGGCGATGTCGATCGATCGCTCCACAGCGGCGGTAAAAGCCAGTATCGCCTCATGGTTGAGGAAGGGCGCTATGTTCTTTTCGAAGAGGGACCGGCCGGTTGCGCCGCCCACATTGCACGGGGCCTGCTGCAGAAAGGCCAGGAATTCTTCCAGCGCCTCTGCACGCGGCTCGGGAGATATCCCCATCTGCAAAGCGCGCGTCGCGTAAGCGAGGTTCTGCATCGCCTCGATGCCGCCGATGTCGGAAAAAAACCAGGCGCACGAAGTGAAGGAATAAAGCATATATTTCTGCGCCTCCAGATATTTACGAATAGAAATCGCCGCATCCGGGGAGAAAGAAGCGCCACCTGAGTTCGCGCTGAGAAAGTCGAGAAACACCCGCTCCGAAGGGTTATCCATCACGCGGATGTAGTCGTCCCGCAACCTCCAGGGATCGAGCCCTACCGCCGAAACATGTTCCTCGAATTCGGCATCAACCCTTGCCTGCAGCTTCTGCATGGCGCTGCGCAGAGGGGAGCGCCAAGTCTGCCGCCAGGATTTCTCTCCTCCTGTTGTACATCCGCAATCACGCGTCCATCTTCCCACGCCATGCACGCAGCTCCAAGAGGTTCCTTCGCCGAAGGGATCCTTGAGAAGGGCCTCTTGACGCGGAGGGTTATGGGCCAGGAAATAGCCGAAACTCACCGGAATGATGTTGAACTTTGGCGCGATTTTCCTGAAGAAATAGGCGAGGCACATGTCGCCGAACGCTTTATGATGTCCAAAGGTTTCGCCGTCAGTGGCAAGCACTACCGCTTGGTCGTCGACCGCATGGCGAGAGAAGGCGGCATTTATGCTTTGGCCGAAATCCTCCGCATTTTTCAAAAGATCGCCAAAGCTTGCTTCGCGGGAAAGGCCCTTATCGAAGAAAAAGGCATCAACAAATCCGCCGGTTTTGTTGCCGGTGCGGTCGGAGGCATAGAGGCGATAGGCATGGCGCGTATCGATACCCTGCGGTGACGACGTCCAAGCGCCGGCGCCATCGAGAGGACGAATTGCCTCGATCTGAGCGGGCGAAAGGATGACGAATCTAATATTCTCCTCGATGAGGCAGCGAACCGTCTCCATGTTGATGGCGGTTTCGGCCAGCCATATCCCCTCCGGCTCGCGGTTAAACCGTTTCCTGAAGAAATAGCGCGCCCACCGGATCTGGGTGAGTTGGTCACGATGGGAGGCAAGCGGCATGATGATGTGGTTGAAAACCTGCGCGATCGCATTCCCGTGGCCTTCGAGCCTGGCACAGCTAGCCTTGTCTGCATCGATGATCCGTTGTACGGTCCGGCGGTGGTACTGTTCGAGCCACAAAAAGAGGGTCGGCCCGAAATTGAAGCTCATCATTGTATAGTTGTTGTGAATATCGATGATCGCGCCGTTCTGATCGAGCAAGCGGGAAAACGCGTTCGGGCGATAGCACTCGGCGTATACCCGCTCGTTCCAGTCGTGGTAAGGCGCAGCCGAGTTCTGGGTTTCGATAAGGCCGATCCAAGGGTTTTCTCTCGGAGGCTGATAAAAGTGGCCATGTATGATAACATGTTTGTTTGACATTTGTTATTATCCGCGATTGACGGGGTAATTACCTTCCCGCCTTGTGCCAGTCTTACTTTCCCGGGGCCCGCTCCGCGAGCAGAACGCGCGCCTTTTCGGAAAAGACATCTTCCGGAAAATCCCTGATGATGCGTCCAAGAAGCGCCTGAGCCCGCCCGCCGTTTTCGCGAACGTTAATATTCAGCAGGGTTTGCGCCCGCAAGTAGAGATATTCCGGCGAATCGACCGTATCACCCTGTCGCTCAAAGAGCGCTTCCGCCACCGTAATTTTACCGCGCTCCAGCTGATCCTTTATAATCAGAAGAAGCAGGGGAATTTTGAATTTCCCCGCTATCCCCGAAAGCTTTGCCACGGCACGCTCCGGCTTATCGATAAAAAGATAGTATGCTATTTGAGACCAGCCTGCAAGGTCATCGTTCGAATTCAGGAGTAGGTGCAATAGCAGTCGATCGCGTAGGAACTCCTGTGCTCCGCTCCAGGCTGGCTCTGGAAGCGTACTATCCAGAAGCTCGGAAAGACGGTCGATATCCCCGCGAAACAGCAAGGTCCGAACCGACCAGAGAAGCGTTTCATTGGGCCGCTGCAACCACGCAATCCCTTTTTTCACCGCATCGGCCGCCCCGGCGATATCCCCTTCAAAAAGCCGCTCCCGCAGCGCAAGCGTATCGCGGGCAAAAGTCGGCGGCAATTCGCTGATCAACGATTTCGCCTTACCGATTCTCCCTGTCGCCTGGTTAAGGACCACGGCATCAATCCTGCGGTTCTCAGTGGAGAGACCTGCGTATTCGAGCCAGACGAGTGCGGAATCGAACGAATGCAGCCCCATATAAGCCCGGTACGCTATCTCAGCCACGGCCGACTTCACCGGTGGCATTTCCGAGCTTTTGAAAGCCGCCATTGCAGGCGGGATTGCCTCGGCATAGAGCCTTCGGGAGAGCACACGACCGGCAAGTTCGTACAGACGCGGTGCAAGGCGGGCGCGGGTTTCCGGGACGGCAAGGAGAACCTTTGTTTCGGCATCATAGAGGTCATGCCGGTCGTAGAAATCGCCGATACGGCACTGGAGGCCAATAGTATCAATATTGCGGCAGTAAAGGGCGTCTTTTTGAAAAGCAGCCAATGCGACTGCAATGGAATCTGCGGGAGCATTTTCCAGCCATAGGTACAGCATTACAAAAACCTGATCGATTTTTCGCGGATCCGCCTGAAGCGCGCGGCAGTACAAAACTGCCGGCGCGCCGTAGCTGCCGGACAACACCTCGTCTGAATGCGCCCACTGCAGGAAATCATCGGCGGAGAGTGGATTACAATGGTCCAGCACCGTGTAGAGCGAATCCTCTTCCGCTATCCTGCCCATGGCTTCCTGTTCCGCGATCGACGCCCTGACCTGCCCGTGTTTTTTTTCCCATAATGCAAGTATTCCGCGCGGCAGGGCGGGATCGCTTCGCCCGATTTTGGCGGCGATGCAGCGATACAGAAACGAAAGGGAAATCGACCTTCCCTCGCTCCACTTCTCGATAAGCCGCAACGCTTCCTCACCGGAGCAAACGCCGTGAATTCTGTCAAGAGCCTCGACGGTCTGCGCAAGGCACTCCTCCCCGATCGATTCGGGCCGGATTCCGTCAATCAGTCGCGCGGCTTTCACCGAATCGAGAGTTGCGCGCAAAGAGTCTGCGGGACATGCCGCGACAAGCGAGGTCAATAGAAGCGGGAGAAGGGTGACGCAGACACTTATTGATAGCATAGGGTGGTTTCAAAAAAAATCCGTTCCTCGTCGTAATTCCCGGTTCAAACGTTTCTGGCACATACGGAAAGTTCTATTCAATGCTCGCTCCGACATGCAATCGTCCGAGGCTATTTCCATCGTCCTTGTTTCGCGCCCACTCGAGGGTAACGATGCCAAACTTGGCCGGAAGGCGCACCCCGATGCCATACCCCAGGAAACCGGTTTCTTCACCCCAGCGAACCGCAGTAATGGACTGGGTAAAACCGAACCCGTTGTCGCAAAATATATATGCGGAACCCGTTGCACTGAAGTAATAAAGGTATTCCAACTGGTCATACGCAACGGTCCTGAAAGCGAACTCATTATCCAGATATCCGCGGACCGACCCATATCCTCCGACCTGATACAACTCGGCAGCCACCAGCGTCGATTCCGCCGTGTAGAGATAATCCGTCACAACGCGCACGTGCAAAGCCTGGTGGTTCAGCAGCGGCGCATGAAAACCCGCCATGAACTCCACATTCGACCTGCTGTAATCACGCTCGCGCTCGGCAACCCCGCCTCCAACCGCAAGAGAGAATTCGGTCGACAACACCCCGTCCCTGAGCGGCTGCCCGGTTCGGCCGATCAGAAAATCCGCGCCATAGTACCGCCAGGTCCCTGTCATGGTGTCGCCGCTGCCGATAACGCTGTCCAGGGTCGTTTCCGTCGCGGTAAGGCTGAAACCAACATTCCAGCCATTCTGGATATCGATCAGATCGGTCGCCTGCGCTGCAAGGTAGCCATACTCATTATTTTTAACTTCAAGTCCGAAGGAACCGGATGCTGTCATCGGGTAGTCGAAGAGCCATGGCTTTGCTCCTTCGATATTAAATTTTTGATATGTTTTATCGCCGGCATAGAGGAGGGACGCGCTCTCGCCGGAATGGAACAGGTTAAAAAACGAGAGCGTCATATCGCCCTGCAGAATAGCCGAACTTCCCGCGATCGAGCTCAGGCCGAGCGCGCCATCGATGCCGAGGCCGGTTCGATCCTTGAGATAGATGGGAACAGCGACGTAATCATTGTTCCGAGTTTGCAAGGTATCATGCACCCCGGCCGGCGTATAGGACTGCACGGCGATTTTTCCGAGGGTTGCATCGCTGATGTACGGTCGCCGACTTAATGCATCCAGCGTCGCTTCAACTTTTCGAATGTCAAACAAATCGCCGGGTTTCATCGCCACATCGTGCAGAAGGAGGCTGCGGCGGGTCGATTTTGCACCGAGAAGAAGCGGATCGGCAAAGAGACATTTACGGTCGGTCAGGATGCGATACCCCAGCAGCAATGAATCGAACCTTCCGCTTTTTCCATACAACGGGGCTGGCACGGGGGTGATGATCACGCTGACAGTTGCAAAAGGGAACCCTTTTTCAGCAAGGCGCCGACTGATCGAAACTACCCGACTGCTCACCTCCCCGGCGTCGTACGGCCGCGGGCATACAAACGGGGGGAGGGAATCAACAATTTGCGTGTCGATGCGCGGCGGCATCTCAACAGTAATGGTGCTCCGTTTGCCCAACATTACACAATAGTGATGGGGAACCACAGTATCCAATCGGGAGTTGAAAAAACCTGCCGAATCCAGATAATTCCGGATAAAATGCACCATTTCACGACCGCGATGAAGGGAAAGAAACCGCTCGAGGCTTTCACGAGAGAGGACCGATCGGGGACATCGAAAGGAAATTACAGCGCTGTCACTTATATCAAACTGCGGATCAGAGGCCTCGGTGAAACAAAAAAGGGCAGCCGATAAGCACATCACAAAGCACAAGATTACGAGGCTGCGGATAGGACGCACTTCCCCTGCCTTGGCGGCTCTTAAATCAACCGCCTCCCTGGCGTCTCCTGCGTTCGAGTAATTCTTTCCCTTTGACCGAGTATTTTGCTATCGGAACCTCTTCGAGACGCTCAACGGAAATCGGCTCGCCCGTCACTTTGCAGATCCCGTAGGTACCTTCCTGTATCCGCCCTATGGCCTCGTCGATTTCTTCGAGGTACTTCTGCTGACGCTCGGCAAGACCCATGGAAAATTCTCGCCCATAGGAAAGCGACGCAACATCGCCCAGATGGTAGGTGTACCGGGAATTTTCACCCGACGCCTCGGAAATCGACTGCTTCAGGTTATCCTGCTGCAGATCGGTCATCTCCTCCAGCACTTTGTTTTTTTCCAACAGAAGCTTTACCTTGAAATGCTCAAGTTGCTTCTTGGTAAGCTTTCTATTCGCCGACTTCGAGTTCATGTCGCCTCCGTTTTCCGATACCCCGCCGGAGCTTCAGAAACGGTCAAAAGAGATATATGCCTTATTCCACATTATCTGCCGGGAAGTCAATAGATTTCCCTCCGCTCTCGCTGTCATGAAAAATTATCATCTATATATACAACATTACGGGTAAAGGGGGGCAACTATTCACGGTCCTTTGAATCTCAAAAAATGCGCGTTGCGTCGGGCGTTTTCAGGCACCGTAGGACACACGAGCAATGACCGGTGAAGCTCCGGATAAAACCCTCTGTCCTCCTTATGAGACCTGATCTATTTTTTGAATACCTTTTTTCAAAACGGAGTTTTCGAATGACCCGTATGGAACTGGCGAAAGCCGGTACGATTACCGATGAAATGAAAAACGCCGCTGTCCGCGAGGGGGTGACGCCTGAAAAAATACGTGACGGCGTTGCGGATGGCTCCATCGCGCTGGTTCGCAACCGCCTCCGCCCCATCAATCCGATGGCCATTGGCCGTGGAACGAGGATCAAGATAAATGCGAATATCGGCACATCGTCCGCTAAAGCAGATGTCAATGAGGAACTCGAAAAGATGCGCGTGGCGATCCGGCACGGTGCCGATGCCGTCATGGATCTTTCAACGGCAGGTGACCTCGGCGCGATCCGCCGCGCGCTCATCGAACAGTGCATGGTGCCGCTTGGAACCGTTCCCATTTATGAAATGACCACTGCCGCCCGTCTCAGGAAAAAATCGGTGCTCGATTTTACCGCCGATGAAATGTTTGCAATCATCGAGGAGCACTGCCGCCAAGGCGTGGATTTTCTTACCCTGCACTGCGGTGTGAACCTCAAAACCGTTGAGCGTTTCAAGGAAGTCGATCGGCTCGCCGGGGCGACGAGCCGGGGCGGAACCATTATTATGGAGTGGATCTACAAGAACGGCCGGGACAATCCTCTTTATGAACAGTATGACCGGCTTCTGGATATTCTCGCGGCCTGGGACACGGCCATAAGCCTGGGTGACGGTTTTCGTCCCGGCGCCCTGCACGACGCCACCGACCGCGTACAGATCGAGGAACTTATCGTACTCGGCGATCTTGTCAAGCGAGCGCGGCTGCGGAACGTAACCGTCTTCGTCGAGGGCCCCGGCCATGTCCCGATCGATCAGATCGCCAGCAACGTCCAAGTCCAGAAGACGCTCTGCGACAATGCGCCGTTCTACGTACTCGGCCCGCTCGTAACCGACGTTTCGCCGGGCTACGACCACATTTCCGGCGCCATCGGTGGCGCCATCGCCGGCATGGCCGGGGCTGATTTTCTCTGCTATGTCACCCCTGCCGAGCATCTTCGCCTGCCTTCGGTCGACGATGTTCGCGAGGGAGTCATTGCTTCGCGCATCGCAGCCCATGCGGGAGACATCGGACGCGGACTCCCCTGTGCCTCCGAATGGGACGACGCAATCTCCCGAGCGAAAATCGATTTAGACTGGGAGCGAATGCTCTCCCTCTGCATCGATCCTGAAAAAGCGCGCCGATACCGCGCCTCGCTCCCGCCCACCGGCGACCCATCGCACTGCAGCATGTGCGGCGATTTCTGCGCGATCCGGCGGTCGAAAGCGGTGAAATAGCTTTTGCAATTTTTGATTCAACTATGCCTTATTTCCGCCTAATTTTCTCCATCCCATCGACCCTTTATGAATGCATAATTGCCCGGTGCCTGTTGTTCGGCATGCTGGGCAACGAAGAAGATATGACTGATGGACGCATGGTGCTCAAGGTCTACTTTGCCGACAAATCTTCCACCGAAGCTGCCGCGGCCGAACTCAGTAAATTCGGCGATCTTTCAGTCGCCGCCATCGAGCAGGTCGATGAACGCGACTGGATCGCGAAGTGGCGAGCGTCAATGAAACCCGCGCCTCTCGCGAACGGGTTCTGGGTCTCCCCGCTCTGGCTGCCGCCGCCCGCATCGGCAAAGCACTGGATCAAAATAGAGCCTAAAATGGCTTTTGGCACCGGCCATCACGAGACCACGCGACTGGCGGCTGCTTCAATCATCGCATTCCGCCGCCAGATCAACCATAGCCGCGTTCTTGACATCGGCACTGGTTCGGGGGTGCTTTGCTTCACGGCAGACGCCTGCGGCGCATCCTCCTGCCTTGGCATAGAAATTGACCCGCATTGCCGCGAAAACCTCGCAGAAAATCGCCGCGACAACGCCGCGCAGGGCAAAATCGCCTTTACCATCGGCTCCATCAGCTCCCTGAACGTCCAAGCTCATTTCGATTTTATTGTCATGAACATGCTCATCACTGAATCCGCTCCTCTGCTCGGCGCCACGGCCGCCCTGCTGTCTCAGAAAGGCCTGCTCATCTGGTCGGGCATCCTGACCGATGAGGCCGACAATGCGATCGGACTTGCCCGGAATTTCGGCTTTGTGCTCATTAAAAAACAGCGCGAAAACGAGTGGTGGTGCGGGGCATTCAATAAATCCGGCTTCATTCTCAGCTAAATTTTTACACATCTACACCTTACATTGACTATTCTGTTTTATGATTTTGAAAGGACTTTCTATGAAAGCTGCGATCCTCCGGAAACCATGCACACCACTTGCTATTATGGATGTTCCCGTTCCAACGCCCGGCGAACACCAAGTGCTCATAAGGGTGAGCACCTGCGGGATATGCCGTACCGACCTCCATATCATTGACGGAGAGCTCCCATCGCCTAAATGGCCGCTCATCTGCGGCCACCAGATCGTCGGAACGGTTGCCGCATGCGGAGAGCGCTCGACCCGGTTCGCCGTTGATGACCGCATCGGTGTGCCCTGGCTCGCTTCCACCTGCGGAGTATGCAGTTACTGTAAATGCAGCCGGGAAAATCTCTGCAACCAGGCGCGCTTCACCGGCTATACTGTTGACGGCGGATTCGCGGAGTTCGCGGTCGCCGACGAACGATTCTGTTTCCCCATTCCATCCGGATTCGGCGACAAAGAAGCCTCGCCGCTTCTTTGCGCTGGGCTCATCGGGTTCCGCGCTCTCTCCTTTGCCGGGGAAGCCCGTCGTATCGGCCTTTACGGATTCGGCGCGGCAGCGCATATCATCACGCAGGCGGCGGTGTTTCTCGGCAAAGATGTGTACGCATTTACTCGGGAGAACGACAATGAGGGACAGGCCTTCGCCCGGTCGCTCGGCGCGGCCTGGGCCGGCGCTGTCCGCGAGCCGCCTCCCGCGCCGCTCGATGCAGCCATCATTTTTGCCCCTGCCGGAGAACTTGTGCCCCTTGCGCTCAGGGCGTGCGCAAAAGGCGGCAGCGTGATCTGCGCTGGAATTCACATGAGCAACATCCCTGCCTTTCCCTATGATATTCTCTGGGGCGAACGCTCCATTCGCTCGGTAGCTAATCTTACGCGGAAAGACGGCGAAAAATTTCTGCCGCTTGCCGCGGCTATACCGATAAAAACTTCGGTCACGGTCTATCCTCTTGTCGATATTAATCGAGCGCTTGATGATCACCGGTCCGGCGCTCTTAAAGGCTCGGCGGTCATCCAATGCTGCTAATCGTATAAATTCGCGCACGAGCGAGAATGCAGAAACTTCGATTGCCTTTTTTCTTTCCCTCACCAAGTCGTTGTATTCGTCGCACGTTTTAACGACCCTGCCCGCTCGTTCTCCCGCCTGTCGAAAGACGAGAGGATTTATTCGCAAAGAAAACTCCCGCTGCAGAAAAACCAATTATTTTTAGATTGATTGTGCTATCCGCCTTTTGAGAAGCAAGGAGAGCGCGCATGGCCGAGTTGTACCGCTTTGGTATCTCACTTGAAAAAGCGCTCATCGAAGCCTTCGACCGCCATATCGCCTCGCGCAAGTATCGTAACCGTTCCGAGGCGATCCGCGACCTCATTCGTGAAGAGCTGACCCGCAAGAAAATCGTGGAAGGCGGAGTCATTGCCGGAGCTATTGTTATGACCTACGATCATCACAAGCGCGAACTTGTAAATACCCTGCTTGACCTGCAGCATGACTTTCAGGATCTCATCATTTCGACGCAGCACGTCCATTTGACCCACGATCTCTGCCTTGAGATCATCGCGGTGCGGGGCAAGGCGGCGCTCGTGGAAAAATTGGCGTTCTCCATCAAATCGCTGGTCGGCGTGAGACAGGTAAGCGTGGGAGTGGCGGCAGAAGAGGATTGAGAGAAGATATGTGTCGTCCGCATAATTCCCGCACTACATCGCGAACGTAATACCGAACATCATGCTGCATTACCCATAGCTGTGGGAATTAATATCCATTAGACTTTTATGCCCGCAAAAAAAAGAGATTGAAAAGACAATCTCTCCTTTCTACGGCGCCAGATTCACCGAAATCTTGACTTCCGGTTTATCCGGGTGATTTGTGGTAACAATAAATTCCCCGTTATCTGTTGAATCAAATTTCGGACTGGGAAGACTCAAATGGAATATTCGATAACCGTCGGCACGGGTGGAGTCGGTCTTTACCCAGGTAAACATGACTGGCTGCTTGAGTTTTTTGAGCTTCTCCGCTACCTGCTCGGGTGTGCCCGGCAGGGAGTATTTATTCGGCTCGTAGGTGACCTCTTTCACCTTTAGATCATTCTTCTTGGAGGCAAAGGTGAGGATTTTTTCCTTGCCAGCATCGCTCCTCCTGTAGGTGAGATAGGTCTGCGATACTTCGATGATGCTCTCAACCGTCGCCTGGATCGAAAGACGTTCCATCGAATCGTTTACGGCGTTTGAGCGGACGGTAACGTACTTGGTAATCGCACCGCTGTGGTATCCCTTAATATTAACCGAGGCTTCGATTTTGGCAGTTTTTCCGGGCCGCGCCGTCGAATCCCACTTGACTACCGTGCAGCCGCATCCCGGCCGCACTTCTTTCAGGACCAGCATCGCGTCCCCGCTATTTTTAATGTGAAAGACCGCATGAAGAGTATCAACTTTTCCTTCGGCGACATCTCCGCATTGGAATGATTTCGTGTCGAATTCAATCATCGGACCCGCAAACAGGGAACCGGCGTACAAAGAAACCATGATGATCGATACCCGACTTCTATACATCATAACCTTCCTCCGTATTGATTGATATGTTTAAGGCTACTATCCTGTTTTTATCAAAATCAGCATCTTGCAATCTCGCTCCGCAGGAAGTAACTACGTTGGGAAAATACTTCAGGACAAAATGAATGATGACAAATATAGCGGCTGGACATGATCGATATGATGTGCTTGCGAAGAAAAATGCAGAAATTATATATTTGATACTGATAATCGTTATCTTTTAACAAGAGGGGTGGTATCGGTGGATGCCCAGAAACACTTCACCGACTTTTTAAACGCCAAAGGTATTCGCCGGAGCACGCGGCGTAACGAGGTCCTTGATGTTTTTCTCCAATGCGAGCACCATATCACGGCCAACCAACTGGTCGAACTGGTTCATAAAAAAAAGCCGAGAATCGGCATCGCAACGGTCTATCGGACCCTGAAGCTCATAACGGAGGCAGGTATTGCACGCGCCGTCGAGTTCGGCGATGGAACTATGCGGTACGAGCATGACTACGGGCATGAGCATCACGATCATATTGTCTGCGTTCAGTGCGGTATGTTCCGTGAGATCAGCAACAACGGCATCGAAGCTGAGCAGGTGGCGATAGCCGGAAAGCTTGGTTTTTCACTCCTGCGACATAAGATGGTGCTCTATGGCATATGCCCGGCGTGCCGGAAGATGGGGTAGCATGAGCGCTTAGAATGCGAAAACTTACGGAGACTATTGTTGCGCCATTCTAATAATGGCAATCATCATCAATTTTAATGACGTCAGCTATAAATACTCAGCTACAAATACAAAGTGCGGCAAATCAATACTGACGTCAATAAATATTCTCTTGTGGATGATAATTAATGATATATATTGATAATGGTTATCGTTATCATAAACGAGACAGTTGATTTACAGGTTAGAGATGAGGAAATAATGGAAACAATAGTTTCGCTCGACATGTTAAAAAAAGGCGAACGCTTTCGCATCAATCGCGTTACCCATGTCCGGGAGATCGGGAAGAAACTCGCGGACATGGGTTTTACCAAAGGCGTAGAGGGCCTCGTGGTTCGGTTTGCTCTGTTGCACGATCCGATAGAAATCCGGATTCTGGGATATAATGTAACGATTCGCAGGGCCGAAGCCGCAGGAATCAACGTGGAAAAAATCTCCGCGGTTTTGCCGGCAGTCGTTACCCAAAAAGGGAAACGATGAAAGAAAAATGCGTCATCCGGGTTGCCCTCGCCGGGAACCCCAATACCGGCAAGACAACGGTTTTCAACGCCCTTACCGGCGCACGCCAGAAAACGGGCAACTATGCAGGCGTCACCGTGGAGAAGCGGGAGGGGAAGAGGAGCTACGGCGGCGTTGAATTCACCATCTGCGATCTTCCGGGCACGTATAGCCTCACAGCATATTCGCTGGATGAGGTGATCACGCGGGATTTCATCCTCGAAGAGAAGCCTGATGTCATCATCGATGTGCTCGATGCGACCAATATCGAACGAAATCTCTATCTTTTCCTTCAGCTTCAGGAACTTGGAATACCCATGGTGGGCGCGCTTAACATTGTGGACCAGGCTGAGGCCATGGGTATCAAAATCGATTCGCGGAAACTTTCAACCCTTTTGGGAGTTCCGCTTACCCGGACAGTCGGGACCAAAGGCATTGGGACCGATGAACTGTTGGACGCAGTCATCGCCGCATCTCAAAAGTTGATTCTGCCGGATCGCCATATTTTCTATGGAAGCGAACTCGAATCCGAGATCGAGCAGTTGACGCGAGAGCTTTCGACTGACCGGGAATTCTCGGCGAAATACGCTCCCCGTTGGCTGGCCATCAAACTCTTGGAAAAAGATGCAAATGCTCAGGAAAAACTTATCGGCTGCCGCAACCGGGAGCTGATAGAAAAAAAGGCCTCCGCAAGCATCCGTGCAATAGAAACCCATTTCGGGAGAGATGCGGAGATCGTGGTATCCGAACAGCGCTACGCTTATGTCCACGGCATCATTGCCGAATCGGTAATGCGGAGCAGCGGAAACTTCTCCGCAACCAGCGAATGGATCGATAGGATCCTCATGAACCGCATTCTCGGACTCCCGCTGTTTCTGCTGACCATGTGGTGCATCTTCCAGGTCACCTTCAAGTTCGGCAGATACGCGACGAATCTGTTGAATATCGCATTCGCGTTTGTAACTACCCTGGTTTCCGCCTCCATCCCCGCGGGGATCATTCACTCGCTTCTGATCGACGGAATCATCGGCGGTCTCTCCGGCGTTCTCTCGTTTGTACCACAGATTGCAATTCTTTTTCTCTGCATCTCGTTTCTCGAAGATACCGGCTACATGGCGCGCGCAGCTTTCATCATGGACAAATTCCTGCATCTTTTCGGATTGCACGGCCAATCGTTCATGCCTCTCATGCTCGGATTCGGCTGTTCGGTGCCAGCCATCATGGCTTCACGGACGCTGAAAAACCCCCGCGACCGAATCATTACGATTCTCGTCACGCCGTTCATGACCTGCGGCGCAAAACTAGTGGTCCTGGTGTTTCTGGCCGGAATTTTCTTCGGGGGAAACGAAGGAACCTATGTCATGATCATCTACCTCATCGGTGTAGTTCTCGCCTTCCTCTCATCGCTGCTGCTCAGTAAAACCGTATTGCGCGGGGAACTGACCCCTTTTGTCATGGAACTTCCCCCCTATCGGATGCCGACCGCCCGCGGCATCGCCTGGCATGTCGTTGACAAAACAGGCCGATATCTGAAAAAGGCCGGAACGGTGCTTCTGGCGGCCTCGATACTGATCTGGGCCATGGTTTCGTTCCCGAAACTTCCTTACGAGGCGGCCGGAATCAATGGACACTCCCGTACACAGGACGAGCTGGCCTACAGCGTTGCCGGACGCCTGGGGAAAGCGATAGAACCCTTTGTCAAGCCTCTCGGATTCGATTGGAAAATAGGCATTTCGGCAGTGACCGGATTCGCTGCCAAGGAGGCGGTGGTTTCCACGCTCGGGGTCTTGTATAAAGTCGGATCCGAAGAAGATCAAAAAACCACGAGTCTGAAAGCGACGCTTCTCGCGGATAAAACTTTCAATCCGCTGGTCGCCTTCGTGCTGATGCTCTTTACCTTGATCGTCCCCCCCTGCATAGCCGCCCTCTCGATCATTCGCGCCGAAATAGGCTGGAAATGGCTAGGATTCGCCGTGATATATATGCTTTCCCTCGCGTGGGTGCTTTGTTTCGCGACCTATCAAGTCGGCAGATTAGCTGGCTGGGGAATTTGAAGAAAGAGGCTGAATCCTTAGTATGATCTTATTTATTTTTATCTAAATTTTAAGTTTTGCGGCTGTTGTAGCTATGCATGGCGACCTCTATCGACCGGCTTCTCTGAAAGGACATACGCAATGAAAATCGGGGTGCCGAAAGAGCTCTATGCGGGCGAGCGGAGAGTTGCCCTAACTCCCGACACTATCGAGCACTTCCGAAAGCTCGGTTTCACCCTCGCCATCGAGTCGGCCGCTGGTACGGCAGCGGGGTTCCCCGATGAAAAGTATGTAACCGCCAACATCGAAGTCATGAGCAGTGCTGGGGCGCTGTGGCAGTCATGCGATATCATCATGAAAGTGCGCCCGCCGACTATGGATGAGATCCGCCTCATGCATGTGGGTCAAATGCTTATCAGCTTCATCTGGCCCGCCCAGAACAAAGAGATCATGGAGAGCTTGGCTGCCCGGAAGGTCACAGTGTTGGCCATGGACAGCGTCCCACGCATCTCCCGTGCACAAAAGTGCGATGCTCTCTCATCGATGTCCAACGTTTCCGGTTACCGCGCCGTCGTTGAGGCCGCAGGATATTTTGGCAGATTCTTCACCGGCCAAATTACTGCCGCAGGCAAGATACCCCCCTGTAAAGTACTCGTAATCGGCGCCGGGGTCGCGGGGCTCGCCGCGATTGGGGCGGCCCGAGGCATGGGCGCTATTGTCCGGGCTTTCGATGCCCGCAAAGAGGTTAAAGAACAGGTGCAGAGTCTGGGCGCCGAGTTCATAGAGGTCGAGAACAAGGAAGAAGGCACGGGTGTCGGCGGCTATGCCAAAACCATGAGCAACGAGTTCATTGAAGCCGAAATGACTCTGTTTCGTAAACAGGCCCAGGAGGTCGACATCATCATTACCACGGCCTTAGTTCCGGGAAAGCCGGCACCCAAGCTGATCTTGGCCGACATGGTGGAGAAACTTCGTGACGGCAGTGTGATTGTCGACCTCGCCTCCGAGCAAGGCGGCAACTGCGAACTAACTGAGCCGGGCAAAGTTATTGTCAGGTACGGCGTAACTATCATCGGATATACTGATTTTCCAAGCCGACTTGCGCCGCAATCAAGCAGCTTGTACGCAACGAATCTGCGTCATCTGCTCACCGAACTCACACCGTTAAAAGATGGCGTCATCAAGCTGGATATGACCGACGAGGTGATCAGGGGCGTAACTGTAATAAAGGACGGCTCGGTCACTTGGCCCCCTCCCGCACCAAAGCTGACGCTTGCGCCGCCAGTCAAACCCGCCGTCAATTCGGAGCACGTCGCAAAGATACATGGCAAAGCAGCTTCAGCCGACAAGGGTTCGTGGGTCAAGCTGGCACTGGCCACGCTCATCGCCGCTGCGGCGCTCACCGGCATCGGCTATGCGGCGCCGTCCGCGTTTCTCATGCATCTGACGGTATTTGTGCTCGCCATCTTTGTCGGATACATGGTAATCTGGAACGTCACCCCGGCCCTGCACACTCCGCTCATGAGCGTTACTAATGCCATCTCTTCGATCATCATAATCGGCGCGTTGATCCAGGTTTCGACATCGGTGCAATTGGTATGGATCCTGGCGGCAATCGCTATTACAATTACGTTTATTAATATAACTGGCGGATTCTCGGTAACGTGGCGTATGTTGAAGATGTTCCGCAAATAGGAGGCGCCATCAGCAGCCAAATCATGGGGATAGTCACCTGCGCTTATCTCGGCGCGACGATACTGTTTATCCTTGCACTAGGCGGCCTTTCCCACCCGGAGAAAGCGCGCCGGGGTAACGTATTCGGCCTTATGGGCATGACCGTCGCTGTGCTTGCTACCGTCCTCACCGGCATTTCGAACAATTATTGGGTGCTCGCAGTCGGCATCGGCGTGGGAGGGACTATAGGCCTTCTGCTTGCGTTGCGGGTTCAAATGACGCAGATGCCGGAGCTCATCGCCATCCTGCACAGCCTTGTCGGCGGTGCGGCAACGCTCATCGGCTTTGCGAACTACCTTGATCCCGACACGCTGAACTACTATACCGGCGCCTCTCTGCAGATCCATGACATCGAAACCTGCGTTGGCATTTTCATCGGCATGGTAACGTGCTCGGGCTCGGTGATCGCATTTGGCAAGTTGTCGGCGCGCATAAGCGGAAAACCGCTGACCCTGCCGGGTCGCCATATTTTCAATCTGTTCCTTTTCGTTATCTCGATATGGGCTGGCATAGTGTTCGTTTCGACGCATAACCCCGCGACGAACCATATGTCAATCTCCCTGGTCAGCGGTATATTTCCTCCAGTTCAAGGCATGCCAAGCGGCTTTGTCGCACTCTGCATAATGACCGTGGGAGCGTTTTTGTTCGGGATTCACCTTGTCATGGCCATTGGCGGCGCCGACATGCCGGTAGTGATTTCAATGCTCAACAGCTATTCAGGGTGGGCCGCGGCAGCAACGGGCTTCATGCTCAATAATGACCTGCTCATCGTTACCGGCGCCCTTGTCGGCTCATCTGGCGCAATCCTCAGCTACATCATGTGCCGCGCCATGAACCGTAATTTTCTCGCAGTCATTGCCGGCGGCTTCGGCACCGGCGGCGGCTCCCGCCCCTCTGCTGCGGACCAACCCCATAGTGATGTCGTTACGGTCAATCCCGATGATGTAGCTGAATTGCTTACCCGTGCGAGCGACATCATGATCATCCCAGGCTATGGCATGGCCGTTTCTCATGCCCAGCATGCGGTGGCCGCGATCACGAAAACCCTGCGTGAAAAAGGCAAAATTGTACGGTTCGGAATCCATCCGGTCGCGGGCCGCATGCCCGGCCACATGAACGTGCTCCTCGCCGAAGCGAATGTTCCTTACGACATCGTGTTTGAGATGGATGAAATCAATGACGACTTCCCAATGGTAGACGTATCGCTGGTTATCGGTGCCAATGACATCGTGAACCCGGCCGCCCTCAACGACCCAAACAGTCCCATCGCCGGAATGCCGGTGCTCAAATGCTGGGAGAGCAAGGTCGCTGTCGTAATGAAGCGGTCCATGGCAACCGGGTATGCCGGGGTCGACAATCCCCTTTTCTATATGGAGAACACGCGGATGTTTTTCGGCGATGCGCAGAAAAGCCTCGAAGAGGTGTATCGTCTGTTGACCGCGTAGACAGGTGGTTTGTGTGTTTTATTGACCTTTTTGTCAAGTTCGCGAAAGGGCTTCCTTGACCATGGTGGTCACTGTATCAGACCGGATATTGTCCATATGATAATACACTCCATCGAGCCGATGGGTCAGTTCGCGCATTTTTCCCAGACGCATGAGGCCGGTTTCGGTATGAATGAGGACCGATTGAATACCAGCAGAATAAATGTCATTACACAATATATAACGCCTCTTTAAAAGCGTTTTCACCTGCCGTGATACGGACATTCGCCCTGCCGTCCGAAACAACGACCATGAGCGCTCTGGTCTTATCGTTTTTGCATAGATCATGCGTAAATAACTCAAATCCCTTGAGCAATCCTTTTGACAACGGGGGTTTACCGCCGGATGGCAAGTTTTCCAGCTTCTTTTATCCTGATTCGACGCTGTCCGTAGGCGACTACAGCATCTCAGCCTCAGTTCCCCTGAAGGCAACCATCGCCACCCGGTCCCGTTTCTGGTATGCATCAAACAAGAGAAAAAGTATGGATCCTGATGAGTCTACTACGAAAACAATGGTGCTGCCTGTTTTTTCTTCCTGACTTTTTCGCGTAGATCTTGCGATTTGATCGTCCATAATTTCAGTGTACATGCGCGTGGTGCGCGTGCAGGTGCCGGTGCACATGGGTGTGCACGAGGTTGTGCTTCTGCAGAAACTCCGTATCCGCCAATATCTCCTCCGGCGCTCCGCTGCGGATGATTGTCCGGTTATTCCCGAATACATGAATGACGTCCGCGATCTCCTCCACGATGTGGAGGTCATGTGTGGCCATGACCACGGTCCTTCCCGCCTCGTGCGCCTCCTGAAGGACCGCGATAATATCACGCACGGTTTGAGGGTCAAGACCGGCCGTGGGTTCGTCGAGCAGAAGCACTTCGGGCTCGATGACCAGCACCGAGGCAATGGCCGCCTTCTTTTTTTCGCCGATGCTCAACTGGTGCGGCGACCGTTCGAGCAGCGGAGCGAGGCGAAGTCGTTCCACCGCGGACTTGAGGCGCCTGTTGATTTCGGGGACTGGAACGCCGAGCTGGAGCGGCCCGAAGAGAATATCTTCCTTGACGGTAGGGCAAAAGAGCTGGATGTCCGGGTTCTGAAATACGAACCCCACCTTTTTCCTGAACTCGTGCTGAAACGCGGCATCGTTCATTACCCGCGGCGTGATCTCCTTGCCCGCGAAAGTAAAGCGACCTTTCTGCGGAAAGATGAGCGCGTCAAGCAGAGTCAGCAGGGTCGATTTCCCGGTGCCGTTCGCGCCGATTATTGCCGTTCGCTCGCCCCGCGCGACGGCCAGATCAAGGCCGTTCAGGCCCGCGATTGACCCCTGATACGAAAAAGAGACGTCATTCAGCGAAAAAAGCGGTTCAGCCACAGCGTTCCGATCAGCGTGAAGAGTGAAGCGGCAAGGAGCAGATAGTCGCCGGCATGCGGCTTGAAATTGTCCAGCACTATCGGCTCGCCGGTGTAGCCCCGCGAAACCATCGCGTCATAGACTTGGCCATACAGCCGGTACGAACGTAGCCACATTCCCGCCATGTTCGCAGCGACAAGCATTCTCCCTGTTTTTGCCGAGGTCACATAGCCGACGCGCGATTTTATCGCAATAAAAGTGTTGTGAAGAACGTCGAGCAGAAGAAAAATATACCGGTAACACATGCTCATGGTCATGACGAACAATCGCGGAACCTTGAAAATACGGAGGGTTCTTAAAAGGACATGGTGCCGCGTGGTAAGCATCACGAGTATGGTAAGCGACACCGACGCCAGCACACGCATGAAAAAAATAAGGGCTGAATCAATGCCCTGCCTGGTTATGGTAAGGCCCGCACCGAACGCTTTGAATGAGAGGACCGATTCACCCGGCGTGATTACGTTAAAGATCGCGGGGATGACGATGAAAAACGAAAAAAGCGGAATGAAAAGAAGGGTCCGTTCAAGGAAAAAGAGCAATGAGATCGAAGAAAAAACCGCCAGTGTAACGCATGCAGCATAGAGAAGTGCGAGTTCCACGATACTTTTTGTGAGGAGAGCGCAACCGAGGAGCAACACGACGCTCAGGCATTTGATCCTCGGATCGGTTCCCTGCAGAAATCCTGTACGCGAGGCGAGCGCGTCGTTTTCGACGGTTGCCTTGAGGAAATCGACGACGCGAAGAACCGTTTTTTCGAGCACTCCGCCTGTTCTCCCCGATAGTTTTGGAGTATGCCCGGAATGGAAAATTTCCGGCACGATCGCCTGTTGAATGAAGCTGCGTATTGGATCTTTCATGCTCCTCTCATTTCATGATCGCTTCGCATTGGTTTTTTTACTCAACGGAGGCTCTTTTTTCGTCAGAAATTTGCCAATAAGGATAACGGCCCCGCCGATGAGGCACATGCCCGTGACGGCGGAAACGATATACGCAAAACTTAAATGCCCCAAGCCCTTGTTTTCCCAGCCCTTGAAGGCATAATCGGGCATGACAGCATGCCAAAGCGAAGAAAGCTTGTTTAGGCCATGGGGGACGTAACCGACAAGCCCCTTGATTTTGTTCGCATCCCATTCTCCCCAGGCGTCACCCGCCTTGAATTTATGCGGCAGGAAAAGCCCGATCGGCGATACGATCGCGAGCGCGCCAAGACCGATCCAGAGTTTCGTGGTTGTTTTCATTCCCTCGCCTCCATTCCCGGCTGTAAAAGCGAGGGATCCTTTGTTTGCAGGAACTTTACGACCAGCGCGGTGGCAATTAGTTCGACCCAGCCGAAAACGAGCGCGTGCGCGCCGACCATCGCCGTGATTGCGACCTTGAGCCCGTACGGGCAGTAGAGCGCCTGACCCGAGGCCGTATGGTGAAGCAACGGCTGAATGCCGAACTCTATTCCCGCGCACAGCGATGCGACGACGAGGCCGACATAGCCGGCGATGCCCGCCGCAACGATCCGGCGAACAGAGGTGATGGCGCTATTCCTGCTTATCAATCGGTAAACGATATAGCCGACCATCGGCAACACGAAAGCCATGTTGAAACAATTCGCGCCAATGGCGGTGATGCCGCCGTCGCCAAAAAGGAGCGCCTGGATCACGAGCGCGACGCTCACGGCGATGCAGGCGGCCCACGGACCGAGAAGAATTGCGACGAGCACCGCGCCGACCGCGTGCCCGGTGGTGCCGCCCGGAATCGGCACATTAAACATCATGATGACGAAGCTGAACGCCGCGCCGATTGCCAGGAGCGGCACCTGCCGGGCGCTCAGCGTCTTTTTTACTTTACGCGAAGCGATGGCCCAGAGCGGAAGCATGACGGCGTAGCCGGCGATGCAGGTCGGGGGACCGAGATAGCCGTCGGGAATGTGCATGGATGACTCCTTTAATCAAAAATAGTGGATGAGAAATGTTGTGGTAGCATAAAAACTGATTTTATGTTACTCAATAGTGCCACATAACATATTTTTGTGCTACACAAAAGAAGCGATTGCTGATTATTTCGCGGGTATACCGGGTATACAAAGAAGCACTGTTGCCAAAGAGGACCAAAGGCTGTCGTTAGACTCACCATCAGCGTTTGTATCCATATTTCCACATTCACAATTCACAGAAAAAAGGAGACGGTCTTGAGGATTTGCTCTCGTTTAGCGCGTTTTGGGGGTGACGAAACGAGGTTTTTATTTTCGCAAGTTCATCATTTCCTCCTCGTGGGACTGTTTCTTGCAGGCGTATGCCGGGCCGAGACTCCCCAAACACCGGTGGTGCCGGCGGCGGCGGAAAGCGATTCATCCATTGCAGCTGTCCATGACAGCACCAGGGCTGTAAACGATTCCAGTACCCGAAAGCCGGACTCGACGAAGGGTGCGAAGGAAATGGAGCAGATCGTCGTGACCGGTCATTACCAGAATAAGGTGGATTCGGCGAACAACGAAGCCAGCAGCGGGACCTATACCAGTCAGCTTCTGGAAGATCGTCCGATCCTGCGGACAGGTGAGGTTGAAGAGGTCGTTCCCGGACTCATTGTCACGCAGCACAGCGGCGCCGGCAAAGCCAACCAGTTTTTGCTGCGCGGTTTCAACCTCGACCATGGGACCGACTTCTCGACTTCCATCGACGGCGTTCCGGTGAACCTGCCCACGCAGGCCCACGGACAGGGCTACGACGACCTCAACTTCCTTATCCCCGAGCTTATCGATCATGCCGACTATTTCAAGGGCCCCTATGACGCATCAAACGGCGATTTCTCCTCTGCGGGAGGGATCCACTTATTTTATGATAATCAGATTGCCCATCCCTTTGTGACGGCAACGGTCGGCTCATTCAACTACTGGCGTGGTCTGGCCGCTCAATCCACCGAACTTGCCGGCGGAACACTCCTTCTCGGATTTGAAGCGATGCATCAGGACGGGCCATTCGATGTTCCTGAGGACTACAACCAGTACAACGGCCTTTTGCGCTGGTCTCAACAGCTTGGCGAAGGCGTGTTCAATTTAGAAGCCATGGGTTACTCCGGTGAATGGAATGCCACCAACCATATCCCGCAACGGGCCGTTACCGATGGCTACATCAGCATCTGGGG
Organism: Chitinispirillaceae bacterium; assembly: GCA_049521335.1. Lineage (GTDB taxonomy): Bacteria > Fibrobacterota > Chitinivibrionia > Chitinivibrionales > Chitinispirillaceae > BOG-1184. The sequence goes on from JBEKOX010000003.1 coordinate 75,438, forward strand.
TACCGAGGACTCCAGCGACGGCGGTACTTCACACCGCTACAGTTTGTCGAGTTCGTGGAAGGGAGAGCTTGGAGGAGGCGTGCTGAATGCAACCGCTTATGCCGTGAAATACGATATGAATCTTTTCTCAAATTTCACCTACTATCTGGTCGACTCGGTGAACGGTGATCAAATGAATCAGAAAGACAACCGGTGGTTCTATGGAACATCGGATGTCTGGCAGCGCCAGGATACGGTTTTAGGAATCCATGAAAAAACCCGGGCAGGCCTCGACGCGCGGTGCGATCTCATTTCACCAGTAGCGCTCTACCACACCGTAGACCGGCGGCGGCTCGCATCCTGGGGCGTGGATACGGTGACCGAGCCGAAGATTGAACCCTGGGTGGATGTGGAGGGCCAGCTTACGCCCTGGATGAGGGCGACGATCGGATTGCGATACGTCTATTTATATGCCAATGTGCATTGCGATGATACGGTGAACTCTGGGAGTTCGTCTGGCGAACTTCTTTTGCCGAAGGCCACGGTTACTCTCGGACCGTGGGATAAAACCGAGTTCTACGCCGATTACGGGGAGGGCTATCATTCCAACGATGCCCGCGGCACAACCGCAATCATACAGCAGAGTACCGGTGACTCGCTTCCCAAAGTGACGCTTCTCGTTCGGTCGCAAGGGGGCGAGGTCGGCGTACGCAATGAAGCAATCCCGGGACTGCAAAGCACGCTTTCCCTGTGGCTTCTGGATCTCAATTCCGAGCTGGTATGGGACGCCGACGTAGGGACCACCGACCCCGCGGGGCCGACCCGTCGCATGGGCATCGAGTGGACCGAAAACTGGCAACCGATTAAGTGGCTGCTCTTTGACTTCGATCTGGCGCTTTCCCGGGCGCGATTCACGGACAACGAGGATACGCTTGGACAGTATGTGCCGGAGGCCATTAATACGATGGCGGCAGCCGGCGCCACCATTCACCAACTCGGACCGTGGTCAGTTAGCATTTTCATGCGTTACCTGGGTCCACGGGCGCTTGTCCAGAACGACACCGTCGAGTCCGCGCCTTCCACGCTCTTCAACGGCCAGATTTCTTACGACCTGAATAGCAGGGTGCGGCTCACCCTTGACGTTTTAAATATCTTTAACGCGCGGGTCAACGACATGGAATATTACTACGAGTCCCGCATTAAAAATGTTCAAGGAGTGCTCCAGCCGGCTGCTTACGACTATGAAATTCATCCCTCCGAGCCGCTCCAAGCCCGGCTCACCCTGACGACCAAGTTTTGATAAAAATCTGTCCGAGTCTCGCGGCGTCGGCGTGTGCCGCGAACCTCGGACAGGCCATTGACATAAAAAGGTGATACAGCACAATGAATGGGGGCAACCGTGGGATGGATTAAGTATTGCGTCGATTGGGGCATTCTGGGGTTCCTGGTCCTGCTCAGCGTCATATCGCTGGGTATCGCTGTTGAGCGGTGGCTTACCATGCGGAAAATCAAGGTTGCCGACTTCGCCGACAAACGCGCATTGGAGCTTGCGGTAACCAGCCGCATCCACCTCATCGCGTCCATAGGCAGCAACGCGCCCTATATCGGTCTCCTGGGCACGGTCCTTGGCATCATGCTTACCTTTTACGGACTGGGCGCGAGCGGCTTCGTCGACTCAGGCAAAATCATGACCGGGCTGGCTCTGGCGCTCAAGTCAACCGCAGTCGGGCTTGCCGTCGCCATTCCCTCGGTCGCCTGCTATAACCTCCTGCTGCGGAAGGCGAAGGTGCTCCTTCTGAAATGGGACCTTCATCATGGATGAACAGCAGTTCGATCACATAAACGTAATTCCTCTCGTGGACATCATGCTGGTACTGCTCACCATCGTGCTCACCACCTCGACGCTCGTGGCCACCGGTGCAATTCAGCTGCAACTTCCGCAGGCTTCCGCACACAAGAAAGACCTGCTGAAAATGCAGACGATTGAGATAGACAAAAGCGGTATCGTGTATTTCAATTCGATTGCCGTTGACCTTGCCTCGCTCGGCAGCAGACTCGACCCGATCGACAGGAACACGCCCCTTCTCATACGCGCGGACAAGACGCTGGTGCTCCAGTCATTCGTCGATGTACTTGACATAGTGAAGAACCGCGGATTTTGCAGCGTGGGGCTTCAAACCCAAACGTCACGATGAGAAAAACCTGCCTGGGCGCCGCCGTTTCGCTGGCCGCTCATGCGGCGGTGGTTGCGGCAATTATTTTCGCGCAGAGCCTGTTTCGAGAAAACCCCGTCACGGTTATCGATTTTTCCCTTGAAAAAACCGTATTGCCCGAACTGAAAAAAGACGCGCCCGCCCAGCTTCGCACCGCGCGCAAGCCACGCCCGGATGTTATTGAAAAGAAGGATGCTTTCCCCGATACCTCGAAAACAGTTACCGCGCCGCCCGTACTCGCAGGGGTTTTTGAACCGATTGCAACGGTTGCGGAATCGGCAACAGTCCGTGGTAGTCACAATGCAAACGTTTTCGACTCCACGGTTCTGAAAAATAACTACCTAACCGCGCAATATGGCGTCATCCGAGACAAGGTCTACCGCGCACTTTCGTATCCAGCGTACGCGCAAGAAGAAGGGTGGCAAGGCACGATGAAAATGAGTTTCCTGATAAACCGAGACGGTAGCGTGGACAGCATCCGTGTTTTGAAAAGTTCGGGATATAACCTATTGGACAACAATGCGGTCAAAGCCGTTCGCCAGGCTGCACCCTTCCCCTACGCCCCGGCAAGACTGCAAATCATACTCCCGGTTGTTTACCGGCTTGAGTGATATTCGCAGACCAAACGATTCACATTTTGCAGAACCTCATGGTTGACTTCCCAACATTATCGTGGCCATTGCACATATTTCCCACATTGATTGAAATGGAACTAAGGTTTTCTCTCAATGGAAATTTAAGCCCCCTAAACATAATGGTCAATAGGTGGAAGTCCGCTCCAGGCAGGTCGTTGAATTTGGGCTGAACGGATGAAAAATAAATAATTGAGAACCATATGGCTGGGTTCGTATTGCCGAATAACGGAATAATTTTATGGCTATGATTTTTATATCCGATATTTTGCGCTATTTGGTATATTAACAACAGCCAGGAACTATATAATTACGGTTTTCTTGTCTCTCCGTTCAGAGTAAAGGCTGGTGCGCCATGAGCAATCGTTACAGATTCTGCATTTCTCTGGTAACAGATCTTATACCAGAAAAGGGTTGTGCAATCTTTCTCTGCCGATGGTCGTTCTCCCACCATGACCGGGACAAACGATAATGTCATCCGAAAGGATCAGAAGCTTGCCGATAATTCCTTCAAGAAGCTCACTGCCGTTCCCGCCGGGGAGATCGCTCCTCCCGATGGACCCGGCAAAAAGGACATCCCCGGAAAAGCAGTAATTTTCTAGCAGCAATGCGCACCCACCCGGGGTATGGCCAGGCACCAGGAGTACCCGGATATCAAAACTTTCTATACGCTGCATCCCCTCCTCGATCAATTTAATGAGCCCAGTAAATGTAAAAGGATGCCCGAACCATTGCGAGCCGTTCAGCTGAGGATCCGAAAGAGCCGGCGCATCGGCGCCGTGGACATAGACTGGAAGGGAGCCTACCGCAGCCAATATTTCTGGAATACCCAGTAAATGGTCAAAATGCGCATGGGTAAGGAGAATCGCCTCCAGCTCGACGCGTTCTTTTCCGACAAAACGAATCAGAGAATCGCATCCGGAAGAAGGATCTATTACAAGACCCTTCCGCTTTTCATTCCAGATAAGGTAGGTGTTCGTTTCTATAGGACCGGTAACGAATTTCTTAACGGAGATCACGGTAGTCTCTTTATCCTTGCCTTCGGTTTCAATCACGCTCCATTTTAAGGCTGAAACAGCGGTTCGGCAAATGATCCGGCAAAAATAACCTCCGGCTCAAGAAGAACGCCTGAGCGCTCGTACACACGTCGCTGGGCGACCACGATAATATGGCGAACCTCTTCTGCCGTTGCGCCACCGAGATTTACAATAAAATTTGCATGCTGTTCAGAGATTTCCGCATTACCATAGCGAAACCCCTTGAGCCCCGCCTTCTCAATAAGCGCGCCTGCAAAATTCCCCGGCGGGTGTTTGAAAATGCTTCCACAATTAGGCAAATTGAGAGGCTGTCTGGCTTTCCTTCTTTCCATAATCTCCCGCCGTGCCACTTGCAATTGTTCCTGATTGCCGGGCCGCAATTTCATGACCGCTTCGAGCACGATGGTTTTTTTGTGCTGCAAAATACTGGAGCGATACCCGAAGTTGAGTTCGCCCTTCGCAGCAACGACAACCCTTGATGTGTCGAAATCAAAGTACGAAACCCGCTCCACTACATTGCCAATAGCCGTTGAGAATGCGCCGGCATTCATCACCAGAGCTCCGCCCACTGACCCCGGAATGCCGGAGAGTTCCTCAAGACCGACATACCCGCGCATGACTGATTCGCGCACTATGCTATCGAGCGGGGCCCCGGCCTGGGCCGTCACGGTTTCACCGCCCCATTCGATAGCGGCGAACGACGGGCCGATCCCGATGACGAGACCAGCCCATCCCGTATCGCTTATCAATAAATTTGATCCCCTACCGAGCAAGAGTACTGGCAGGTTTTTATCGCGGGCGAAACTAGCCGAGGAGCGAACTACATCTACATCGCGCGGCTCAATGAAATAACGGGCAGACCCGCCGATTCTGAATGACGTTTTATCCCTAAGGGAAATGTCGTGCAGCATTGAGATCATGTTTTTTTTATCGATGGAGAGCTCGCCCGATTCTTCACAGTATTCACGGGTATAGTCGTTAAGCGTAAGGGTTACCAATTATATCAAGGAGTATCGTTCACGGCATTTTTTTGCATTCTGTTCATTTTCCGTTGAAGAGAATCGGCTTTCGCGCCGTCCAGTTTTCGAAGAACCGCCTGCATGCTCATCGCGGAATCCCTCTCTCCCGCGCCGGCGTAAATTAACCCGAGATTATAATAAGCCGTTATATTGTTTGGTGATATTTTTATCGCCCCAGCAAGCATATCGATTGCCTCGCTCCATCGGTGAATCTTGCAGTAAGCAAGACCTGCGTTGAGGAATGCCTCTCCATAGCCGGGCTTTATCCGAATTGCCCGCCGGTAAGCATCGGTTGCATCGGTCCATCGGCCAAGCTTTCCATAGGTCACTCCCAGATTGTACCAGGCGTCGGCATCCGTGGTGTCAATAGCTATCGCTTGCTTAAAGGCCGCAACGGCGTCATTCCATTGTTCTTCAGCGCCATAGGCGACGGCGAGCGCGAGACGGGCATCGGAAGAATGGGGGGTGATGGCGATGGCTTTTTTGAAGATTTCCACGGCATCGTCCCAATGCCCGAGGCGACCATAGACCAGCCCGAGTTTCAGATAGGTCGGCACATACTCAGGTTTGACGTCAATCGCCTGCTCGTAGATCTCGATGGCTTCATGCCACCGTTCCTGCTTTCCGTAGGTCATACCCAGGTAAAGATAGGCCTCCATACAATCCTTTCGCAGGGCAATCGCCTTTTTCAGAGCTAAAGCGGCGCTGTCCCATGCCTGCGCCCGGAAAAAAGCCTCCCCCAGACGGCAAAGGGGGGCGGCTTTCTCGGGATTGCGTTTGACGACATCACGATCGTGTGTAATGGAATCAACCGACTCGATTACCGTCGCCCCGGAAACCATACCATTGAAAAAAAAGATCACGCTGCACCATGCGACAAATGACCGCCCGGTTCGTATTTTCACTGAATTTCTCCATTCCGCCGTCCAGGCATTTCTCAATGATATTGAAAAAATAACTGAAGCCGTTCTATAATTTATTTTGTCGCGATCGGTTGAATGTCCCCGGTTCTTATACATATATTATTTAACGTTTCGTCTGCCCGTTTTCAATGCATGCGGCAAAAAGTATCATACCGAGTCGCCATGTTTAAAAAAATTCTTTTAATAACCTGCTTCGCGGTGGTGTCCATTAATGCGGACATGTTTACCGGAATTAATGATAAGGGGTTTGATTTCGGCTTTGGAACCGATAAAATCAATGTGGTGTTTCAAGGCGAATTCTGGTATCTTGCGGCCGACGCGAACTTCACGGCATGGACCCTCTCGCTCAGCCCGAATATTGAATATTGCCTTTTCAGAACCGCGCGATTCAAGTTATATGGAATGAGCGGTATTTATGTTATATATGGCCGGTATTCACAGGCTTATCTGGATCTCGGTTATTTCGGTGACATATACAGTGACCTGCAGGAAATGACCGCGGGTGCAAATCTCCTCATTCTGCGACCTGAGGCGTTAATTTCAAAAAACGTTTCAATTTATGCCGACATTCCGATTTTTCAGGTTGAAAGGGGTACCCAGGCAGGCCAAATTATCTGGCTAATAGGGGGCCTTCCGGATGGTTCCGGCTATCTGGGCAGCACTTCCCCAATCGCAATCGGCATTAAGTTTTATTTCTAATGCGTTACAAACGCCTTACGCTTCGACGATCGACGGACACGATAGGTGTGTTTTTCACCCTCACGTTGTTTTTCCTTGCCGGCATAACCTCTGCCACAACCGCGGCGCAGTCCGACTATCTTAATGTAAATCTCCCCGCCGACCAAAGAGCCGCCGATTTGGTGGGACGGATGACCACGTCAGAGAGAATTTCCCAGCTTGGAACCGGTGCTCCCGCGATCCCCCGACTCGGCGTCCATGCTTATGAATACCAGAATGAAGCGCTCCACGGCGTCGTCGCCGGAGGCGCCACGGTCTTTCCGCAGGTGATCGGATTATCGTCCACCTGGGATGATTCGCTCATCCAATCCATAGCATCAGCCGTATCGGATGAGGCCCGCCTCTTTAACCTGAGTCAAGGTAAGGGTCTGGTCTATTTCGCCCCGACGGCAAACATGGCGCGCGATCCCCGCTGGGGCAGGGATCAGGAGAGCTACGGTGAGGATCCCTATCTCACGGGGAAATTTGTTACCGCCTTTGTCCACGGCATGCAGGGAAATGATCCCCATTACCTGAAAACCATTGCAACTGTCAAACATTTCGCCTGCAATAACGTTGAAGACGGACGGGAGGGCATTTCCTCGGCGGTTGACGAGCAAAGCCTGCACGACTACTATCTTCAGCCATTCAGGGCGGCGGTCATGGACGGCGGGGTAGCCTCGGTCATGGGCGCATACAATGCGGTCAACGGCATCCCCTGCTGTTGTAACGTGCCGCTTTTATTGAATATTCTGCGCCAAGAGTGGGGGTTTTCCGGATTTGTCGTGTCGGACTGCGGCGCCGTGGGAGATATCTGCCAGTACCACCATTTCGTAAGCTCCTACGCGGACGCCGCGGTCGCCGCCTGTCGGTCCGGATGCGATCTCTGTTGCGCAACAACGTACCAGCAGTACCTTCCTTTTGCGCTGGCAACCGGTCTGGGATTTATTCAAGCAGCAGATATCGACAGCGCCGCCAAACGGATCTTTACCAAGCGCATGCGTTTGGGGGAATTCGATCCTCCCGCCCTGATACCGTATACCTCACTGCAACCCGGAGGCGTAGCGGACAGCCTGCGGCAGCAACTTGCCCTCACCGCCGCGCACGAATCAATCGTACTCCTGAAAAATGACAGCCTGCTGCCGCTCGATACCGGCAATATCCGGACGTTAGCCGTGATCGGGCCCAATGCCGCGGTTTGCCAATTCGGCGACTACAGCGGGACGCCGTCTTTCTCGGTAACGCCGCTTCAAGGAATCATCGGCAAGCTGGGTGGCGCGCGCGTTACCTATGTGCAAGGATGCACGATTTCAGGCGCCCCTGACGTCGCCGCCTTCGACAGCGCAACGACAGCCGCCCGACAGGCGGACGCAACCATCATGATCATGGGCGATGACCTTACCTATGCGAGCGAAGGGCACGATATGCCCAACCTCAATCTTCCCGGCAGTCAGGAACAATTGATCGAAGCGGTCTACGCTGCAAATCCGAGAGTCATCCT
>JBEKOX010000004.1:0-76772 GCA_049521335.1 Chitinispirillaceae bacterium
AAATTCCCGTAAAAGGGCGCGATATAACCGATGGATTTCGGATAATCGTAATCGAGCGCATAGGTGTTGTCCGATCGCTTGGCGATGCGCGAAATCGGCAGATACGGCGTGAGGTGTTTTCTGACCCCCACCGGGCCGGCGCCCGGACCGCCGCCGCCGTGCGGCGTCCCGAACGTCTTGTGAAGATTGACATGAACGACATCAAAATTCGCGTCTCCGGGACGGAACTTGCCGAGGATCGCATTGCAGTTCGCGCCGTCATAGTAAAGCTGGGCGTCGAACCGGTGCGCCAGGGCGGCGATTTGCTCGATATGCGGGTTGAAGAGTCCGAGCGTGTTCGGATTGGTAAGCATGATCGCCGCGGTCTTTTCGCCGAGAATCCCTTCGAGCGCCTCGGGAATGAGCACGCCGGTTGCGGGATCGGTCGGCACCGGCCGTATCGTGAATCCGGCTATGGCGGCGCTTGACGGATTGGTGCCATGCGCCTCGTCCGGGATCAGGATCTCGGTCCTGCGATGACCCTTGTCCCGATGGTAGGCAGCGATGATCATCATGCCCGTAAGTTCGCCATGCGCTCCCGCCAACGGGTGGGCCGTGAACGCGTCCATGCCCATGATCTCGCAGAGCGCCTGCTCCAGCTCGTATACCACGGCCAGTGCGCCTTGCGTCAACATGCCCCCGCGCGAAAGTTGCGGCAGGAGCGGGTGGAGCGTAGAAAATCCCGGAAGCGCCGCGATTTTCTCGGTTATCTTCGGATTGTACTTCATGGTGCAGGAGCCCAGGGGGTAAAAATTTGTATCGACCCCGTAATTCTTCCGCGACAGGGCGGTAAAGTGGCGCACCACATCGAGCTCCGAAAGTTCGGGAAGCGGCGCATCGTCAGCCCGGCGATATCTTTCAGGGATCGTATGGCGCACTGGCACATCCGATGCCGGAAGGGAAACGCCCCTGCGGCCGGTTACCGATTTTTCGAAGATCACGGGCATATGACCTCCTCCAGCGCTTCGGCAAACCGGCCGATTTCATACTTGGTGCGTTTCTCGGTGACCGCCACGAGGAGGTAATTCTCCATGCCCGGATAGTAGCGGCCCAAGGGGAACCCGGCTGCAAACCCGAGCTCGATCATACGGCCGGCGCACTCTCCTGCGTCAATAGGCAGTTTTATCGTGAATTCATTGAAAATCGGCGCCGACTCCATGACCGCTACGCCGCGAACCGCTTTCAGCCGCTCCCTGGCATAATGCGCCTTGTCGCAGCAGAGTCGGGCCGTGGCCTTCAATCCCTCCTTGCCGAGGAGGCTGAGATAGAGGTGCGCCCGAAGCGCGCAGAGCGCCTCGTTCGTACAGATGTTCGAGGTCGCTTTCTCCCGCCGGATATGCTGTTCACGCGCTTGCAGGGAGAGAACAAACCCCTCACGTCCCGAGGCGTCCGTTGCGCGGGCGACGATACGGCCGGGCATCTTGCGGATAAGGAATTGTGCAGCGGCCATGAATCCGAGGTATGGCCCGCCGAAGGAAAGCGGCATGCCGAGCGACTGGCCCTCGCCGGTCGCGATGTCGAACCCCTGCTCATGGGGCGTCTTGAGAAGCGCAAGCGCAATGGGATGCACCGACTGGATTGCGAGGATTCCCAGAGAGTGCGCTTTCTGCACGATGTCGGAGTGGTCATCGATCGCGCCGAAGAAGTTCGGGTTCTGCAGGATCACTGCCGCGGTATGGTCGTCGAGCGCCTCCAGTACCCGACCGCGGTCACTCTGGCCATGCGATACCGGGGTCTCGATAAATTCGATCGCGAGATTGGCGGTGTAGGAATAGATCATCTTTCGGTAGATCGGGTTGACGCCTCCGTCCAGCACCACCTTGCGGCGACCGGTGGCGTGGATCGCCATCTGACAGGCTTCGAACAATGCGGTACCGCCGTCGTAGAGCGAGGCGTTCGAGACATCCAGCCCGGTCAGGCGACAGATCTGGCTCTGATATTCATAGATCGCCTGCAAGGTACCCTGGGAGGTCTCCGGCTGGTAGGGCGTGTAGGCGGTATAAAATTCGCTCCGCGACGCGAGGGCATCTACTGCTGCAGGTATAAAATGGTCGTAGAACCCGCCGCCGAGAAAACTCGTCAAGTGGGAGTAATTCCGTCCCGCCAGTTTTTCAAAATGTTCATGGATCTCGAGTTCCGATTTTCCTTCCGGCAAAGAGAAGGAGCGGGGGCGGAGGTGTTTCGGAATGTCCTCGAAAAGCTGCTCCACGGAAACTGCACCGCATACCTCGAGCATGGCGGTGCGCTCGTTCTCGGTGGTCGGGATAAAACTCATTGTTCGCTCTCTACGAAGGCATCGTATGCCGCGGCGTCCATGAGTGAAGCCATCTCGGCGGCGGTCGTGTTGGCGAGCTTCAGAATCCAACCCCCTTCCCAGGGGTCGGCATTGAGGGTTTCCGGCGCTGATTCGAGGGCACGGTTGACTTCGACCACCTGCCCCGCCACCGGGGCGTTGAGATCGCTTGCCGCCTTCACGGATTCGATGACGCCGCACGCACCGTCCTTCTTTACCTTGATGCCGATCTTCGGCAATTCGACAAAGGTGATGTCTCCAAGGGCTTCTTGCGCGTGCGCGGTAATGCCTACAAGAGCGGTGGTTCCTTCCAGTTTGATCCATTCATGCGTCTTCGAATAGCGACGATCGGTAGGCGTTGCCATTACCATCCTCCTTTTTGGTGAGGATTAGAAAATAAATCATAGGAGCCGGGCAAGGAATATCGGGGCTTGATTTTGGCGTTTTGACCTTGCGGAAAAAAAGTAGAAGAGGCATCAAAGCATTCGAGCGCCCCATCCTGAAGGTGTCGCGGGTCGGTATATGCAGATCGAAGCGGGAGGTTTGAAAAAGAGGCTGATAATGACGGTTACGAGGTAAATCGGAGAACCCATATGGTAAAAGGTAAAGGGAAGGACACACCCGCCCTTCCGGTGTCCCCCCCGATACCAAGATTTTTCAATACGCTATTTCATGACAATGGTTTTCCCGTACTCCTTGCCATCAATGATCGACCGGCAGATGAGAACGCCACTCATCTTCGTTCCGAGGTCCAATGTCACCTGGGCGCCCGTTATTCGCCAGGCGCGGACTTGTTTCCCATCGACGCCATATATAGCGAAACTCCAGGGACGGCCGGAATTTGACATGGTGGCCATGAGCTTCAGGGTGCGCCCGCCGATCTGCCGGATGATGACCCCCGGGGACGGCTCCTGTGCCTTGCCGACGGGAAGCGTCGCGGTGCCGGTGATCGGTATGCGCAGCCAAGTCATGGAATAGGGCGACAAGGAAACGTTGAATGAAGTCCCGGTGACGATTGACTCCCCGGCCATGTTCTTTATAGTGCTTGCCACAGGACTGACTGTTCCGTTAATACTGATCGCGGTTCGCTCCGGCTGCCATGACCCGGCACTCCCGGATGTCAGCAAGGTCCATTTTTCTCCGGTGGCGCCGATCCCGGTCACGCCCTGGATGGCGATCTGCGCGGTATAGGTGGTGCTGTCAACCGCATTGTTCACCAGGAACATGGTCAAGTTCCCGCTGGTATCGCGGGCAGCCCATGCCCGCATACGGGTATTGGGCGTACCGAGCGTGACATTCACGACCTGCCTGCCATAGTGATAAATAAACATCGGATGCACGTACCAGGTCGGATTCCCGGCGACTTCATAATATGCTTCCTCCCAGGGGTTGGATCCGGTAACGCCGAGGCGGGCGAATTCCATGAGCGCCTGCGCGATAAACCAGGCGCTGATCGTCTGGGTCTGGTTCTGGGTTTTATAGGACCCGGTGCTGTACTCGGTGTAGAAATATTGGATTTTGCCCACGTTCGACGCGCCGAAATAGGTGTTTACCCATTTGTTAAGAGTATCGACCGAGGAGGCGATGGTATCCACCCATACGCCGGTCGTCATGGTATCCTTCAGGTGGCTGGGACCGGCGGGCAGCATATCATACCCGAACATCGTAGAGTATTGGTCCATCTGGATGTACGGATAGATATGCACGATGAGAAAATCCGGAACGTGATGCAGCTTCGCGATGGTATCGAGGGCGTGGATGGTGAAGTCGCCGAACAAGGTGTCGAAAGGGAACGGCGGCGTGACGATCGCGCCGATTTTTATCGTCGAATCAACCCTCTTCATCGAATCGTAAAAGGCGCAGTATCTGAAGCCGTAATCCGCACCCGTCGTTTGCCCCGTTTCCCACGGGCCATAATCTTCGTTGCCGACCTCCCAATATTGCGCTTTCAGGCCGCGTGTGACGTTGTAGTCCCTTACCCATGCGGCGGCCTCCTGCTCGGCCTGCTGTTCGGAATGCTGCGTGCCGCTCCAATTGCCGGAGAAATTGAGGATGGGCTGCAAGGTGCCGCCGACGGCATTCAGCATTGCTAGACCCTGGGTGTAGCTCACGGGTGAGGTGCTGCTCCACAACTGTCCGTCCCCGGTGGAGCCGCCGGGCCAGCGGAAATACTTGACGCCCGCGTCGATCACAAGGTTATTGAACGTCGTATTCGTACCGTTCATGACTGTTTCACTCACATCCCCATTCACGCCGTATAAACGGTCGCTTATAACGTGTGTTACGGTCGAGGCGTCAACCGTTACGGAAACATTCTGCGCAACAAGCGGCCTTTCGCCAATGCATAACCCTATGAAAAGAACTCCTTCGGCAATCCGGATCAGTCGCTTTAATGACGGCATACTTCTCCTTTCAGTTGGTTTAACTTTACAATATAATCATCGGGATCGGCGATCGCAGAACTGTCCCGACGATGTATCCGTGCTAATTGACAAGGCCGACGCGGAGAACGGACGAGCCGTGCCGGGCGAAGTAAACTCCTGGTTGCAGGCCCTTAATCGTAAGCTCCAATTGTCCGCTCTGCAGCTTTCCATAGCGGATGGCATGCCCCAACACGTCAAAAAGGACCAGCTGTCCGGGACCTTCGGCGGTAATAATGCTTCCATTACGCTTCAGACCCGGGCTCTGCTGATAATGCTGCGATAATGCCGGCAAAACCGCCGTGGAAAGAGGCACTCCATAGGGGACGCCCCGGCCCTGTGTGGTCACATACACCCGGCCGTAATAGTCCTCATCGCCGGCGACATAGTTCATTTGTCCATACTGATGCAGAGAGTCGTTGACTTGCGCCCATGTCTTCCCCTCATCGATGGAACGGAAAACGCCGGAGACATTATTCACCTTGCCTATAGCGTAGACGGCAGGGTAGGTGGCGCCTGGAGCGGCCATACCGTAGCCCACCGAAGAAACATTTGAAATAGTGGTAACTGCCGTTGCGCCTGCGCCCGAACTTGAGGAGTGATATAAATTATTGGCGACTACCCAGACCTCTCCTTCCATGCCGAAAACGGCGCTGGCCCGGCCGCTGCCCGACAAGCCCGTAGTCGCGGCGGTGAAAGTGGCCGCGCCATCGGTACTTGCGTACAGGGTCCCGCCGGAATATGCATAGAATTTTTTCGGGTTGACACGATCGGAACAGATTTGCGCCCCGCCGGGCAGACCGGAGCAGGCCGTCCACTTTTTTCCTGTATCTATGGAGTAACTGTCCCCGGCTATGAAGGTTGAACCGTCGGCCGAAACCGCCATGTTGACGTTACCCAGGCCGGCTAATGGTTTCCACGTTATTCCATTATCGAATGAATAGCCGGCGCCGCCTTCGCTCCCGTTATCGACGACGATATCGGGATTGAGCCCGGCAAAATCGACACTTCCGCCATTATCTTCCAAAGGATTGGTAACCATGCCGTGCGTCGAAGGGGTGTCCAAGCTGTCGGTTGGAAATCGCTGGATTCCGACATCGCCGCAACTCATAAAGAGCGATTTTTTCACCGAACTCGTCAAATACATGCCGACGGTTTCTTCGAAATTTTTCTGGACAAAGTTCCATACCACCTCGTCTGCGGCGGCGGTGTCGTTTACGCAGTTCCAGACGCCCTGACCAACCGTGTGGAAAACTCGCGCTTCATTGAACGGATCAATCTGGATATCACCGTCCCAGCCGTTGCCGCCGTTACTCGGGTCGGTGCACCCTGCCGGGCCGAAACAGAGATACTCGCACCCATTCATGTTGAACTTGGCGCTTTTGTCGATACCGGTCCAGCTCGTGCCCCCATCGGTGGTGCGGTAGATTTCATCGGGATTCCACCAGTCGATGGTGGTGGTAATTGCAAAGTTCGAGTCCGTTGCCGAGACGGTGATGCCGCCGATGCCTCCGCCGTGCCCGGAAGGATTGACGTTTGTCCATGCGCCGGTTGCCGGAGCGTACTTCCAGACGGCGCCGCTCGTGCAACTGCTGGGTGGAGGGCCACTGTTATAGGCCAGCCACATGACATGGTTCGGGCCGAACGTCGCATGGATCGGCATGAGGCCGGTCGGTCCCCCGGTCCCGGTTACGAGCGACCAGGTCACGCCGGAATCGGTGGAACAGTAGAGATTACTCCCCGCGGCGGTGTCCATGACTCCGACATAGATCGTCGACGAGCCATTGCCGGGCGTGCCGCTTGTCTTATCGAAAACTACGAAGCTCAGACCAAGCTGGTTTTCTCCCATCACCGGGAACTTGGGCACGGTATTCCAGGTGGCTCCCGCATTGACGCTTTTCCACAGACCGCTCGTCCGCGATCCGAAATAGAGGATATTCGTGTTGTTCGGATCGACCATGAGCCGTTCACCGGCCGAACGGCCGTCGCTGTTGCCTCCCATTTGAGCGTTGATGGTATACCATGTCCAGGTGGTTCCGCGATCGGTCGATTTTATAATTGCACCGTTGCTGCCAAGGTAGGTCCCGACCGCCATATAGACGACATTCGAGTCCACCGGGTCGGCGGCGATGGCCTCCACGCCGATGTACTGCATTTGTGAAGGGCTGAGCCAGTCCATCATCGGAATCCAGGTTCCATTCGCGTCATTCCAGCGATAGGCCGTGGCCATGTCCGTGCGGGCGTACAGCATGCCCTTCGCAACGGGGCTGAAAACAAGTCCGGGAACAAACCCGCCGCCTCCGAGTTGCACACTTTGCCACTGGTACGTTCCGGGCTGAGCGAAGATGCCGAAGAAAAAAGCGGACACCATCAAACACAGGATAAAATTAACGGCTGCTTTCAGTGGTTGCATTGCGCACCACCTTTCTTTTTAAGTGTTAAGGGATGAAAAGTCTTCTGCTCTCATTAAAAGTCGGACTCTTGATTCTGATAACGCAAACGCCCGATGTAATGACGGCGTATGGAATCATATAATCTCCCGGTTGCGCCCCGGAGTATCGGGCTATGCGCTTGCCGTCAAGCCGCAGAAGATCTATCGAATAATGCCCGCAAAAGGGAATATGGATCGACAACGCATGGGCCATAGTGCTTATCGTAACGGTTTCCCCTGCATTCTGCGGCAGGCCTTCCCGGCCCCCTGCTACTGCGGTCGAGGTTACCGGAACGGAATCGAGGGCGCCGACGAAATTTCCCATTGTTGTATAGAGCGCCAATTGCAGGGAAGACGCGTTCGCCGGCACCAGCAGCTTGTCGCTCAAAACAAATGAATCAATCGGAGAAACCGAATAGCTGTCTGCAACGGCCAAAGTAGCTCCGGCGGCGTTTCTAAAGACCGACTTCACCGTCCCGGTGTCAAACACGCCGTAGGTTCCCGTCACCACGGCGGTATCGCGCGATTGCTTTACCGTCAAGCTATGGGTCGTTAAACCGGCGGCGCCAACCGCCAGCACCGGACCGAAGGTCCGGGCGGAAAACCAGTCTTCGGAGAATTGGATGGAATCATTCGGCTCGAGCTTCGGCACGAGCGGCCCCATGACCTCGTCCTCAAGAAAGGGATCGGTCGGGTCGGTATACACCTCGACCGATGATCCGCTGTCCGGGTAGGTCTGTCCTTGCACATAGGTGAATCGTTTTACATACGCGTGGCCGTCAAGCCTGTTGACGTAGCAAATCCATCCCCCTTTCGAATCGGCGCCGATTTTGCCGGCCTTTTTTTTATACTGAACGCCCATGATTCCCGGCGCTATGTTTCGCTTCCACTGCGTCGTATCAGCGTCCTGCAGTTGCGCGTACCCCCGTCCCTTTCCCATGGCGCTGCCGGGATTGAGGGGGAAATAGACCCACATGTTGGTGGTATCCGGTAGATTGTTGGTTATACATGTACACTCCGCATCATCCCATATTCCATGGGGAGTATCGATGGCGGATGTCCCCTTGTTCACCAGTGTCGTAAGCACCTGGACATGCGACGAAGCCTTATATATCGTGATGGTTCTTTTATACTGGAGACCATCGAGCGTCGAGTATCCCGAGGTCGTCTCAATCTGGCTCTGAAGGAAAAGACCGCAGGAGTCGGGGGTATTGGTGGTAATCGTGCAGGAATAAGGCTTCCAGTCCAGAAAGGGGGAGGGCGGCCATGGAAAACTTGATTGAGGCGATACCATGGTCCGGTAGCCGCCGAGAAGTATGTCGGAGGTCGGCACCACTCCTTTGTTCGTACTATCGACATAGAGGGATATAAAGGTGGATAGGTTAAACTGCATGATCCGCCCGCCGATTTTTGGGACTACCGCGAGGGTTACGATTGCATTCTGCATGACGTATTCAGAATCCCAGCCCGTTCCCCAAGAATCATAATTCGATACCTTTTCGACCGAGACATCATAAGGCGCAGCCACCAATAGCCCTGCAAATATGAGTATTTCCGTAAAACAGTTTCTTGCATAGCTCATCGCAACTACTCCTCGGCGCCGGACCCGATCACCAGCCATTTTGTATTTCGGAATAACCGTTTTAGAGCACCCGGTCTGACCATGAAAAATTTATCGTCGAGAAGAGGTACGGTGTCACTATCCATCGGCAAACCTCTATGGCAGCCCATTTCTCTGAACAAACCATTTGTATAACTTCCTCCACCTTATGTTATGGTGATTAATAATATAATGTTACCCCATACATAGTAATTCAAATTTTCTTTGGTAGTGGATTCCGATTCAAATGATTTTTCGGTGATATATCGCTCAATAATATATCGATTAAATTTTTAAACGAAAAGCATACGGAAAAATTATTTTTCCTGATGACCCGCCCGCTGATCCGGGCTTTCGCGTGTTAATTCAACTGCCGCTTCATACCTTCCCAGGTAATCGCTCCACATAATTAAGAAAAAGCTGCAAGCTCTACGGTTTCGCCGGGTGTTTAATGGCCTTTAAAGGCTATTTAACCGGCTGTTAAATGGCATTTAAGCGAGGGGAAGCGGCGTTTTGGGGCAACCGGGCGGCAAAATCGGTATTCCCAGAATACAACGCGAAATTTCCTATTTTGGATGAGTCGTTATAATAATAGTCATAAAAGTCCTCTTCTTCCACTGCCGAAAATGTAATCATTATTTTAATTATTTATTAAATAAAAATCAATTATATGCCTAAAATTACAGGATATTTAGCGTATAAGTGTAATCAGTTTTTAACTATTTTATTGATTCAAGCTCTTTCTCTTGGTATATTCTACCTGCATTCAGAACGATTCATGCGTTTTTTCTTTTCACCATCTTAATCAAAGGGGGCGGAGTGTGAAGAAGCAGCTTTTGAAGGCAGCCATCATTGGCTCAACGCTTGGTTTGGCCGTGGCCCTGATGCCGGGGTGTTCAAAGCAATCATCGCAGTCGGACAACGCGAATTCTTCGGCGCAGCTTGCCGCGGATGAGGTCGCCAACATGAGCGCGGACGAAGGCACCGTCATGAGCAACGCGAACGCGGGAGTGGGTAAAATCATTGCGAGCGTTGATAGCAGTATCGATTCCATCAGCTGGTCGGTAAACCCGTATCATTTTGTCAGTGGCATAGGCTGGGTGCGCTACGCCGTCCTTACCACCTCCTTTGGGTATATGCGGACCCGCGCCGATACAATCACCTTCTATGACACCTCGGGGAACATCTTAGAAATTCCCACCATGGCTACCCTTTATACGCTTCGTCATGATCGCCAAGTCAATCAAACCAAGGGGATTATTACCGCTGCACTCTCTATATCCGTCTTTGATACCTTGAAAAAAAGTGCCGATACAACGTTCGTTAAGAACGGCGCCATAACCGGCACGTGCGACGGCCAGACGCTTAAAACCGGAATAATTTCGAACGTCACCCGTCTCTATTCCAACGGGTACTGGCAGTTCCCGTCAAGCGGAAGCATCGCCGTCGACATGCCGCGGTACGACTTTACCATCACTTTTACCGGAACCAATGCAAGTGGAAACTACACGGCCACGGTCAATGTTGATAATCTCGTGACCGGCAAGTCACGGACCGTTTACGTGACCGTCAGCATTTATTGATACACCAGAGGGCGGGGTTGGGCAGTGAAGGGGGAGTCAGTAAAAGGGCAGCGAGGGTGGAGGGGGCTGTGAGGGGGGACAGGGGCCGGTCATAACGACCGGCCTCGTCTTTTACAACAATCAGACGGAGCCGGGCGCCTCCTCGTCAGAGAAGGTATCTTTATTGAAGGGCCGCATACGCCCGGCAGTGCGGTCAAGGAAGTCTCATGAATCAGGCATCGGGAAAAGCAGGGGTCAACATCTACGCTTACGACGATTTCAGACTGTTCCTGAAGGATCGTTACGAGATGTGGAAGCAGCAGAACCCGGAGGATTCGGTCCGAGGTTTCGCGCGGAAGGCGGGATTCTCGAATCCGGGTTTTCTCAATGACGTGATCAAGGGGCAACGCACGATCTCTCCCCAGTCAAGCGCGAAGCTCGTCGCCGTTTTCGGCCTTGAGGAGCGGGAGGCCGAGTATTTCAATCTGCTTATCAAATACAGCCGGACTGCGAAGGAGCCGCTGCGACAGGAGCTCTATCGCAAGATTCTCTTCCGTCGCAACCGCAGCGGGTTCGCGCGGCTCAACCCCGCGCAATCGCGCTATTTCCAGGACTACCGCTATGCGCTCGTGTACAATGCCCTCATGGCGCTCGACTTCCGGGGCGACTACGACCAGCTTTCGAATTTTCTCTTCCCTTCGATTCCCGCCGGCCAGCTTTCAAAATGCATCGCCGACCTTTGCGAATGGGGACTCGTGGTCCGGGATGAGCAGGGACGGTACCGGGCGACGGAGCGATTCATCGAACCGCCACCGACGCTCAGGGAGCATGTGCGGCAGCTCAACCGGGAGTGGATCATCCAGGCGGCCGATGCGCTCATGCGGCTGCCGCCGGAGACTCGTCACATGTCAACAATGATGGTAAGCGTCAGCGCCGCGACGTGCAGAAAAATATCCGGAAAAATCGACCAATTCAGGGATGAACTGTGGCAACTGGTTGCCGACGACGCCGAGGAGCCATCATGCGTCATGCAGCTCAATCTGCAATATTTCCCGCGATCGAGAAAGCGAGAGTCGACATGAGCGTCATTGTCCGCTTCACACTCGCTGCAACGCTGCTTTTCCTTGGCTGCTCTTCGTCGCCGACATCGCAGGCGGGCGGGGGCACCGATTTCCCGAACTCGCACACCACGGCCGCCGCGATGGGGGTGAATCTCAGCGATAACATCGCAAGCGGCAACCAGTGGGGCGACTCCGTGGCGCTCGCGGATACGCTGCCCGACCCCACCGGAGGCATCTCTCTTGCCGTACCGGCAATACCGGCGGGGACATTGACTTATGACCTGTCGGATACGACGCTCGGCATCGTCCGCGCCTACGATTCCCTCGTTTCCGGTTCCCTCACGGAAAAAGATACGCTTGTTTTTCTCTATGACGCCGCGTACCGTACCGGCGCCGGCGTTCCGGGAAATTATCATATCTACTCGTATCGTGGTGAGAAGATTTTTTCGGCAACCGCCATTGCCCACCGCTATTCCTATACCGATATTGCCGGCGACAGCATCCTCAACAACCCTGACGGTCTTCCGAACCGGGCGGCAATAACATGGTCTTCGACCGGCGGACCGATCGACACCGGCATTACCCTGACCGTCGATGGCGGGACCATCGATGGCGTCGCGAATGGCGATCTCCGGACCGCGACGGACCAACGCATCCTTGCAAGCCAGATCGGACGGTTCGGCAAAAATGGTGATACGCTCACCCTGACGACGTTCAAGGCGTATAAAGGCGATTCGGTCATTTTCGACCCCACCAATCCCGACTCCTGCCTGGTCCGCCTTTTGACCGTTGATAATACCGTTCTCGGAAAACGGACCGCAGGCGAAACCATTCTGGTCGTCTTTGCCGCCAATTCCGCGAAAAATTACGCGGCGTACCTGGGTGAACAGACCGTTGTCCCCGGCATCAGAACGGTTTTCCATCGTGTAAGGGGCGTGCACGCCGATTCGCTCTATTTCGGCGGCGACTCGGCGATCGCCGACCGAGTCGTTGACAGTCTCCAGACCAATGTGGCCGACACGCTGCGATTTACCTTTATCAGGGGCTCCAATCCGCTGGACAATTCCTGTAACCGCCTGCTCACGCTGCACCGGCATGTCACGAGGCCCGCCGTCTCCAGCGCCGAGCGCGAAAAAATCTTCACGCTTGCGGTCGATTCGCCGCTTCCGCCCGACCAGGCGCCCATCTCCGGGCCGCTCTATATGCGTCAGTTGTTTTCCGACGGCTACTGGATGCAGTTCGAAGGCAGCTTCGGCAGCCAGACCATCACCGGCGACTATGTCGATTCAAACGGAAAAACGGGAACGCTTACCTGGGATCGGGCGGGGAGTGTGAAGTGACGTAGGGCATTCCGGCGGCGAGAGGAATGTCACGAGATGAATTAAAGGGGCGATGAGGTCATTTCCCGTGATATTCTTTCTCCGGCCACCCCTGCCAATCAGGTGACTTGAGTTGTTTAAGAAGAACTTCATCGATAACCCAACTCATCAATCCAATATCCAATATCGTCGCAAGTTTTTCAGGCCATCTGGTTTTTATTTCTGACAGGATGCCGGGATCAAGTATTGCCTTGTAAAATGATTTGACGTTGCTGAGGTCGGCTCCCTCGAGATGGGCGCCCCAAAGGTTGGCTCCCGCAAGGTGGGCTCCTTCGAGATGAGCGCGCGTAAGGTAGGCTCCTCCAAGGTCGGCAGAACAGAAGTGCGTTTTCCCGAGATTGGCGCCCTCGAGATGGGTGCCCCCAAGGTTGGCTCCCGCACAGTGCGCTTGTTCCAGGTCGGCACCCCGGAGGTCGGCGCCCCGGAGGTCCGCTCCTCCAAGGTAGGCTGTCCCCATAGAGGCTGCATTGTAAGCTGCTCCCCCAAGGAAGGCCTCCCTGAGGTTGGCTCCCGCAAGGTCGCCCCCCCGGAGGTCGGCCCCCCGGAGGTCGGCTCCGCGAAGGACTGCTCCCCGAAAGGTTGCTCCCGCAAGGCGGGCTTTCGCAAGGTAAGCTCCCGCAAGGTAAGCTCCCGCAAGGTAAGCTCCTTCAAGGTTGGCTCCCCCAAGAAAGATTTTCCCGAGGTGGGCGCCCGCAAGGTGGGCGGAATGGAGGCGGGCTTTCCCAAGGTTGGCGCCTGTAAGAACGGCTCCCGCAAGGTAGGCTTGCTCCAGGTCGGCGCCCCGAAGGTCGGCTTCCCGAAGATCGGCGCCCCGAAGATTGGCTTCCCGAAGGTCGGTGCCCCGAAGGTGAGGGGCAACGGTTGTATTAACTTCCCTCCATTTATTCCAATTCGACACTCCGGATTTTAGTATGTCAAAATGATCGTGCGAAGTCAGCATAGAATCCCCCTCCCCTTACTATGCATCCGCGTCCGGCTTCTCAACACCATAGCCGTCATCGTGATTGCCATGAGGTCATTTACCGTGATCCTCCATCGTCGGCCCACCCCTGCCACTCCGGCGACTTGACCTGCTCAAGAAGCGTCGTGTCGATAACCCAGTCCATGGAACTGACATCCAATAACGTCGCAAATTTTTCCGGCCATTTGGTTTTTATTTCGGATACAATGCCCGGATCGAGTTTTGCCTTATAAAAGGATTTAACATGGCACAGGTCCGCTCCCCGAAGGTTGGCTCCCCGGAGGTCGGCATTCCAGATGTCGGCTCCATCGAGATTCTCTGCCCGAAAGTTGGCTCCTCGAAGGTTGGCTCCCCAAAGGTTGGCTTTTTCAAGGTTGGCATCCTTGAGGTTGGCTTTCAGAAGGTCGGTTCCCGCAAGGTGGGCTCCCTCAAGGCGGGCTCCCCGCAGATTGGCTTCTCGCAAATCGGCGCTATCAAGGGTGGCTCCCTGGAGGTTGGCTTCCACAAGGAAGGCTCCTCCAAGGAAGGCTCCTCGAAGATCGGCTCCCCGAAGGCAGGCTCCTCCAAGGTTGGCGTCATCAAGATGGGCTCCCTCAAGGTTGGCGCTGTCAAGGTTGCCGTTATCGAGGTTGACTTCCTCCAAGTTGGTTTCCCGGAGGTCGGCTTTCACCAGGGAGGCATCCCCGAGGTCGGCGCCCGCAAGGTGGACTCCCCGGAGGTCGGCGCCCGCAAGGCGAGCTCCCTCAAGGTTCGCGTTATCGAAGTTGGCTCCCGTAAGGTTCGCGTTATCGAGGTTGGCTCCCGCAAGGTTGGCCCCCTCAAGGTTGGCGTGATCAAGGTTGACCCCATCGAGGTTGGTTTCCGCCAGGTCGGCTTCCACAAGCCGGGCTCCCCCAAGGTCGGCGCCCGCAAGGCGGGCTCCGCGAAGGGTGGCGCCTAAAAGGGTGGCCTTTTCAAGGTTGACGTTATCTAGGTTGGCGTTATCAAGATTGGCGCTGTCAAGGTGGACTTCTTCAAGATTGGCTTTTCCGAGATTGGCGCTATGCAGGTTGGCTCTCGCAAGGTCAGGTATAACGGTTGTATTTTCCGCCCGCCATTTATTCCAATCCTCTACTCCGGATTTCAGCACGTGTAGTTGCTGGGAACAACCCATCGCTATCGCCAGCAACGGCAGAACGGCACTTATGCTTTTGCAGCCTATCATAGTGATGATATAGTCCCGAAAATTTGGACACGGGTCAAGCACCGTCTAGTTTGAAATTTTTCTTGATAATGACCCCGCAGGGTCGTTTTGCTGCTATAACATGCAAAGGGCGTACCACGGAAACAATCATCGGGCAAATGCAAAAAAAGCGTATACTATGGCAAAGTGCATGATTAAGTGTATAAAAACCTTTCAGATTACGTAAGATTTTTATGACATCGATGATATCGGCAAGCCCCCGAGGAAATATAAAGACGGACTGTTCCTGGGATCGACGGCAATTAATGAAGGAAAACAAACAGTAAGAAAGTTACTCAGCAACCGAGGATTTTACCGTCCGTTTTTTGCTGACATCACGCCTATACATCATGCTGTTCATCGATTACGATGGTATGGCGTAATATCGGAATTTTAAGGGTTGTATGGAAAAAGAGAAGATATAAAGTCACAAAAACAAAGAGCGTCGGGTAGGCGCACCACTCTTCGATGGGCCAGGAATTAGAAATGCTTCCTACCCAGTGCCACTGTGGAAAGGTCCAATGCAAATATCGGTGCAGGGAAGCGAGTTCGTTCTGCGGGAGAAACACCCACTGGCGGTCGATACCCGAATGGTAAAACTCGAAGATAGCCATCTGAATGATAGAAAATAACGTGCCGAAAACAAACAGTTTTGTTTGGGCGAGCATTCTGACCTTTTTTGAGAAACAATACATAATCAATGTGATAAACGAAGAGATGAATGCAGTAAGAGCGTGAAATGGAATGGTATGACGAGCGGCTATAAACCAGACGTTCAGAACAAACATGGTGATCACGGTGGAACCATATACAACGGGGAAAAACCATGCATAACCGGTTTTATAGATTCTCCAGGTACGCGGGAAAACTTCTATGGCAACCGCCGCAATGACAAATGTTCCGATAATATACGCCGGATAAAAAACAAGTTCGATCGCCGGATAATCAATGCCTCCGAAATACAGCATTTGCTCCCACAATTTTCCATGCTGCCGCGCCCAGAGCAGGTAGTCGTTTCCAACGGTAAGCGGAAAGTACCACTGGCCGAACCGCGTGCACCATAACTGCTCCACTAACGCCAAAACCAGCAAAGGAAACAGACAAAGAAACGCCATGCGGACCGACACGACAAGAGAACGAAGGTAATGAAGCGCGGCAAAAAGAGGAATCACAACTTCCATGAATACCTGCGATTCGTAGTGATAGCCGCAGGAATATAAATAGCGAAGAAAAATGGCGCATAGAGCGGCGCAGATCAGGGCGCCCGTACTGATAAACGGGATTTTATTGATAAAGACTAATTTGCTTTTTCCGCCTTCCCGACCGTTCGATTGAACGAACGCGGGGTAGAACCTGAGAATAAAACAGACCGTCAGCCAGAACAGCCAGGGAAACGATACCAGTATTTCTTTGCCGAGAGGAGAAGTCATAGGTACAATTCCTTTTGTTAATTCCTGGGGGGGGGGGGGGAAGTAGCGTGATCCCTGGTTACCGGAGTCACCGGGTAAGCCGATATATGTTTATTCCGAGATCCTTCAGTTTCTGATAAAGGGTGGGCCGCTGAATTCCAAGACGCTTCGCCGCTTCGGAAATGTTCCTGCTCCTGGCAACGATCGAAGAAATAAACTTCTTCTCAAAAGCGTCCCGCGCTTCCCGGAGGGTTGCCGCCGCGTCGGTCTCCGGTTCCTTATCAAAGGCCATTTCCTTCTGAGGGAAACAGTCCTTGAGCATTTCAAGATCTACCCTCTTATTCTGATTCAATAACATTACCCGTTCGATCACGTTTTTCAGTTCCCGCACGTTCCCGGACCAATCCCTTTTTTGCAAATAATCGACCGCTTCGTCGGTAAAGCTGTCGTTAAGGGCGGGACGCCCCATGCGCGTTAAAAAATGGTCAACCAACAGCGGGATATCTTCGGTACGGTCGGCAAGCGCGGGGGATTTAATTACTACCGTATTGAGCCGGTAAAACAGGTCCTCCCTGAATTGCTGACGCCGGATCTCATCATAAAGGTCCTTATTCGTGGCAGCGATCACCCGCGTATCAATCGTAAAAGTCCTGGAACTTCCAACCGGGGTGATCTCGCCCGACTCAAGGACCCGGAGCACCTTGGCCTGCGCGGACAGCGACATATCCCCTATTTCATCAAAAAACAACGTCCCTCCGTCCGCCTGTTCAAACTTTCCGCTCTTCCGTTCGTTTGAACCGGAGTATGAACCTTTTTCAGACCCGAACAATTCGGCCTCGATTAATGTTTCGGCGATTGCCGCGCAATTGACCCGGACAAAAGGTTTGGAAGCCCTGTACGATGCTTTCTGGATGGCCCAGGCGATAAGCTCCTTTCCCGTTCCATGGCCGGCCGGTAATCAATATACGGCTATCGCTTCGGGCAACCAGGGAGATGGTTTTTTTTAACGCCTGCATGACGGGAGCGTTGCCGATGAGAAAATGTTCGTCGGAAATTTCCTGGGTCAGATACCTGTTGGCGTTCACCAGATCCATGTTTTTCATGGCGCTGTCAAGCCGGAACGCCAGTTCCTCCGCGCCAAAGGGTTTGGTTAAATAATCGAAGGCTCCAAGCCTCATCGCGTGAACGGCGGAGGAAACTTCTCCCGACGCGGTCATGATTATCACGTTCGTTTCCGGACTGTGTGTTTTTACATGGGTGAGCAGGTCCAACCCTTCCTGCCCCGCGGGCATGCGAAGATCGGTGAGGACTATTTCGTGTTTTTTTTCGTTCCAGATGGCGATGGCGCTCTCCAGGGTGTAAGCGCTATCGACTTCAAATAACTTTTCATCTATCAACTGCCTGACTCCTTCACAGGCGGTTTTCAGATCATCCACCACCAGGAGCGTGTGCTTTTTCATGGGTCTATCTCCCTTTCTCGTGCGCGATCAGGGCCTCTTGAAAACCGTTACAAAGAGGTCCCGCCTCTGCCGTTAAACGACCGGTATGCCGCGGATCCCGAAACAGGTCCGGCCTTTCCCTGATGTATTGGCATCGTCCAACGTTATGGTGCATCCCATAAGTTCCAGATTATGTTTAACCCCCAGCAGGCCGAATCCACTCCCGGACGAGGTGCTGGTCACTTGCGTTTTGAAGACCGCGTTCGCTAATTCAGCCGGGAATCCCCTGCCATTGTCCCTGATCAGCGCCTCGGCGCTTCCATTACCGCCTTTTCGAAACTCAATTTCAACCGCGTTTGCTCCGGCGGATTGCGCGTTTTTCATAAGGTTTAACAGGCAATTTATCATAATGGGCGCATCAATAACCACTTGTTTTTTTTCAAGGGACGGTTCACAGACGCAGGAAAATGGAACCAAGCCGCTCAGGTCTTTTTCTATTTTTCGCATGAGACTTCTTATTGCTATTTCGTTTATGGAAACGAACGTCGTGCCGGCCTGATTTGATTTGAGCCGTAACGCAAGGTCCTTCAAGCCGATGGTCGCTTCTTCAACCATTGAATTGACCGGCTGGTTGTTTTTCCTCGAGATGGACATACCCAGAGTGAGCAAATGGGTCCAATTCCCGATATCATGACGGATAATTTTGTTTATCCATTGAAGGTTCCGCGTTAACGATACGTTCTCGATAAAAAGCTCGAAGGTAATCCACAGGAGTCCCGCCGCAACAACGTTGCCAATAAGCCCTAAATACCATAACGGCTTGCTCATATCTTCAAGAATCAGCGTTATGATAATCAACGAAGCGACATGATAGAGGGAAAAAAACAGAAACAGGTTCTTTGATCTCCGTGTCAAGGAGGCGACGACGAAGTTTACGAGAACCGGATACCAGCATGCCAATGCGATCATGTACTCATAGTGATTGACAATGACTACCACCGGGTACAGCAGCACAGTAAAATCGGCCACTATTTTTCTGAATCCGGGCCACGGGAAAAGAAGCAGGGAATAGAGCACAACCACTATCGGAATAGCATTGCGGTTGGGTATGCGCTGGAACCAGGCAACAATCCCGACCGTCATTATAAGGAAAAAAAGGACCGGGTAATATAAATCCAGAAGAGTAATGACGCTCTTCGGACGCTCCGAAGGAGGTAATTTATTGTCCCCTGTTTTCCGGATACGTGGGAATACGTTGATCCAATTGTGCATAATTAACAAAAATTCCCGCCTTTTTAAAAACTAATCATCAACTCTGGCAGAACGGAGTTTTCGTTTAAGCAATCGATTGACCCGCCGGGCGACAAACCCCGGGGGGCGGACAAGGATGGGACGTTCAAACTCCCTGCCGCGCTCCCCTTTATTGCGGACGGATATCCGTGTTTCGTCAAGGAAACCCACCCAGCGTTCTTCTCTTTTGTAGAATTGTCCCTTCTCGCCGAGAACGAAAATGATGTCACAGAATACCAGGGTCGTCCACAGGTAAAGATAATAAAATAGCGGGATCACCAGAGCGATCCAGCAGAACTCCTCGATCGGAATGACTAAACCCGTAAACCATCCAAAGATAGGAATCCGCATTTGCCACAAATGACGTCCTGCCGGAAAAGACCACACATAAAATGCTCCGGCCATGGCCTCAAAAAAAAGACCTAATACCAGAAAGGTCGCCAGCGAGAAGTTGAAAAAAATACGCCATTTTACAATTTTGATTATGACGCGAAATCTCCAGATGGAAAGAGCGAGCAAAATAACATAGGGAAGCAGAACCGTTGCATAAGACCAGTGGCCGCAAAAATTAAAACGGAGTGGTTGCATGGATATTCCTTTACGGGCTCCGCCGTATTCTCGGACCGATATGGCCCGAAAATGCGGACACGGTTCAAGCGCCGTGTAGTTTGACATTATCAAATTTGTCCAACGAGATACCTCCGCACAAGCTGTGTATCCGCACTCAATTGTGCTCAGCAATATACTAAAAGATTTTCAATTTCGCAATCCTCGCTTCCTTGAAATCTTTCGCGACGGAAAGATACCTTTGGGCTTCCGAGTTTCCTGCACATCCGAGCCGGTTTAATCTCCCGCTTTCAGCTTCTTAACGCCATAGCGGTAATTGTGATTGCCGCGAGGTTATTTATCCTGATCTTCCTTCTCTTGCCACCCCTGCCACTCAGGCGACTTGACCTGCTCAAGAAGCGTCGTGTCGATAACCCAGTCCATGGAACCGACATCCAATAACGTCGCAAATTTTTCAGGCCATCTGGTCTTTATTTCGGATACAATGCCCGGATCGAGTTTTGCCTTGTAAAATGATTCGACATTGCACAGGTCTACGCCATGAAGGTTGGCTCCCCGGAGGTCGGCTTCCCAGATGTCGGCGCCCTCAAGGAGGGCCCCCCGAAGGTTGGCTCCCCGAAGGTCGGCCCCCCAAAGGTTGGCTTTTTCAAGGTTGGCATCCTTGAGGTTGGCTTTCCGCAGGTCGGCTTCCGCAAGATGGGCGCCCGCAAGGCGGGCTCCCCGGAGATTAGCTTCTCGAAGGTCGGCGCTATCAAGGGTGGCTCCCTGGAGGTTGGCTTCCACAAGAAAGGCCCCCCCAAGGAAGGCTCCCCGAAGATGGGCTCCTCGAAGGCGGGCGCCTCCGAGGTCAGCGTTATCAAGATAGGCCCCTTCAAGGTCGGCGCTATCAAGGTTGTCGTTATCGAGATTAACTTCCTCCAAGTTGGTTCCCCGGAGGTCGGCTTCCACAAGGCAGGCATCCCCGAGGTCGGCCCCCGCAAGGTGGGCTCCGCGAAGGTCGGCTCCCCACAGGGAGGCTCCCGCAAGGTTGGCGTTATCGAGGTTGGCTCCCTCGAGGTTGGCGCTATCAAGGTTGACTCCCTCAAGGTTGGCGCCCTCAAGATTGGCGTGATCAAGGTTGACTCCCTCAAGGTTGGCTTCGGCAAGGTCGGCTTCCACAAGCCGGGCTCCCCCAAGGTCGGCTCCCGCAAGGTCGGCTCCCCGAAGGGTTGCTCCCCAAAGGGTGGCCTCTTCAAGGTTGGCGTTATCAAGATTGGCGTTATCAAGATTGGCGCTATCAAGGTTGGCTTTCAGCAGATTGGCTTCCCCGAGGTTAGCGCTATCAAGGTTGGCTCTCGCGAGGTCAGGTACAACGGTTGTATTTTCTTCCCGCCAGGTATTCCAATTTTCTACTCCGGATTTCAGCAGATGGAGTTGCTGGGAGCAACCAATAGTTATCGCAAGCAACAACAGAACGGCAATTATGTTTTTGCAGCACATCATAATGACCCTCGTGTGTTTTTGCGAATGCCATTGCCTTAGAAGCTATTTACCCTGGTCTTTTCCCTCCGGCCACCCGGGCCAATCGGGTTTCCTGATATGCTCAAGAAGCGTATCATCGAGAACCCAATCTTTTTTTGTATCATCCCAGATGGTTGCAAGTTTTTCAGGCCAACTAGTCCTTATTTCGGACAACATGCGCGGATCAAGTTTTGCCTTGTAAAATGATTTCACTTTGCTGAGGTCAGCTCCCGCAAGGTTGGCTCCCCGAAGGTCGGCTCTCACAAAATCGGTTCTCTCAAAGTTGGCTTCCGCAAGATGGGCTCCCGCAAGGTTGGCTCCCGCAAGGGAGGCTCTCTGGAGGTTGGCTAACCGAAAATCCGCCCTTCGAAGGTCGGCTCCCCTCAGAATGGCTGCCCAAAAGTTGGCGCCCGCAAGGTGAGTTCCCGCAAGGTTGGCGCCCGCAAGGTTGGCTAACCCAAAATTTGCTCCCGCAAGATTTGCTCCCGCAAGATTTGCCCCCGCAAGGTCAGGCATAACGGTTGTATTTTCTTCTCTCCATTTATTCCAATTTTCCACGCCGGATTTCAGCAGTGGAATCTGTTGGCTGCTGGCGCAACCAAGATTTATCGCCAGCAACGACAGGACGGTAATAATGTTTTTGTAACTGCTCATATTGACCTCAGGGTATATTTTTGTGAGTTTTTATGGCCTAAGCGCTTATTTACCTTGATCTTCTTCCTCCGGCCCTCCATGCCAATCGGGTTTTTTAACCTGCTCAAGGAGGGTATCGTCGATAACCCAATCTTTTTTCGTATCATCCCAGATCGTTGCAAGTTTTTCAGGCCATTCGGTCTTTATTTCGGATAGAATGTCTGTATCAAGTTTTGTTTTGTAAAATGTTCTGACTTTGCCGAGCCTGGCGCCCCCAAGCTTGGCACTTTTAAGGTCGGCGAACCACAGGTTGGCGCTGTCAAGGTTGGCATCTTTAAGGTTGGTTTTCAGAAAATTGGCTTCCGTAAGATCAGCTCCTGCAAGGTTGGCTCCACGAAGATCGGCTTCCCGAAGGTCGGCGCTATCAAGGCTGGCGCCCGGAAGGTTGGTTTCCACAAGGAAGGCTCCACCGAGGTAGGTTCCTCGAAGATGAGCCCCCCGAAGATGGGCTCCCGCAAGGTTGGCGTTATCAAGGTTGGCTCCGTCGAGGTTGGCGCTGTCCAGGTTGTCGTTATTCAAGTTGACTCCATCAAGGTTGGCTTCCCGGAGGTCGGCTCCCACAAGGCAGGCTTCCCCGATGTCGGCTCCCGCAAGGTTGGCTCCACGAAGGCAGGCTCCCCACATGGTGGCTCCTTCAAGGTTGGCGTTATCGAGGTTCGCTCCCTCGAGGTTGGCGCTGTCAAAGTTGACTCCCGCGAGGTTGGCCCCCTCAAAGTTGGCATTATCGATGTCGGCTCCCGCAAGGTTGGCTCCCGCAAGGTTGGCTAACCCCATGTTGGCTCCCCCAAGGTTGACCCCCGCAAGGGTTACTCTCGCCAGGTCAGGCATAACGGTTCTATGTTCTTCTCTCCATTTATTCCAATTTTCCACTCCGGATTTCAGCAGTGGAATCTGTTGACTGCCGGCGCAACTAAGATTTATCGCAATGAATAACGGAACGGCAATGACACTTTTGAAGACGATCATAATGACCCCCGCGTGGCTTTGTGAGTCGTTATGGTCATATAAGGTTTTCTTCTGAAAAGGTGAAATGAGAAAGTGAAGTCCAATCAAGCGGTCTCCTCTTCCTAAATATAAATTACTTCATGCGTAATTGCAAAATCCGCAATCGTAAAAATTCCATGAAGTCATTTACCGCATTTTTCCTTCCGGCAACCCATGCGGATCAGGCGACTTGATCCGCTCGGGGGATAGTATTTTTACGTGAAAAGAACGATACCATACATTCTTTTGTCAGACGGCCAGAGCCTCGAAGAATACGGCTTAGTCGCGAAAATCATCCATATCCCGGGCCGCACTCCCGGTTCGATTGGAATGCTAACCGCCGAAGACGATTTATTTACGGTTTACCCCGGTCATGGGAAACCATTTTTGATGCACGATTATTTAAATGCGCGATGATGCGACGTGTTTCATCCGCGACGCCTACGGAAGCAGGTTTTGATGGTTCTTGCTGGAACTTTCAGGGCATTACGAAGTAGAAATTTCAGGTTGTTTTTTCTCGGCCAGGGAACCTCGTTAATCGGCACCTGGATGCAACGTATAGCGACCGCCTGGCTGGTATATCGCCTTACCGGCTCGGCGGTCATGCTCGGCGTGGTCGGTTTTGTCAGCCAGATCCCGACGTTCATTCTTTCTCCGGTCGGCGGCGTTGTCGCCGACCGGTGGAATAAAAAAAAGATTTTCCTTGTTACCCAGATTCTTGCCATGTTGCAAGCTCTTGTCCTTGCGACACTCGTTATACGGAGCACGGTTACCGTCTCCTGGATCCTCGTTTTAAATAGCATCCTCGGAATAATCAATGCTTTTGATATTACCGCCCGTCAGTCGTTTGTCATTGAGATGATTGAAAAGAAGGAAGATCTCGGCAATGCAATCGCGCTGAATTCATCCATGGTGAATGGTGCCCGGTTATTGGGCCCTTCGATCACGGGAATTTTAATAGCTTCCGCCGGCGAAGGGATTTGTTTTTTCATTAACGGCATGAGCTACATGGTGGTTATACTGGCGTTGCTTGCGATGAAAGTTCCTCCCAAGGGAAAAAGGCGGAAAGATACGCATGTGCTGCATGACTTTAAGGAAGGATTTGCCTATATATACGGATCTGTTCCCATGCGTTCAATCATACTCCTGCTTGCGCTGGTAAGCCTCGTGGGGATGCCCTATCAGGTATTGATGCCGGTGTTTGCAAAGCAGGTGCTGGGAGGCGGGCCGCACACGCTCGGATTTCTCATGGGCGCCGCGGGTCTCGGGGCTTTGTGCGGGGCGTTGTATCTTGCTTCGAGAAAAAACAGCGACATGCTCGCCCGATTGATACCCGCTGCCGCGGTTTTATTCGGCATTGGACTGATAACTTTTTCATTTTCACGGTTCATATGGCTTTCTTTATTGCTTCTGTCATTTACCGGTTGTGGAATGATGGTGCAGATGGCTTCGAGCAACACCATGCTCCAGGTTTTGGTGGATGATGACAAAAGAGGACGCATCATGGCGTTTTATGCGATGGCTTTCATGGGCATGGCTCCTTTCGGCAGTTTGATGGCAGGCGGTCTCGCAGGGTTGATAGGTGCGCCGCATACCCTGCTGCTGGGCGGAATGCTGTGTATTTTCGGCGCGTGCTTATTTTCGAAGCATATTGTCGCGGCGAAATATATGCTGCGACCGCTCGAAAGGGAGATCACGCCCGAAATAGCGACCGGCATCGAATCCTCGGAAGAAATTTCTGAATCCCTGTAGCGCTGATTGATTTCAGCAACCGCCGCAAACCAGGGCGCAGAAACCGTATATTTTCTAAAAATCATGTCGAAAACAAAACGTTCCTCTCGCGCTCCCTTGCACGCCCGTTCCTCGAAGGGGTCGACCATCGCGTTGTCCGGAACATCTCCGGTCCCGTCGGCGCTCGAAATTTTTTTTAATCAAAAAGGAAGTTACCTTGTAGTAATCCTTATTGCGATCCTCGCCGTCGTTATCTTCAAGGATTTTCTGCTCCTCCAGAAATTCTACCTCTTCCGGGATATCGGAAGCGACACGATAACCGCTAATTATCCCGGCACGTATCATGTCGCCGATTATCTGCGGACGGATGGTATTCCGCGGTGGTCCTTCAAGCAGGGGCTGGGACAGAATATTTTCCCGTTCAGTCTTACCGATCCATTTACCGATCTGTTGTACCTTTTCGGCAAGGACGCTCTCACCGGCGCCATTGTTTATGTCGAAGTTCTGAAGATTGTCTGCGCTGGATTCCTGTGCTTTTTATTTCTGAGAACAATCTCCATTTCAGGGATTGCCGCAGTTCTGGGGGCGCTTTCATACGCTCTCTCCGGATTTATGATCCTGGCGGGCGCATGGCAGGCGTTTTCGACCGAAGCGGTATTGATCATTTTCCTTCTTTATGCCTTTGAAAAGCTTTTTCAGGATAATGAATTGCGGTTGTTCCCTCTGGCAGTCGGCCTTATCGCGACTTTTCAACCGTTCTGCATGTTTACAGAAAGTATTTTCCTGCTGTTCTATGCGCTATGCCGGATTATTGAAACAGACGCCGTGAAAAACAAGGCGCGTGCGCCCCTGCCCCTCTTTATAAAAATGATCGGATTAGGCGCCATCGGCATTCTCGGCAGCTGTTTTTTTTCCATCGGCGCAATCCAGCAGATGCTTGACAGTCCCCGGGGCGGTGGCGACGCATCATTTTTCAAAACACTGCTTGCCAGGCCGATCTTCAGCGTGCAGGAGGAATGGCTGAATGTAACGGCTATCATGCGACTGTTCTCGAACGATCTGTTGGGAATCGGCTCACGGTTCACCGGATGGAATAATTATCTTGAAGCCCCCCTGTTTTATTGCGGCCTGGTAAATCTCCTCCTGGCGCCGCAGCTTTTCGCGCTGCCCGGCAAAAGGCGGAAAATCGGTTACGCGCTCCTGCTCATTGCTTTTTCAGTCCCGGTGGCGTTCCCGTTTTTCCGGGATGCTTTCTGGGCATTTACCGGAGACTATTACCGCACCTACGGATTTTTCGTGGCAATTGTCCTGATCCTATGCAGCGTAAAGGCTTTTTCCGCCCTTGCGGGACCGGATCGCGTGAGCATACCCGTTCTTGCCGTGACCCTCGCAGCGCTTCTAACGGCGTTATATTTTCCTTACCCTCTCCACGAAAAACGGCCGATATTCTCAGTTGATGAACCGTTACGCATGACTATTACCGTTTTTCTTTCCGGCTATGCATGCATGATTGCGCTCTTGCGGTTCCCGAAAATTAAAACGTTACTGTTGATTTTCATCCTGGCCGCAACCTGCGGCGAGCTGGCCTACTCCGCCTGCCTCACCGTCGATACCAGGCCGGTCATCACCGATGAAATGGTTAAACAGAAGATCTGGTATAACGACGGCACCGTCGATGCGGTACGGTATCTGCATTCGATCGATCATACGTTTTTCCGGATTCATAAGGATTACTCCTCGGGTATGGCGATGATGTACAGCTTTAACGACGCCAAGGTGCAGGACTTCTATGGCCTGACATCCTACTATTCCTTCAACCAGAAATATTTCATACGGTTCTTGACCGAGATGGGACTCATTGACGCCAGGGACGAATGGCAAACCCGGTGGGTGAAGCCGGTTCTTGCCGATGATCGCCGGCTTCATTCATTTGTAAGCCTGAAATATCAGCTCGCGAAAAAGCCTGATCTTTCATGGACGAAGCTCGGATACGATTCGATAGCCAGGATTGGAGATGTCTGCATATTAAAGAACCGTTTGTATCTGCCGCTTGGATTTACCTATGATTCATATATTCCCTATAAAAAATTCCATGCTCTCCCGAACGACTATAAACGCACGCTTCTGCAGAAAGCCTTTGTCCTCGACAGCGGCGCGGCGCTCAAGGAACGTTTTCCTCTACTCCCGGATATTGACACCGCAGCGCCATACCCGGTCGATAGGTATGCATCGGATATTGCTACGAGAAAAAAAGATACGCTGGCGATCGGTCAGTTCCGGCAGAATGACATCAAAGGGACGATCACCGTCGCCGACAGAAAACTCCTGTTTTTTTCGATCCCTTATGACAAGGGGTGGCGGGCTACCGTGGATGGCAGTCCGGTAACGCCCATGCTGGTAAATATCGGCTTCATGGGGATACCGCTCGAAAATGGGAGTCACACCGTCGAGCTCGCCTTCACGCCGCCGTATTTTTTTCAAGGTCTCCTGGCAACGATTGCGGGGATGGCGCTCTATATCTTGACAATTCTGGCAAAATGGTCTTTAGAGAAGAGACGGGCGGAGCGGTCGGGATAAAGCATATAGTTTCATAACCGAAACGAAGCTTTATCAAGGGAGTCAAGAATCGGGGGGAGGCCTCCCTTCAGTGTTATCCTGCGTTCACTTTCATGCCTCCCGGGTGCGAGAATGGCGTATTTTTCCCTATTCAATTCAGTGTATCGCGTTTTTCTCCTCTTGCCGAGGCATCGACGATGAAAATGCGCTCCGGCCTGGCCGTCGCCATGGGTATTTTACTTTTGATCTCCGCGGCGAGCGGACAGTACTTCGGTCGCAACAAAGTCCGGTACAAGAACTTCAACTTCAAGGTTCTTCATACACAGCATTTCAATGTCTATTATTACGGCGCGATAAAGGAGCGGGCCAATACCGCCGCCCAGATGCTTGAGCGCTGGCACAGCCGCTATCAAAAAATCTTCCATTTTCCCCTTCACAATCAGCCGGTCATTCTTTATGAGAGTCCGGCGGATTTTGAACAGACGAATGTAATCGACGGCATCATTCCCCAGGAGGTCGGGGGCGTCACCGAACCGCTCGGCAAGCGAATCATCGTGGCATTGACCGGCGTCAATGCCGACGACAACCATGTGCTCGGGCATGAGCTCGTTCATGCGTTTCAATTCGCCGCGCTCGCCCGGCACAAGGAGCTCTCCCTGCAGTCGCTTTCGGTTCCCACCTGGTTTGTCGAAGGGATGGCCGAGTACCTCTCCATCGGCGGCGAGGACGCATTCACCGCCATGTGGATGCGCGATGCGGCGCTCTATGGCCGCACGCCGACAATTGCCAAAGCCAGCGACGACTACCTCTATTTCCCCTACCGTTTCGGCCATTCCATCTGGGCCTATATCGATGGCACGCATGGCGACTCTTCACTGTGCCCGCTGTACGAAGCGGTTCTCAAGCTCGGCTGGACCAGAGGGTTCCAGGAGGCGCTGCACGTCAAATTCGACGCGTTGTCAAAGGGATGGCCCGCGGCAATACGCGCCGCTTACCCGGCGAAAGAATTGACTGCCGATACCGGAATGAAAATCGGCAAGGCCCTGATCGCCGGGCAGGGAGGCTACAATCTTTCGCCCTCCCTGAGCCCGGACGGCCGCTCCATCGTATTCCTTTCCACGCGGGATATGTTCAGTTTCGAACTTTATCTTGCCGATGGCGCAACCGGCAAAATCCTCAGAAAACTCACCTCTTCGACCAGGGACCAGCGTTTTGAGGAGATCAGTTACATCAACTCCGCAGGCGCCTGGTCGCCGGACGGGAAACAGTTCGCCGTCGCAGTCTACGATAAAGGCAAAAATGCGATCGCCTTTTTCAACATGGCGACAAAAAAAGTCGAACGCATGGCGTCGGCCAGGGATATCGATGCGATTTATCAACTCTCCTGGTCGCCCGACGGCCGGTCGCTCGCCTTTTTCGGCACGAAAGACGGCTATGGCCGGTTGTATCGCTGCGGAGTCGGAGACAAAACCGCGGAGCCGCTTACCGAGCAGGGGTACAGTGACATCGAGCCTGTCTGGTCGCCGGACGGAAGCACCATCGCCTTTGTTACGGATCGCGGGCCGGGAACCAACCTCGATTCGCTCACCTTTTCCCCGTTGCGGTTGGGCCTCCTCGATGTGGCGACAAAAAACATAACCACGGCGGCAATCAGCGAAAAAGCCCTGCATACCTCCCCGCAATTCTCACCCGATGGCAAAAGCGTCTATTGTATCGCCGACCCGGACGGCATCGCCAATATCTATCGGTATGACCTCGCATCGCGCAGTTTTTTCAAGGTGACGAACGTAGCGACCGGCGTGGCCGGACTCACCGCGATCTCGCCCGCCCTGTCGGTCGCCAAAAACTCCGGAAAAATTGTTTTCAATGTTTTTGAGCGGGGAGGCTACGCCATCTATACGCTGCCTGATTCTTTGTCCAGCGGCAGGCCGTATAGTCCTGATTCCTCACTTTTTGTCAAAAATGCCGGTCTTCCGCCGTGCGCAGGCGGGAAAATCGTTACCGCCTATTTGCGGGACCACACCTCCGGCTTCCCGGATACGGCCGGCTTTATTTCCGCTCCCTATCATCCGAAGTTGACCAGCGTAACCGAGGGCCAGGCCTACGGGGGCGGAGGCTACGCCGCCGGATATGGAATAGGGGTCGCCGCCGGCGGCTATATGCTCTTCAGCGACGAGCTTAACGACCACGAGCTCATGATTGCGCTCCAGATAAACGGCGACGTGCAGGATATCGGCGGCCAGATCGAATATTTCAATCAGGCCAATCGGATCAACTGGGGCGCCTCGATAAGCCATGTCCCGCAGTATTTTGAGGGCATCGCAACGGGGAATGGCTCCCTTCCCACGGTGGACACGTCGCTCAGGTCATTTGACACGGTTGGCCTGCCGGTGCAGTTCGATACGATTGACGTAACGCGCCTCTATGTAGATAATGTCAGCCTCTTCGCCCAGTACCCGCTGAGCGCCAACAGGCGCATCGAGCTCTCCGCGGGTTTTACGCGCTATACCTATTCCGCCAGCCAGGAAGTCGATACCGTCGATGCCAACGGCGATGTTCTCGGTACTTCCACCACCGGTATTTCTCCCGCGTCGATGGGATATATTCCACTTAATCTTGTCAACGTCGGCCTCGGTTATGTCGGCGATTACTCCTATTTCGGATTTACCGGGCCGATAAGCGGGAAACGCTTCGAATTTGAAGTTTCCCCGACCACGGGAACGCTGACCTTTACCTCGGTATATGCCGACTACCGGTACTACTGGTTTCTGCGTCCCCTTACCCTTGCCTTCCGGGCGTTGCATATAGGGTACTATGGCAGCGGCGCCGAAACGGATCCCTTTAATATCATGTATTTAGGCGACCCGACCCTGATTCGCGGCTACTGGCTCAGTCCTGCGGCCGGATCGGACAGCGTGCAGAATGCCGAGTTCAATCGGCTTATCGGATCGAGAATCGTGGTCGGCAATGCCGAGGCGCGGCTCCCGCTCCTCGGTACCAGGCAATTCGGGCTCTTCGACTTCAGGTATCTGCCTACCGACCTCGTGTTTTTTGTCGACGGCGGCCTTGCATGGACGGCCGAGGAAAACCCGGTTTTGCAGTGGTCCAGGACTTCGACCGCGCGTATTCCGCTCTTCAGCACCGGTGTCGGCCTCCGATTCAATCTCTTCGGCGCAATGATCGTCGAAGTCGACTATGCCTACCCGTTCCAGCAAACGGGAAACCAGGGGACGTTCAGTTTTGCATTGTCTCCTGGATGGTAAAATGCAGCCAATTTATATTAAATGGCATGTAATTTGCGGAATTGAAAAGTGTGTTCCCGCCCTGCCGTGATGCGGGAACGAGAGTGGATTGTCTCTATGAAAATCTGCGCCGGTGCATCCGATTCCTTTTTCCAGGGGCGAAGACCTGCGTTTTTTATGGCCATCGCGATACTCGCCCTTTTTCTTGGCATGCCCGCCCGGCTCGTTTGCCGACCGATGAACCCTCCTCCGGGCTGGAAGGGCGAGGGGGCGGGAGTGATAACCATTTCCGGCGCTATCGGTCCGATAACCTCGACCTATGTCCAGCGCGCCATCCGGTTTGCCTCGCGGCACAACTACCTTTGCCTGATTATCCAGCTTGACACGCCGGGCGGTCTGCTCA
This sequence comes from Chitinispirillaceae bacterium, assembly GCA_049521335.1. Lineage (GTDB taxonomy): Bacteria > Fibrobacterota > Chitinivibrionia > Chitinivibrionales > Chitinispirillaceae > BOG-1184. The sequence goes on from JBEKOX010000004.1 coordinate 30,783, forward strand.
ATGCCACCAAAGACATTGTGGAAGCGTTGTACGCCTCCCCCATCCCCACCATCGTCTATGTCACTCCTGCAGGAGCGAGCGCGGCAAGCGCCGGGTGCTTCATCACCATGGCGGCCGACGTCGCGGCAATGGCGCCGGGCACCAGCATCGGCGCCGCCCATCCGGTTTCCATTGGAACAGGCGGAGGCGAAAATGAGGGCGGCGAGGTGATGAAACAGAAGCTTGAAAATTTTGCTTCAAGCTTCATCGAATCCATCGCCGCCCGGCGTCACCGGAACGTGCAATGGGCCATTGCCTCGGTTCGCCAGAGCGCCGCCATCACCGCCGAAAAGGCGCTTGACCTGAAAGTCATAGACTGCATCGCGCCAAGCCTGCACGACCTTCTCGCGCAGCTCGATGGAAAAACCGTCAACGGACGGGTCTTGCATACGGCCGGGATCGAAATCCGCCCGATCCCCATGCTGGTGCGGGAAAAAATATTTCAGCGACTCTGGAGCCCCGAGGTCATGTACCTGCTCATTCTGATCGCCATGTATGGAATCATCGGGGAGCTCAGTAATCCGGGGGCGATTCTTCCGGCGGTTGCGGGCTCCATCGCCCTGATTCTGGCGCTCTTCATGGCATCTATTCTACCCGTCAACGCTACCGGCGCGGCGCTTCTCGTTCTGGCCGTCGGCCTTTTCGTCGCCGATATCTTCGTACCGACGCATGGCGTCCTGACCGTTGGCGGCATCATCGCCTTTTTCGCCGGTTCCATGATGCTCTTCGACACCCCCGTCTCCGCGTTTCACCTCTCGCTCGCATTGGTCATTCCGGCCACCATCATTTCGGCGCTCTTTTTCATCTATATATTCGGGGCGGGGCTGCGAGCTCAGGCGCTTCCCGTCAGGGCCGGCCGCGAAACGCTTATCGGTAAAACGGCCAGGACCATGACGCCGGTTACGCCCCTGTCGGGAACAATTTTTCTCGACGGCGCCTACTGGAACGCGGTCAGCGCCTCGCCGATAGAGGAAAAAACCGTGGTCGAAATTGTAAAGGTTGAAGGGCTTACCCTGCATGTGCAACCGAAACCAGAGGAGGGAAAAACATGGACAACATGATGGGATTTGTATCATGGGCGCTGCCGGCGGTTATTCTCCTTGTCATCGTCCTGCCCCAGATGATCCGCATTCTCCGCGAGTATGAGCGCGGCGTCATTTTCCGCCTGGGCAAGTTGTTGCGGGCAAAGGGTCCGGGGCTCATTCTTCTCATCCCGATAGTCGATCGCATGGTGAAGATGGACCTTCGCGTGGTGCCCATCGATGTGCCGAAGCAGGAGATGATGACGCGGGATAACGTGCCGGTGAGCGTGGACGCGGTTGTTTACTTCCGCGTTATGGATCCCGAAGCGGCTGTCGTCAAGGTCGCGAATTACATGAAAGCGACATCGCTTATAGCGCAGACGACCCTCAGGAGCGTGATCGGCCAGGCCGAGCTCGACGAACTGCTGGCGCAGCGGGAGAAAATCAACCTGCGCCTTCAGGAAATCATCGACGGGCACACCGAGCCCTGGGGGATCAAGGTCACCACCGTCGAGGTCAAGGATGTGGTTCTGCCCGACACCATGAAGCGAGCCATGGCCGGGCAGGCGGAAAGCGAGCGGGAGCGGCGGGCGAAAATCATCAACGCCGAAGGGGAATTCCAAGCCGCTGAAAAGCTCGTGCAGGCCGGCCGCATGATTGCCTCGCAGCCGGTCGCTCTCCAGCTTCGCTACCTGCAGACCATGCGTGAGATCTCGGCGGAGCACAGCACGATCGCTTTTTTACCCCTGCCCATGGACCTGCTTTCGATCTTCAGCAAAAAGGATGAGGGGAAATGAGCCGGCGATAGGGCCTTGCCGGCTCACGGAAACGTTTTTTCCGGGCGCCGCTCCTGATTTTGCCAGTCGAGCATCCAGCCGGGATACTCGAGGGGCAGGGCGCTCGCCTCATCGAGACGCGCGACATCAGCCGCGGCCAACATGACCTCGGTGGAAGCGAGATTATCGGCGAGCTGCTCGACCGTCTTCGCGCCGATAATGATGCTTGTCACAAAGGAACGTGTCAGCATCCAGGCAAGGGCGATCCGGGCCACGGAGACCCCCATCCCGCCGGCAACCGCGCGCATGACGCCAAGAACGGTTTTTGCGCGGGCGCGGTCTACGGGCGGGAAATCGAAGGTGGAGCGGCGTGCATTTTCAGGCCCCGGATTCTCAAGATCGAATTTGCCGGAAAGCAGGCCGCCTGCAAGCGGGCTCCACGGCAGGATGGCGAGCCCCTCGTCCTTTGCAAGAGGTACGATCTCGCGTTCGATGTCGCGCCCCGCGATGGAGTAATACATCTGTGCGCTGACAAATCGCGGCACGTTGTGAAAGTCGGCATAGGCCAGCGCCTTCATTGCGTACCACGCGGGCAGGTTGCAGAACCCCACGTAGCGGGCCTTACCCGCATGAACGACGGCATCGAGGGCGCCAAGAGTCTCTTCGAGAGGGGTATCGAAATCGACCCCATGGATTTGATAGAGATCAAGGTAGTCGGTTTTAAGCCGGTGCAGGCTCGCATCGACGGCGCTCAGGATATGGCCCCGTGACAGGCCGATATCATTGGGGCCCGGTCCGGTTCTGCCTCGAACCTTGGAAGCGATAATGACCTTGTCACGCGGTACGCCGAGCGAGGAAAAGGCGGCCCCGAGCAGTCGCTCCGATTCGCCTTCGGAATAGACATCCGCGGTATCGAAGAAGTTCACTCCGGCGTCCAGGGCCATGCCGGTCAGTTTTTCCACCTCCGGCGCCGAAAGCCTTCCGATCGCCGCCCACCTGCCCTTGCTTCCTCCGAATGTCATGCTCCCGAGACAGAGCTCGGAAACATAGAGGCCGGTTCTTCCGAACAGCCGATAGCGCATAATAATCCCTTTCAATTATTTACTATTTACAGTTGCTCTTCCAGTTGCCAATAGCCGTGGATATTGCAATTTTCCACGATTCTTACTTTGTTTCCCCTGGCTTTCAAATGAAAGCATGCCCCGGCAAAGACGCCGGGAGAGAGCATCACTCGCGAGACGTAAGCATCATCGACATAGCAGTCAATAAAACGGATATAATGCGTGGCTTCCATGGGGTGGAGCGCTTTTCCGATACGGACAATGACGTCGATGCAGGAGAGTTCAGGTTTGTTGTTCGCCGGATATTCGCCGTATTTTGTCTGAGGAATTTGGGGGAGCCCGGGAATGAGCTTGCACTCCTTGTTGATCGTGACGCTGGGAATGTGCTTGATCGCCGCTTCCTTGCTCTTCTCTTCGGATTCGATGAAGACATTGTCGTTCTGTGAGTACTTCTCCCTGGGAGACATGCATACCGGGCATTTATCCGGTGCCTTGCCGAATTCGATATGACCGCACACGCTGCAAATAAAAATGGCCATTCAAAACCTCCTTGTGGTTTATGGGAAGATAGAAAAGTATCACTCATGAATCTTTTGCAAAATGAGCAAATTCCATGCCACATGCATCCATGTTTTTGACCGCGAAGTTTTCAAATTCGGAAGAACAAGAAAGACACGATGAAGAATGCCGGTAAGAAATCAGGGGCGCCGACAGGCGCCCCTGCCGCGGGTCTATTATTTTTCGTCAACTTTCGGTTTCGCCGGGACATTTGCCTCGCCGACGACCGAGGCTTTTTTGATAACGATCGGGGTGACCGGGACATTTTCGAACGCACCTTTGCGGGCAGTGAGCGTTTTAGCGATCGAGTCGACAACCTCCATCCCCTTGACGACCTTTCCGAAAACGCAGTAGCCCCACCCCTGGACGGTCGAGTCCTTATGGTTGAGAAAGCCGTTGTCCACAAGATTGATAAAGAATTGAGCGGTCGCGGAGTTGGGATCGCTCGTTCGGGCCATGGCGATGGTCCCGCGATCATTCTTGAGCCCATTCCCCGCCTCATTTTTGATAGGCGCCTGCGTTATTTTTTCCGTCATTGCGGAATCATAGCCGCCTCCCTGGATCATAAACCCCGGAATGACGCGGTGAAAAATCGTTCCATTGTAAAAGCCGCTGTCGACATAGCCGAGAAAATTTGCCGCCGTAACCGGCGCCGCCGCGGAATTGAGCGCAATAACGATATCGCCATAACTCGTTTCGAGCTTTACCTGGTTCGAAACATCGGCTCCGGATGCAATCGCGCCGAGTCCCGCTGCCGCCATTAAAACCATCGCCTTCTTCATGGGTACCTCCTGCATTTCTTGAAAATTGATTGGAGACCATCGTTTGAGAAAGAATAGACAGAGAAAATATATCGATGAAGGCCCCGAAGAGGAGCGAACGACGATCGATCCGGCCGGCGCGCGACATGCCTCCTGAAAAGTTGCCGGCAACGGTTTACAGAATCCCGGATTTTTCAGGTCCAGGCGCATTACTTCATTGGTTTTTCTCCGACCCCTTCTCCTTCAAGATATTATTTTATGCCGAGGTAATGCGCTACCCGGCATCTCGCGACCAATTCACTTGTTACCCGGTTGAAGGGCTTTGTCATGGAAATCTTCCGAATCACGAAACAGCAGTTTTATTCTTTTATCGATGGCCTCATCGAACAGCGGCGGTTCGAGTTCATCGGTCCGGTGGATGCCATCGGCGGACGATATTCCTTCGCTATTGTCGAAACAGCACGCTCCCTGCGCCTGGACTACGACGAGACGACCCAGTCGCCGAGGAAGTTCCTGCTGCCCTCGCGCGATCCGCTTTTGACCTATGCGACGGGCGATCCCGATTCGTACGCGGCCGTTTACGATGAAAGACCGAGGTGCATCATCGGCGTCCATCCCGGCGATCTCACGGCGATTGCCCTGTACGATACGGCATTCGGCGACGAAGAGGTCGACGGCCAGTACCTCGCCCGTCGCCGGAACACGATGCTTATCGGATTGTATCCCACGCGGTCCTACCGGTACAGATTTACAAGCTCAATGATCGCCCCCGAGGATTGCTACCGAACCGCCGATCTCATGATGGTCGATCTGGGAGACGACTCGCTGGCCGTCGAAGTCGTGACCGATGCCGGGAAAAAGCTTATTGCCGGAAGCGGGGCGCGCAGCGCGAACAAAGACGCGATCGAGCGCATGAACGCCCGCAAGTCGGCGATTCCCGACGAAACCGCCCTGCCGGTCGATCGCCTTGACCTGCCGGCGGTCCTTTCGGGACAGGAACGCCATGCGACCTTCAAGACCCGCGGGGACAAATGTTTTTCCTGTGGATCATGCGTACAGGTCTGCCCGACCTGCATCTGCTTCGATGTACGTGACAAAGTGGACCTCACGCTTAAGGCGGGCGAGCGCTACCGGACGTGGGACGGCTGCACCTTCCCGAATTTCGCCACGGTGGCGGGAGGCCACAATTTTCGTAAAAACGCCTCGGACCGCGTGCGACACCGGCTGTTCCGCAAGACTATTTACATGAAGGAAAGATACGGCATCACCGGCTGCGTGGGGTGCGGCCGCTGCACCCAGACCTGTACCGCTGCCATCGCTTCGATCGTTGAAACGGTGGGCGACATCACGGGAAGTGGAGGTCGCCATGCATGAATCCCTGACCGGGAGACGCGATGGATCGCTGTATCTCCCTGAAGTCGCGACGCTGATCACAACTTCCGCCATGACCGATCGGGACCGCTTCTTCGAATTTAAACTTAATGAACGCGAACTCGGCCATCTGCCCGGCCAGTTCGTTGAAGTATCGATCCCCGGCGTCGGCGAGGCGCCGATCTCAATTTCCTCGTCGCCGACCAGGGCGCCGGGATTTGAAATGGTCGTTCGAAACGTCGGCCGTGTTACCTCGGCGCTTCATCAACTTGCGGCGGGCGCTCACGTCGGCATACGCGGACCCTTCGGGACCCATTTCGAGCTGGATCGTTACAAGGGGAGAGACCTGCTTTTCATCGCGGGCGGCATCGGTCTGGTGCCCCTGCGCTCCGCGATAACCTATGCGCTCGACAACCGGTCGGATTACGGCAAGATATTCATTCTGTTCGGCTGCGTCGACCCGACCCAGCGGCTGTTTGCGGAAGAACTGTCACGATGGGAAAGCAACGCATCCGTACTGTTTTTGGAAACCGTGGACCGGCCGGACGCCGGCTGGCGCGGCAATACCGGCGTGATCACCACTCTTTTCCCGCTGATCAACGACCGCCTCGATCCGACCGGCACGGTCGCGTTTCTCGTGGGACCGCCCGTTATGTACAAATTTGTCATTCTCGAACTCAAAAATCTCGGTTTCCTGAACACCGATATCGTGCTGTCGCTCGAACGTCACATGAAGTGCGGCGTCGGCAAGTGCGGCCACTGTCAGGTGAACGGCATGTATGTATGCCGCGAAGGCCCGGTTATGACCTACGAATCCATCATCGGCCATATGGAGGCCCTCTGACCATGAAACCAAGGGTCGGTTTTTTCGATTTTACCTGCTGTGAAGGGTGCCAGCTCCAGATCGCGGACCTCGAAGAGGAGATTATCGGCCTTGCGGATATCGTCGACATCGTCGAGTTTCGCGAAGTGCTTACCGGCTCGGCCGCGTCCTACGACATCGCGCTCATCGAGGGCTCCATCACGCGAAACTCGGATGAGGAGCGGGTGAAGGATATCCGGAAACGTTCAAAAATTCTCGTCGAGTTCGGCGCCTGCGCCCATCTCGGCGGCGTCAACAAGCTCAAGAACCTGCGCGATGAGACCGCCGTGCGCAGGGAAGTTTACGGCGACGCGTGGAATATGCCGCACCTCAACACCTATCCCACCCGGGCGGTGCACGAGGTGGTGAAGGTCGATGCCGCGATCCCCGGCTGCCCGGTCAATCGCCGGGAGTTTATAACTATTGTCAAAGCATTGGCCATGGGACTGCCGCCGAAGTTGCCCGACTATCCGGTGTGCGTCGAGTGCAAGAAACGGGACAACGTGTGCCTTTACGACATCGGCATGGCGTGCCTGGGTCCCGTCACCCGCGCCGGATGCGATGCAATCTGTCCGACCAATAAAAGCGCCTGCGAAGGGTGCCGCGGCCTGGTGCCTGACCCGAATAAAAACTCCATGAGGGACGTGCTGGCGAAGAACGGCATCTCCCTCGACGAAGTATTCCGGATGTTCACGATGTATGCGATTGATCCGGAGGTCCTGCCATGAGCGGCCCGCCCCTGCACATTGACGTACACCATATCACCCGCGTTGAGGGCCACGGCAACATCCGGGTCGACATCGACGACGGCGAGATCAAAAAAATCGAATGGCAGATCCCCGAGTCTCCCCGTTTCTTCGAAGCCATGGTGATCGGCAGGCACTATACCGAGGTAGCGCCCATCGTCTCCCGGATCTGCGGCATCTGCTCGATCAGTCATACCTTTTCTTCGTTGCAGGCCACCGAAGAGGCGCTCGGGGTTACGATCAGCGAAGAGACCGAAGCGCTCCGCCGCATCCTGCTCTGGGCCGAAATACTGCAGAGCCATGTACTCCACATCGGCTACCTCGCGGCGCCCGATTTCTTCAAAGTCAATAGCGTGCTGCCTCTTATCGCCACCCATAAGGAGACCGTGCTGCTCATCATCAAGCTTCACCGGCTCGCCAACGAAACCGCCGATCTCATCGGCGGCCGGACCACCCATCCCATTCGTACCATGGTGGGCGGTTGGACCATGGTGCCGAAGCGGAAAGAACTCGAAACGCTCCGGGCACGTTTCGAGGAGGGCGTGGACGATACGAAAAAACTCGCCGCCGTCGTGGCCTCCCTGTCGCCGGCAATCCCGGACTTCAGCCGGGAGACCGAATATATCTGTCTCACCGAACCTGATTCCTATGCGCATTACCGGGGCATGATCAAATCGAGCGATGCGGGGAACGCCATTCCCCTGTCCGACTATCGACGCGTGACCAATGAGTATATCGTCGCCCAATCAACGGCAAAATGGGCGAAATTCAACCGCGATTCCTATATGGTGGGAGCGCTCGCGCGATTCAACAATAATCATGAGGCGTTGACGCCGGCCGCGAGGTCGGTGGCCGAACAGCTCGGCCTCCGTTCGCCGCACTTTAACCCATACTTCAATACCCTGGCACAGGTCGTCGAGTGCACGCACGCCCTCGAAATGTGCGCCGACCTCGCCGGACGGCTCATCGATACGGGCCTTACGGGAGAAAATACGCCGGTCCGTCTCCGGGAAGGCCGTGGCGTCGGCGCCGTTGAGGCGCCGCGCGGCATCCTGTTCCATGAGTATGGCTACGATGACCGCGGCATTTGCCGGTCGGCAAACTGCATCATTCCCACCAACCAGAATCATGCCAACATCCAGCATGATATGGAGAAGCTCGTGCCCCTCTTCAAAGATTTCGGCAAGGAGCGGCTCCAGTTCGCTCTTGAGATGCTCGTACGGGCGTACGACCCGTGTATCTCCTGCTCCGCGCATTGATGGAAGAAACGGAGCCCGCCGAATGCATGAATATGGCGTGGCGCTCGAAATCGTCCGCATGGCGACGGAGCGCGCGGAAGGCCGGAAAATAACAAAGGTTATTTTATCCATCGGCGATCTTTCGGGCGTGTTCGGCGACTCGCTTCTCATGTACTGCGACCTGCTGTTTCGCGACGCGCAGCCGTCAGGGGAGGTTTTGTTTTCTGTCAAGCGTGTCAACGCCGCGTTCCGCTGCTCGTGCGGCGCGACGTACACCCCCGCGGAAATCTTTGACTCCTGCCCCGCCTGCGGCGGGTTCGACCGGACGGTCATCGACGGCAACCAGTGCATTATAGAGAGCATAGAGGTCGATAATGAGTGAAACCATCAGAATCGCCGGGTCGGTGGCGGCGGCAAACGACGCCATTGCGCGGCAGAACCGGTTGTTCTTCGCCGCGCACGGCCTGCGCGTTCTCAATATGGTAAGCTCGCCGGGCTCCGGCAAGACCTCGATTCTCGAACGGATGGCATTGACCTACGGCGACCGGCTGGCGATCATCACCGGCGATATTCAAACCACCCTCGACGCCGACCGGCTGAAGGCCGCGGGCGCGCAAGCGGTGCAGATCCAGACCGGAGGCTCCTGCCACCTGAACGCGGCCATGATACAGAAGGCGATGCGGCCGATGAATTTCGAAACGACCTCGCTCCTTATCATCGAAAACGTCGGCAACCTTATATGCCCGTCCACCTTCGATCTCGGCGAACTCTACAAGGTGGCGGTGCTCTCCGTGACCGAGGGCGACGAGAAACCGGCAAAGTACCCGGCGCTCTTCACCCGCGCCAATGCCGTGATCGTCAATAAGATCGACCTTCTTCCCTATGTTAAATTTTCACTCGCGCGCGCGCGGGAGGATTGCCGCAAGCTGAACAGCGCCGCGAAGCTGTTTCCCCTCTCCTGCACGACCGGCGAAGGCTTTGAAGCGTGGCTGGACTATTGCAAGGCGCTGGAGCGGTAGAACGCAGGCCTTTGACACTACCCCTCAAAATAATCAGCAAACGGCAAAATGATACCAAAATGCTACCAAGAATGATACCGGTTTTCGCGGTTTCACGTCATGGTTCGGTTTTGCGGTTTCGTGGATTTTAAAGGGGTAACATCGATGATTATGCAATCCTCCATTATTCGAGTAAATTTTCCCAAATCTTTATTGAACATAGTTCGTATATTTTTCTTGATATCTAACTATTAAATTAGTTGGAATGCCAATTTTCTCTAAGATATAGCCGAGAATAATCATTTGAAGGCAATAAGAGATATCCATTATAGTTTCGATAGGAATTTTATCCATTAATTCTTTAGGCTTTCCAACATGAGCTATCTCACCCCTAATTTGAGAAATACCCTTTCCAATATCTTCCTCGCCGTATCTTTGAAAAATCCCTTTTAATTTATCAGCTATTTTAGGACAACCATATTTTTCAATTGGGTATTTATATTTATCAGTTTTTATTCTCTCATTAAAGCTGATAAATTCCAATTGGCTTATAAATAATAATAAATCACCCGAAAGTAAATTGATATCCTTCAAACCAGTACCATGCTGAAAACCAACTAAAAATGTCCAGAAATCATGCGCCGTTTTAAGCCAATTAGCAATAACTAAGGGTAAATTTATTTTTTCAGCAGTTATTGGCATAGACGACCAATCGTTCTCATCAGTGCATATACTTATCGTTCTTTTAGACAATCGCAAAGAAAGGTAAACAAACAGATTTTTTTGAGAAGTATCATTATTTCCTTTAGATACTAATATTTCATCGGGATAAACCGGTTTATACATCAATAAGGCAAATAAATCAGAAATGTCTCTAATATATGTATACAAATCATTTATCAAAATACCAGAATTAAATTGAATGGACATTCTATATTCTATATCTTTTTTAACCAAGAATTGTGAAGGAGAGTATTTTTTTGTAACTTCTTTGAAGGCACTTTCTAAGGCTTTAAGAGCATCTTCATTATTATTGCTAAATAACGATGCAACATCTGAAGGAAGAAATCCAAAAGTCCCCTTATTAATGAGAGATATTTTTCCAAAATCAGTGTTCACTTCGAATAATGGTTGTTTGCTATATTTCACCATATCTTTCAAAGCTTTAGGGGAAAAAAACTCCTGCATATTTGTTAGAGTGAAATTAGTTTCAGTAAGAAACTCATCTGAATTGATAAAATCACCAATTATAAAAAATAAGAAAAAATCTTGCCCACTCCAAGGAACAGATTCTGGGATGCGCATGGGCTGATTTTTAGTAAAGGCAAACTTCCCAAACAAAGTGACCTTTTCGTGTGACAAAAGATTACCATGAAGAATATCTGATACCGGAAAGCAATGCCCCTTTGGTAGATTATAAGTCAGGTGCAACCCCTCTTCTGGAGAATAATCGACCTTTCCAGAAAAACGCTTATCGTAATGATTGGGTACGAAAAATTCGCCAAACCATTGATTTTCATTAAATAAGTTGTTCACAATCTAGTTATCTCAAATAAGGATTAGATACCTGTCATTCACCACATTCGGGCCAATACAACTTGATATCACAATAGCGATCAGTTCAGCCATAATGGTTCCTCTCAGATTGACCTTAAATAGTTCCTGCCGAAGTTCGTGTCAAATTTATTCAAATGCACCCGACTATAAAGCTTTATACCTTGCCTTGCCCTACACGGCCTACATAGCAGTAGATGGGGGGCGCGGAAATCGTCATCAAAAAACCGCATACAATAGATTTTAAAGAAGGTTACAAAGGCAACTAATGAAGCATAAAAATATCAAACCAACTGGCGCTTTAACGAAAGGACTCTCATGTCAGGCAAAAACATCGAACTGTTCGGCCCTCCCAGAGCGTGAAAAGGAACTTACGCCGCGAGGCTTCGCGACCTTCTCGCGGCGCCCCCGCCAAAATCTATCGTTGTAGGATTCCGTTCTTCCCAATCTCCAGAAAATTCTTCAGCAGCACCTTCCCGCCTTCGGTAAGGATTGCCTCGGGGTGGTACTGGACGCCGAAAATCGGGTACTCCCTGTGCTTCACGCCCATGATGAGCCCATCGTCGGTTTCGCTCGTGATGTCGAGGCATTCCGGGCAGGAGGAGCGCTCGATGATGAGGCTGTGGTAGCGGGTCGCGATAAAGGGGCTCGGCATGCCCGCGTAGATATCGGTTCCCTTATGGTAAATTTTAGACACCTTGCCGTGCATGAGGTACGGCGCGCGGATCACGTTGCCGCCGAAGGCAAAACCGATGGACTGGTGCCCGAGGCAAACGCCGAGAATCGGCGTTGCGGAACCCAGCCGACGGATCGTTTCCACGGAAATACCCGCTTCGCGCGGGGTGCAGGGGCCGGGCGAAATGACGATCCGGTCCGGCGCGAGCGCTGCGATTTCGTCCACCGTGATCCGGTCGTTGCGAAAAACCCGGATATCGCCCCGATACAGCTCGCTGAAATACTGGACCAGGTTATATGTAAACGAATCGTAGTTATCGATGACCAGCAGCATGATGCTATCTCCCGACGATCTGCGCCGCCTTGCAGACGGCAGTGAAGAGCGCGCCCGCCTTGTGCAGGGTCTCCAGGTACTCGCGGTGCGGATCGGAATCCGCCACGATGCCGGCGCCCGCCTGAATGATGGCGACGCCGTTATGGTACACGATGGTGCGGATCACGATGCAGGTATCCATGACGCCGCGCCAATCAATATAGCCGAGCGCACCGCCGTAAAGACCTCGCTTGACAGGTTCGATTTCGTCGATGATTTCCATGGCCCGGATCTTGGGCGCCCCGGTGAGCGTTCCCGCCGGAAAACAGGAGAAGAGCGCATCGAATGCATCGCAGCCGTCCGCCAGGTCGCCGAGCACGTTACTGACGGTATGGATGACGTGCGAATACTTTTCGATGTGCATCATCTCCTCGACCCGCACCGAGCCCGGCTTCGCGACCCGCCCCACGTCGTTGCGGCCGAGGTCCACGAGCATCACGTGCTCGGCGCGCTCCTTGGGATCGGCGAGAAGGTCGGCGATGAGTTTTTCATCCTCGGCCGGCGTTTTCCCCCGCGGGCGCGTGCCCGCGATCGGCCGCACTTCGAGAGCGCCGTCCTCGACCCGCACGAGCATCTCCGGCGAGGAGCCGATCACCGAGGCACCGTTTATCGCGAGGTAGTACATGTACGGCGAAGGATTGACAACACGTAGAACCCGGTAAAGATCGAACGGATCGGCCTCAACGCGGACGGTGAACCGTTGCGACGGCACCACCTGGAAGATGTCGCCGGCACGGATGTACTCGCGGCACTTTTCGACGGCGGCTTCGAAATCGGCCTCCGCGAAATTCGAAACGGGCTCCAAAGCCGGATTGATCGCGATATGGGCGGTCTGGAGCCGTACTGCCATGCGATCCTCAAGGGAGCCAAGACGGCGGAGAGCCTCCTTGTAAGCGGTTTCGACAGGGACGCCGTCATCGAGGAAAATATTGGTAATGAGCAGAAGACGATGCTCTCTATTGTCAAAAGCGATGACGTCGCGGTAGAAACCGAAGAAGATATCGTCAAGCGGATCGTCCTTGGGATTTTTGTCCGGGATCGATTCGCGCAGCCGCGCCGAATCGTAGGAGAAGTAACCAACCGCGCCGCCGCAGAACCGGGGCATGTCTTCCACGACCGCCGGCGTATAGGCTTTCATGAGCCTGCGAAGCTCGGCGATCGGATCTCCCTCGCCCGACGCCCGTTTGTCACCTTCCACCTTCCAGGAGACGCCGCGGCAGGAAAACGTGAAAAATGGCGCGCCGCCGAGAAAGGAGAACCGGGCACTTGTATCGCCTCCCTCAACGCTTTCCAGGAGAAAGCTGCAGGAATCCTTGCGAAAGAGTTTCATCCAAACCGAAACCGGCGTTTCGGTATCGGCGAGGATTGATTTGCATACCGGGATTACCGTGCCGTGCAAAGCAAGTTTTTTTGCTTCTTCGAGCGATGGGAAGATCACATGACGTCCTTAAAAATAAGTTTATTGCTGGAAAATATATCGTTACCCTTGCTCGACAAGACATCGGAGAGGGAACCCCGCGTTCAGGCACCGGGAACTGCAGGATTCTCAGGCGGGAGAAAAAAGGCTCCCGGTCTCAAGGCAATCGCCGAGCTTCCGATAGACTGAGCGGATTTTTTCCCGCGAGGCGTCGGGGCGAAGCGCCCTGACGATCCTCGATGAAAGCGTGCCTCCGGTGAGAATTCCGTCGAGCGCTGCGCGATGGGGCGATAGCGCCGCATGGTCGAAGCGGTCGATCCGCTCAACAAGAAATTTCCAGATATCGCGCGCGGTAATGGAACCTGCGTCGATCCCGAACATGGCGAGATACCGGGCGTCGGCGATCACCGCCTCCTCCCCGTTTCGTATTGTATTCAGGAGAATGTCGGCAAGCGGTTCGACCGGCAGGGCCTTCTGGGAAGCGAGCGAAGAAAATCGTTCCTCCGTGAGGAGCTTCGCCGCGCCGGCGACCGCCGCGGCGATCGCGAGGTCGGCGGCGGGAGTCTCCTGCGCGTCAATAAGGCGGATCTCGATGGCGTTGCGGTCGAACCGCGCAATAGCGCCGCGCGCATTGACCCACTCGTCGCGGAGAATACCGTGCGGATCGAGCGGGGCGAGGTCGCGATAGATGGGGTCGAGAATTTTTTCCCGGTACTCTTCCATGGTAAACACCGGCTCCGGGATCACCGCGCCGGTAATTGACGGGACGCGCAGGGAGTTGGAACGATAGGTTTCGAGCCGCATGTCCGCCCATCCGGAAAAACGGCCTTCGACCATCGGCGAGGAAGCGGCGAGCGCCGGAATTATCGGCAGGACCATCCGTATGGCCGCATGGAGGCGGCCGAACTCCTCGTCGTTTGCGAAAGGGAGATTCAAATGGACGCTCTGCAGGTTTGCCCAGCCGTGACGACAGCAGTCAAACAGCCGGTCGAATGTTTCGTATATGTCATGGTTGCCGTGCGGCCAGAGCCGTGTTTCGACGCGCGGGTCCATGAAAGGGTGCATGCCGGCGCCGAGAAGCCGCGCGTCCTTCCGTTCAAGAAAGGCGTTCGCGGCATGGATACTTTCCCGGAATGCCGCGTCAAGCCCGCTGAGCGACTTCGCCGGCCGGCTTGTTTTTATCTCGATAAGATGCGCCGCAAGTTCGTTTGACCAGGCCAGCGCGCCCCGCACGACCTCTGTATCGAAGGTCCCGGATGCGGCGCGAATGAGCCAGTCGGCGATAGGCAGCACCCGGAGCGATACCCGGTCAACGATCATGTACTCGATTTCAATGCCGTATCGGCTGAAGAGACCGAACCTGCGGGACGGCGCCATCAGAAGGGAACCCCGTTCTTGCTCGTTAATATCCGCTTGAGAAAGACCTCCATGATCCGGTCGTACAGCGTCTCCTTCATGACCGCATCCTCAATCCCCGCATCCACGTTCGGGTTGTCGTTGATCTCCATGACGTAGCAGGAGCCGTCGATCTGCTTAATGTCCACGCCATACAGACCGCCGCCGATCAGATTGGCGGCTTTAAGCGCGGTGCGCACCACCTGGCGCGGCGCAAGCTCCGCAGGCAACGTTTCAAAACGCCCCTCTTTTTTCCTGCCCACCGAATCGCGTTTAATCACCTGCCAGTGGCTCCGCACCATGTAATATTTGCATACGAAAAGCGGCTTGTTGTCGAAAACGGCGACGCGCCAGTCGAAATCGGTAGGCATGTACTCCTGCGCGACCACAATGTCCGATTTCATGAGCATCTTGCCGGCCTCCTGGAAAAACTGGTCAGGGGTGTCGGTGCGGATAACCCCTTGCGAAAAAGCGCTGTCGGGCTGCTTGAGCACGCATGGAACGCCGATTTCAGCGATGGCATTTTCAAGGTTGTCGCGATGCGCCAGGCTCGTTTTGGGCGTCGGAATATTGTGATGGTCAAGGAGTTCGGCCAGATAGACCTTGTTCGAGCATTTTAGAATTGACTCTGGATCATCAACGACCACGAGCCCTTCGGCCGCGGCGCGGCGCGCGAAACGGTAGGTATGGTGGTTGACTCTCGTTGTTTCTCTGATGAAAAGTGCATCGAACTCCGAGAGGCTTCCGTAGTCGTCCCGCGTGATGAGATCGGGATCGAGGCCAAGCCGCTGACCCGCGGCGATAAACCGTTTGATCGCCCGCTCATTCGACGGTCCCTCCTCTTCGAGAGGGTCCCACAAAATCGCCAGATCGTAGCGAGCCGCCCGGGTTTTCGGTTTTCCCACGCGCCTGCCCGCGAAATGTTCGGTAGCGACCTCAACGAGAAAAGGGTGATGCTCGCCCGGAACTTCCCCGGCCGAGACCGGGCCGATATCGTCGAGATGCCACGTCTCCTTGGTCCGCACGAATTCCGCCCGGAGAAGCGGCGCCGGGAACAGATTGTAGAGGTGGAGCGCCAGGCGATCGTATCTTTTTGCGATGTTTTTGCCAAAGTAAATACTCAGCGTGAAAGCATCGGACTGAATGGGCGCAAGGCTCCGCTGAATGAGTTCATCGAGCTCGTCGTCCACGATCCGGACCAGGGTCTGCGATTTCAGGTCCTGAATGGTCGAAATGTTGGGCAACGGTTTATGCCCCCGCGCGGCCGCGAGAAGCGACACATAGTAACCGATGCTCTGGTAGCGGTATGATTTGCACAGGTTGAAAACCCGCGCCTGCCGCATCTGGCTGTAAGTCTCATTTGTCAGGTATGACCGCGCCTCGACGAGTTCAACGCCGGGGATTTGAAAGGTCCAATTTTTCGGGTTATTTACGACGATAAGATTCGGCATGGAAAGGCTCGCTGTTCCCTGATACGAATAGAGGTGGCGCCAAAAAACGGTCGGCATCGGGTGACGGACGGAAGGGCGGAAGGTAGTGCATAGAGAAAGGCCCGATGGGCCGCGTTGTCGTAGATTTCCTCTCCTGTACGGTATAGGAAAAATATGAAACCACGCTTCGAAAGGCAAATTATTTCTGGCGAGAGTGTTTTATTTTGGTCAAGTCCCGTCGCGATGTGAAACGAATAATCCCGCCGGATATGCTCAAACAGGCTGAAAATCGAACATTTTCGCGCTGGCACGGATATTGCGCAAATGCTACGATAAAATCAAGGAAGGGGCTTGATGTCGCAAAAACGTGACTTCCGTACCATGTGGCGAAAGGCCGATTGAGCATGAATCTCGATAAATTTACCCGCAAATCGCACGAAGCGTTGAATACCGCAAGCGCCCTTGCCGCCGAGAAGGGTCACCCGGAGCTCGTGCCCATGCATCTTGTGCATGCCCTCATCTCTGACCCCGAGGGTCTCGTTCCGTCGCTCTTTTCAAAGCTGAATATCGAGCCCGCTGCCGCTACGGCAGCGGCGGAGGAGTCGCTGCGAAGCTTACCGCAGGCGTCGGGACCCGGTGTTCAAACCGCCATGTCGCGAAGCCTGATCATGGTACTTACCGAAGCTGAGCGCAAGGCCGCTCAGATGAAGGACGACTTTGTCAGCGTCGAACATCTTCTGCTGGCGGCGTTCGATAAGGATGAGGAGACGCGCGAATTCGGCCGCCGTCTGGGCATAGGCCTTCCCGACCTTCTGCGCGTATTGAAAGAGGTTCGGGGATCACAGCGCGTGACCAGCCAGGATCCGGAAACGACCTTCGACGCGCTCGAAAAATATTCCCGCAACCTCACCGAGATGGCCCGTGCCGGAAAGCTCGACCCGGTGATCGGAAGGGACGAGGAGATTCGGCGAATCATTCAAATTCTCTCCCGACGGACCAAAAACAACCCGGTTCTCATCGGCGATCCCGGCGTGGGCAAAACCGCTATCGTGGAAGGACTCGCCCTTCGCATCATCCGCGGCGATGTTCCCGAGGGGCTGAAAAACCGGTCGGTCGTGTCACTCGATCTTGGCGCGCTCGTGGCCGGAGCCAAATTCCGCGGCGAGTTCGAAGAGCGGCTCAAGGCAGTGCTCAAGGAGGTCGTGGAGCGCGGCGATATCATCCTCTTTATCGACGAGCTGCATACCGTAGTCGGCGCCGGAGCCGCGGAAGGGTCGATGGATGCGGGAAACATGCTCAAGCCCATGCTTGCACGCGGTGAGTTGCACGCCATCGGCGCGACAACGCTGGATGAGTACCGGAAGCATATCGAAAAAGACAAGGCGCTCGAACGCAGGTTTCAGACAGTTCTTGTCGGTCAACCTTCCGTTGAAGATACGATTTCGATACTGCGAGGCTTGCGGGAACGCTACGAGGTGCATCACGGAGTGAAGATCCGCGACAGCGCGCTGGTGGCCGCCGCCGTGCTCTCAGACCGCTATATCACCAACAGATTCCTTCCTGACAAGGCAATCGACCTTATTGACGAGGCGGCGGCGGGACTCCGGACCGAGATGGATTCGAACCCCCGGGAGCTCGATGAGGCCCTGCGACGGCAGATGCAGCTTGAAATTGAAATAGAGGGCCTCAAGAAAGAGAAGGATGCGGCATCGCGGGAGCGGCTCGCAAAACTCACCGCCGAACTTGCCGAAGTGAAAAACACCACCGGTGCGCTCAAGGCACGCTGGGAGAGTGAGAAAAACAAGGTGCAGAAGCTGCGGAATCTCCGCGAGCAGATAGAGCAGGCGCGTCATGATCTCGAACGCGCGGAGCGGGAGTACAACCTGAGCAGAGCAGCCGAACTACGCCATGGGAAGATCCCCGAACTCGAACGTACGCTGGCAGCGGCGGAAAAATCCCTTAAAACCCACAACGACGGCAAGCGGCTGCTCAAGGAGGAGGTCGACGAGGATGATATCGCCTCGATCATCAGCAGATGGACCCATATCCCGGTAAGCAAGCTCGTGAAAGGCGAGAAGGAAAAGCTCCTTACCCTCGGGGCTCACTTGCACGAGCGAGTGGTGGGACAGGATGAGGCGGTGGAAGCGGTTGCCGACGCCGTGCTGCGGGCCAGGGCCGGGCTCAAGGATCCGAATCGCCCTATCGGCAGCTTCATTTTCCTTGGGCCAACCGGCGTCGGCAAGACGGAACTCGCGCGCGCCCTTGCATTCGACCTCTTCGACGACGAGCGCGCCATGATCCGGATCGACATGTCGGAATACATGGAAAAATTCGCGGTGTCGCGGCTCATAGGCGCGCCGCCAGGCTACGTTGGCTACGAGGAGGGCGGCCAGCTCACCGAAGCGGTGCGACGGCGTCCCTATGCGGTGGTGCTTTTTGACGAAATCGAAAAAGCGCACCCCGAAGTGTTCAACATCCTGCTGCAGATCCTCGACGACGGCCGCATCACCGATTCGCAGGGAAGGGTCGTGAACTTCAAGAACACGATCATTATCATGACCTCCAACATCGGCTCCCAGTACTTTTCGGCAGCCTCGATCGACGAGAAAATCCGTTCAACCGTGCTGGGCGAGTTGCGAAAGCATTTCAAGCCGGAGTTTCTGAACCGGGTCGACGAAATCGTCGTTTTTCACGCGCTCTCACGGGAACACATCGGCAAGATCGTATCAATCCAGCTCGCCCGGTTCGCCGAACGTCTCGCGACGCAGCGAATCGCCTTTACCGCTGATGAATCGGCGACAAGGTTTCTTGCCGACAAGGGGTACGACCCGGTGTACGGCGCGCGACCGCTGAAGCGGGTTATTCAGCGTGAACTCGAGACGCCGATTTCGCGAATGATTATTGAAGGGAAAGTCAAGGAAGGCAGCGAGGTAAAGGCTACGGCGAAGAGCGGATCGATTGATTTTGAAGTCAAATAGGCCCCACCCTGGAACAAACAGCAATGGGGAAATATCGCCTTGTCGGATGAATGGCAATAGATTGTCTTCATGAAGAGACGTCCCACGCGACGTCTCTTCAAATACCACACCGCGCATTCTTTTGTATCGCCCGGTTCATTGCTTCTGAATATTCTTATACATGTTCCAGGTACTTGACAGCAGCGTCTCCACATCGCTGATGCGCGCCTTCCAGCCAAGAATCCGTTGCGCCTCTCTGGCCGCGGCAACAAGTCGGGCCGGATCGCCCGCCCTGCGTCCCACATAGACCGCCTCAATCGGCTTGCCGGTGATCGTGCGCGCATTCTCCACCATGGCAGTCACGCTGATGCCCTTTTCGCTGCCAAGGTTGACGGTAAAGCTTGTGCGGTTCTTGACGAGGTATTCAAGCGCCGCGACATGGGCGTCGGCGAGATCGCTCACATGAATATAGTCGCGTATGCAGGTACCATCCGGAGTGTCATAGTCGTTACCGAAGATATCGATCTTCTCCCGAATGCCCGCCGCGACCTCCATGACAATAGGGATGAGGTTCGCAGGATTGCGTTCGAGCCCCTTGATGCGGCCGGCGGGATCGTACCCGGCGGCATTGAAATAACGAAGCGCCGCGAAACGCAAACCCTTGAGCCGGTCGTACCATCCGAGAATCCGCTCCATTTCGAGCTTGGTAAAACCATAATAATTCTCCGGAG
Organism: Chitinispirillaceae bacterium; assembly: GCA_049521335.1. Classification (GTDB taxonomy): domain Bacteria; phylum Fibrobacterota; class Chitinivibrionia; order Chitinivibrionales; family Chitinispirillaceae; genus BOG-1184. Next base: position 50,747 of record JBEKOX010000004.1, read on the forward strand.
AGCATGGGTGCGCTTCATCGATCGGCAGGTATTTCGGCTCGCCATACACCGCCGCGGAGGATGAAAAAACGCATGGAGGCGCGCCATGCAGGGTGGCGGCATTGAGCAGGCTGATCGTGCCGCAGATATTATTGACGGAGTACTTTTCGGGCGCCGCCATGGATTCGCCTGCCGCCTTGTAGGCCGCGAGATGGATAAAACCGCCGAATCCCCGCTTAAAAACCGCGTCGATTTCGTCGGCATTGCGGATATCGCCTTCAATGAATGCGGCTTGTGCAAACAGGTTCTCCCGGGTTCCGGAAAAAAGGTTGTCGAAAACCGTCACGTCATAATTCTTGTCAAGAAAGGCGCGGACCACATGGCTGCCAATATATCCGGCTCCGCCGACAACGAGGACTTTCATAAACTTTCTTTCGTTCTAATTTTTTTTCTTCAATGCTTCGAGGAGCGCCGCGCCGAATTCGGTCGATGATGCACGATCCTGCGCCGGCGCCACCGCCTGCTGTGTCAGGTACTCCTTGACCGTTTTTGATTCCTGGATAGACTCCTGCAAACCGAACGAAAGCGAAATCCGCCTGTTTTCTACGTCAAGCGACTGTACCTGCACCGTGATCTGCGACCCGACGGAAATCGATGTTTTCTTTTCGGGCGCGATGTTCGCAAGCGGAAGGAGCCCCGTCACGCCTTCGGCCAGGTCGATAAAATAGCCGAATTTTGCCTTGCGCACGACGTTCCCGGTCACGTCGGAACCCGCCGGAAACCGATAATCGATGTCGCGCCACGGGTCGTTCGCAACATCCTTAAGGGTAAGTGAAATGGTTTTCTTTTTTTCGTCAATTGCCAGGACCGTCACATGAACCTGCTGCCCCACGGAAACGACCTCGGAAGGGTGATGCAATCGTTTGAGCCAGGACATTTCGGAAATATGCACGAGCCCTTCGATGCCCGGATTGAGCTCGACAAATGCGCCGAATGGCGCCAGTCGCGTCACGGTCCCGGCATACGATTGACCCACGGAGAACCTTTTGGAAACAGTGTTCCACGGGTTATCGACGGTCTGCTTGATGGAGAGCGATATTTTAGAGTTCCGCAGCGGCGTTTTTTTCTCAACGGACAGGACCACGCATTCAACCTCCTGGCCAACCGTAAATGAGCCCGCAAGATCCTCCGCACGCTCCCAGGAGACTTCGGAGACATGCACGAGTCCCTCGCAATCGCCGAGATCGATAAAAAGACCGAAATCGGCGATCTTGCTGATTTTCCCTTTGAGCACGAGCCGCACCTCCCCTGCCTTGGCAAGAGCATCGATCTTCTTTTCGAGACCGCCCTCAAGAAGCGGGATGCGGCTTACCACGACGTTGCGACCGCCCTCGGTAATGCGGGTAATGACGAAGTCGAGGGTCTTGCCTATATAGGCATTGGAATCTTCCGTGAACTTGAGATCTATCTGAGAAACCGGACAAAATGCGCGCACTCCGAGCACCTTGACGTTAAAACCGCCTTTGTTGACTCCGGTGATCTTGCCCTGAATCGGCACCTTGTTGTTCATGGCGTCACGGAGCTCTTGCGTCGCCGCCGAACCGCCTTTTTTCGCATAGCGAAACGATAAAACGGTTTCTCCTCCATTTGCGGCTATGAGATAGGCGGTAATAGGATCACCGACTGCCGGTGCTTTTTCGCCCTCAGCCGGAGCAAGCTCTTGCAGTGCGATGACCGCCTCGGTTTTGCCGCCGATGTCGACGAAAGCATATTCTGACCCGATTTTGGAAATCGTGCCCGTTACTTTTTCACCCGGCGTTACTTCAGCAAGCGGCGCTTTCACCCCGGCATCAATCATCGATCGCAACTTCTCCGCGGATTCGTCTTCCGCGTTTTTCTCATTGAAGAAAGTATCTTCTTTGGCATCAAACATGAGGTATCCTGTCCGTTCACATTATTGAAGCATCAGCGCACCGTTGCTACAGATTCAAAGTTTTTAAAAATAGCTTCTGGTAGCGGAAGATAGATAGCGGAAACCCTGCCGCCGCGAGCTTACCGCCGCTGTGCACGAGCCCCGGATAGGACTCTTCCCCGATCTTCCATCACATCGGCGAAGTCGATAGGGAGCGGTGCTGTTACGGTGAACGGCCGCATGGTTGATGGATGCAGGAATGAAAGCTTCCATGCGTGCAGGTAAAGGCGTACGGTCAAACCGGGGCTGGTCAGGAAAAACACTTTGTCGCGAAGTGCGTCGCCGTATCGGCTATCCCCAAGGATAGGCGCGCCCAGATGGGAGAGATGAATGCGAATCTGGTGGGTTTTGCCGGTTTCAAGAAACACTTCGACGCGCGACCGGTCGCCGGAAAAAGCGTCGACCCGGTAGCTGCTGCGGGAGAGTACGCCCCTTTCTTGCACGCGCATGGTAGTCTCGCCGCGGGCATCCCTGCCCCGTTGCAAGTGCAGTTCAATCTCCCCTTCGTTTTCCGGCGGCTGGCCGTGGCAGATCGCGATGTATTGTTTGGTCAGCGATCGCCGGCGAAACATCTCGTGCAACCGGCGAAGCGCCTGTTTATTCTTGGCGATAAGGATCGCGCCCGAGGTATCGCGGTCGAGCCGGTGAACAAGGGCAAAATCATCAACGTTGTTGATTTTTCCGCCGGCGAACAGATAAGCGGCAGCCAGGTCGACAAGCGTATCGTGGTGAAGATGTCCGCTGCCCGGATGCACAACAAGTCCGATCGGCTTGTCGCAGACGAGAAGATCATCGTCTTCGTGCAGGATGGAAAAATTGCGTTTGAAAAACTCGGTTTTGACGAGCCTGCTGTCTGCGCCAGGTTGCCGCGCGGCAGGAAGGGCCAGTTCCGCAGGATCTGCATTAATGTTGATTATGTCGCCCAGAACGAGGCGATAGTCCTGGCCGACCCTGCGATGCCCGTCAACACGGACTCCGCCCCGGCGAATCATCGTATATATGTTTGAAAGGGACAAAAGCGGCAACCGTTTCCGCAGAATACGGTCAAGCCGGCTGCCCGCCTCTTTTTCATGTACCACAATAGAAATCATAGATAATCGGATCGGTCGGCGTTCGCCGAGGCGGCTGCATGATCGCATACTGCGGCCGGATGGCTCGCCATGCATCCCTTTCCGCGCATTGCCGGGATTCGCTCGCGTTTATTGATCAAATAGTATCGATTTTGACGCGATTTCGATGGGTTTCAGTTTTTTTGCTTCGGCTTCGAATCAATATTGGTCATACAGGCCGCTGATCGATTCGCCCTGATGGGTATACAGAATAGCCTTTGCAAAGAGTTCCGCGACTGAAATGATTTCGAGCTGCGGGAATTTCTTTTCAGGCGGGATATAAACCGTATCCGTCACCACGAGTTTCTTGAGGGGGACGCCGCGCAAGCGCTCGACCGCCCTTCCTGAAAGTACCGCATGAACGCAACACGCCTCGATTTCCCGGACCCCGAGCCGATAAAGCGCTTCGGTGACCTCCATGATGGAACCACCCGAAGCGATTTCGTCATCGAAGATGATCGCGCGCTTGCCCTTGACATCGCCGATGACATGATGAATTTCCGGAGCTTCAGAATCGTCGGAACGCCTTTTGTCCAGTATCGCCAGCGGCAACCCCAACCTGATGGCATAATGGCCGGCGCGTTTAGCGCTGCCGGCGTCAGGCGCGACCACCACGCAATTCTCGGTACCGCGATTCTGAAAATAATCGCATACCACGCGACCCGCCAGGAGGTGGTCGACTGGAATCCTGAAGAACCCCTGGATCTGCGGTGAGTGAAGGTTCATGGTCACGATCCGGTTGGCCCCGGCGGTCTGGAGCAAATCAGCCATGAGCCGGGCCGTGATCGAAATTCGCGGCTCGTCCTTTTTGTCGGACCGGGCATACGGATAGTACGGCAGTACGGCGGTGATCCTGCCGGCGCTCGCGTGTTTGATGGCATCGATCATGATGAGAAGCTCCATGATCCCGTCATTCACCGGCGAGCATGAAGGCTGAATGACGTAGACGTCCGTTCCCCTGACGCTTTCGGCGATCTTGACCTTGATATTCTCATTCGAAAACTTTACAATCTCGCACTTTCCGAGTTCGACTCCCGCGCTGCTGCAGATCGCCTGTGCGAGCGGAATATTGGCGTTTCCCGAAAAGATCTTCAGCTGGTCATTCATTGTCGCAAAGTTCTCTCTTTCACGCAGGTAACGCGGAATCCCTCTCGCTATTCGCCGCCCGCTCATCAGGCGGTCCGGGCGTAGAGTCGGTAAGACTTTCGCGGAGCGATTGGAATTCCGATTCCTCAGGGCGTGATTCCTGCAATTGGTCGCCCGTGACGCCGCTGCGAATGGCGTGCCACTCTAGAGCGATATCCATCATCGTTTCAACGATGATCCGAGGCTGCCTGATAACCCTTGATTCGAAATAGAAATCACCGTTACCAAGTTCCAACATCTGAAAAACAGCCGGTTTCCCGCTGGTATCCCGGAAAAAGGCATCGATAATATGGCCCTCCCGAAACACGAGATACCCTTTGTTCCGCCCCTCGTACAGGTGAAGGATTCCTTCCCGGTTGCCAATTTCGAGGAACTGAATCGCATCGAGGAGATTCGTCTGCCCCAGATTTCCGGAGTACATGAACCTCGTTGCGAACTGCTGTTCGGTACGTATTACCACCCGTCGCCGCCTGAGCAGCACGACCGCCACGATACCGAGAATCAATCCGATGGCGAGCCCGCCGGCAGCAATCCCGTCTTGTCCTGTCATTATCATAATACGTCGGTGGAATCTTTGAGTGTATTCTCTTCGGAATAAGAAATATAATCTTTTACCCGGGAAACATTTTCAACTCCTTTGATCTTTTGGAGTCGCCGGATGATCTGCTTGAGCTGATTGCGATTGTAAATTTCGATCCGGAAGGTGCACCGTGCCTGCTGACTGATAGTCTTGATGCCTGCATCGGTGACATTGGCCCCGAATTCAGAAAAAATTCTTGTGATTTCATGCAGGAGACCTGGCCGGTCAACCGAGGCAAGTTCAAGAGAAACGACATACTTCTTCTGTTTACCCTCATCCCATGCGACATCTATGGTCCGCTCCTGATCTGCGGCAAACAGCGGCGCATTGCCGCAGTCAACACGGTGGACCGAAATACCCCGGCCCCGTGTCACGAACCCGGTAATCGGGTCGCCGGGAATAGGGTTGCAGCAGTGTGCAAATCGCACCATAAGATTGTCGGTTCCCCCAACGAGCACTCGCGGCGTGCGACCGGTAAGAGAGCCGACCAGACGTGAGACCATCCTTGCAGGAGCGGCTTTTTGAACGTACTTCGCCTGAAAGTAGCCGATGACCCGCGCGGCGGGAATTTCCCCGCTGCCAACCTGCTCGTAGAGACGGTCGAGGTTTCCTATCCCCAGATACTGCAAAAGCCCGGAAACGGTATCGGCAAAGGAGATCGAAAGACGGAGCCTGCGAAAAGCCGCCTGGATCATCTTTTTCCCCAGATCGTTACTTTCCTGCCGGCCGGTGGTCCGAAGCCATCGTCGAATCGCGCTCCGCGCCTTGGGAGTCTTTACTTCACGCAACCAGTCGACAGAGGGATTTTTGGACGCCGCATGCAAAATTTCAACGGTCGAACCGCTCTTGAGCTCCCCGTTGATCGGTTCGATCTTGCCATCCACCTTGGCGCCGATACAGCGCAACCCGAGAGCGGTATGCACGGCAAAAGCAAAATCCAGCACCGTAGCCCCTTTGGGGAGCGAAATGAGATCGCCCTTCGGGGTGAACACAAAAATCTCCGTCTGGAAAAGATCGATCTTGAAAAATTCAAAGAACTCCGATGAATCGGTGAGGTCCTTCTGCCATTCAATCACGTTTTTAAGCCACACAAGCGCATAGTCGTCCTGGTTCATCTCCTTATACCCGCTTTTGTAAAGCCAATGCGCCGCGATGCCGTCTTCGGCGGTATAATGCATTTCCCAGGTGCGGATCTGCATCTCCACGATATTGCCTTTTTCACCGACAACCGTGGTATGGAGCGACTGGTACCCGTTGGTTTTCGGCGTGCTGATATAATCTTTAAAGCGATCCTGAAGCGGCGTCCACAGCGAGTGGATGATGCCGAGGGCATGGTAGCAGTCGCGAACGTTGTTGACAATGATCCGGATGGCAAGCAAGTCGAAAATCTCCTCGAAGGGCTTGCTGCGCTGCGTCATCTTCCGATAAATACTGTAGAAGTGCTTGGGCCTGCCGACGATCGTGGCTTCGATCTTTTCCTCTTCGAGCCGGCGCCGAAGCGGGATGGTAAAACTGTCGATCACGCCTTCGCGCTCATTATGCGATGCGACTACCTTGGAAACAATCTCCTTATACTCATCCGGAAACAGGAATTTGAAGGCAAGATCCTCGAACTCCCATTTGATTTTCGCCATGCCCAGGCGATGGGCCAGGGGCGCATAGATATCGAGCGTTTCCGATGCGATATCCTGGATTCGCTGGGGGTCGAGATATTTGAGCGTACGGAGGTTGTGCAGACGATCCGCAAATTTGATGATGATCACTCGCAGATCCTTGGCCATGGAAAGCAGCATCTTGCGGTAAGTCTCGGCCTGCCGTTCCCTGATCGAGCTCGTTTGGAAGGCTCGGATTTTCGTTACCCCATCGACGAGCAGCGCAATCTCCTCGCCAAACTCCTGCACAAGCGCTTCACGCGAAACCTGGGTATCTTCGAGAACATCGTGCAGCAACCCGGCCGCGATGGTCACCGTATCGAGTTTTTGCTCGGCGAGGATGAGAGCGACCGCAACCGGATGCGCCAGAAAAGGTTCGCCTGATTTACGGACCTGATCCTTATGTGCATTCCAGGAAAAGCGAAAAGCCTTGGCGATAAGGTCGGGGGCGGCTTTCTGGTTAACTTCTTGTACCTTCAGGATGAACGAGGAGGTCGCTTCATCGATCGATGCGGTCGGTAGGAACAGTGAAGAATCCATCCTGCAACCGCCTTATCCGCTACTTCCCGCTTGCAGCGGCGTTCAGGTTTTTTTCTGCCTGCGTCCAATTCAAAAGATGATCGAGTACTGCTTCGACATACTTTTGGCGATCATTCAGATAATCCAGATAGTAGGCGTGTTCCCACACATCGATAGCCAAGAGCGGCCCATACCCTTTGAGCAAAGGGGTATCATGGTACTCCGAACGATAGACCTTCACCGCTTCCCCATCTTGCACCACCCATACCCAGCCAACGCCGAGCTTCATCGATTCATCGATGAAGACGGTGCGAAATGCATCATAGGACCCATAGGCATTCTTGATCATTGAGCCGATCTGGCCACTTGGAACGCCGCCACCCGTGGGTGATAAACTTGGCCAATACCAGTTATGATTGTATAGAAGAACCGAAATATTGAATATGTCCTCATCGAGCAAAATGCTGCCCTGATTCCCCCTGATCAGCTCTTCGACGGTCTGTTTCTGGTACGCCGGATGCGTATGGATATATTCACGCAGCATTGTGTAGTAGCCGCGATGGTGTTTGAAATAATGAAGGTTAACGGTTTTATCGGAAATCCAGGGTTCAAGGCCGGTTTCCTTATAAGGAAGATTAACCATGACAATTTCATTTTCTCCGGTATCGGTATCGTACGATCCCTCTCCGAACGCCATCGAATTTTTTGCCGATGCGAGCGCCAAAGCGGCGCCCGCTCCTGCCGCTAACCTGAAAAACTCCCGACGACTTGTCTCATTTTGCATGCAATGCCTCATTTACAATGTGCAAATATTCCATCGTGAGATCGTTAATTTGAAACTTTTTCTTTATAAAAATACTTCGAGGACCGTGCATTTCGCGCTCAGGTGCGACCCCTTATCGGCCGAGGAGTTCCCGAACCGCGGCAACCACGGCGGTGAGCGTTTCCATGTCCGCCCCTTTGCCGGAACAGGAAATTCCCTTCATCATGGAAAAAGGCTTGCAATAAAGCGAAAGGTCCTCTTCGGATAATACGCCCACAGCCTTTTTGCCCATAAGCGTTGCAAGACCGAAAAAGAGAGTGTTGCCGGCAATGATGCATTCGGTGCGCTGGAGAAGCGCGACGGTTTGCGGAATGGTTAGTGCGGAGATGAGCGGCAATGCCAAGGCGGCAAGCCACCCGGCAATCGCGCTCGGGGGCGTCTCTTCGCAATATAAATACAAGCCGCCATTGGCAAGGGTCATCAGAGCTCTGATGCACTCCGCCGCTCCCTTTTCGCCGATGAGTTCAAACAGGGAGAGAACGTCAATCCCGATCAGGCGCGTTACGCCATCGAGGCGGACCACCCGGAGAAGATCATTAATGTCGGCGGGCGTGGACTTGGCTGCAATACGGGTCCACGCTCCGTGATCCTTGGCGCCGAGCGCTTCGGCCATCGCGCTGTTGCTCTCGGGCAGGTAGTGATTATCGGGATCGGGGTCAATGCGTAAATTAATAAAAGGGAAATCGACGGCGCAGCCATACCCGACCCGTAACCGCGCGCCCGTCATACCGGTGAGGTACTGGAGCGGCACATCCGCTGTCCGCGTGAGCAGGCAGCAGCAATCGACCTTACCCTGAAATTGCCCGATCAGCTTCGCAAGGGCCGGCGTAAAAAGTTGTTTCTCTTCCGGAAAATACTCAACCACCTCGTCGGCGTCTATCATTGCAGTCAGAGGCTTCATGGAGGACTCGGCCAGCAGCATGACCCGTGCATCGGGGTAACGCGCGATGAGAGCAGAGGCGTTATCGATCTGATAGAGGGTCTGCAATCGATCGGCAGGCAGAATGAGAAGCATCCGCTTTAATGACGCGCTGTCGATCGGAAAAGTAACCGGCCCAAAATTCGCCGCGCGTTTCAGTACCCTGTGGGCAAGAAAATTTCGGCCCCGTACATCACCGAGCAGCGAAAAGAGAGCGCGTTTCCATCTGCCTGGATTGTTTATTGTTGGCATGATACGGCCGAAAAATATATCGCCCCTTTACTCTATGATGAATGATTCAGGAGTCAGGAGTTTCCATCGATGCATACCAGACTGCGCCGGCCGAGCACGGGGAGCTTGTTAGTATATTTTAACAGACACTTGGGGACCTCCATAAATTGCTTTATTCGTCCTTCGACCGGTACAGAACGACGCGAGCCTGTCGAACGATGAATATTATTTGTAAATATTCACCTATGGAAATCATCTTCCTCGGGACCGGCACCTCGCATGGCGTCCCAATGCTCGATTGCATGATCGATGGGTACGCACGGTGTAAAAAGAACGTCTGCCGTCTTTCTGAAGTCGATGCGCGACATCGCCGCACTCGCGCCTCGATCATCGCCTCGTGGAACGGTATAAACGTCCTGGTCGATGCCTCGTTGGACTTCAGAGCCCAGGCGCTCCGCGAACGCATCGGCAGTATCGATGCGGCGCTCATCACGCATTCGCACGCCGACCATATCGGCGGCATCCCGGACCTCCGCTCTTACGATCACCGGCGGGGAAGGCCGCTTCCGCTCTACGGCTCACCCGAATCGATCGCCATGATCCGCTCGACCTACCAGTACCTCTTCGACCCCGCCACCTTCAAAGGCGGCGGCATCACGTCCATCGATGCCATCGGCATCACCGACCCGTTCGTGCTATTCGGCAAGACCATCACTCCAATTCCGGTAAGCCATGGCGGACTTGTCGGCTGCCTCGGCTACCGGATCGGGTCCGCCGTTTACATTCCAGACATGAAAACCATCAATGACGCCAGCTTTGAAATATGTCGCAACACGGATACGCTGATTCTTAATTGCCTGCGCGAGGAACCTGAACACGTTTCACACCTTACCATGGCGGAGAGCATTGCGCTCGCACGCCGACTCGCTCCCCGGCGATGTTTTTTCACGCACCTGGGCCATGATATACATTATAAAATTGATGGCGCGAAACTCGATCCGTGGATGAGTTTTGCATTTGATGGGTTGCGGGTAACTCTATAAATAGGCCATTCCCAAAGGCACTAACTTCAGGCGTTGGATAGCAGGAATCTCTTAATCCGTTGTGCGACATTTTGCTCCGTTGTACTCCGCCAAAACGGCAGTAGCAGGACACAAGGTTGATTTTGATGAGAAAAGGATTTTATGCATGTGCAATGGTAGTTGCGGCAGTGGCGGTTCCGGGGTACGGTCAAAACCCGACGGGGACAAAAACCAATACGACGATATTCCCAACCATGATCAACATCCCTGCCGGAACGTTCCAGATGGGTGATACGAATACAAATCTTTTGAATCAGTTGTCAGGTTCAAGTCCTTTGCATAGCGTGACACTCGGGGCATTCGCCATGTCGCAAACATTGGTGACACAGGCGCAGTACCAGGCGGTCATGGGGGCGAATCCTGCCTACTTCGATTCCGGCGGGGCGTGGCCCGTCGAGCAGGTATCGTGGTACGATGCCGCGCTATTCTGTAATGCGCTCAGCAAACTCGCGGGATTGGATACCGTCTATATCGGTGACGGTGACGGAACGATCGATGCATCGGTAGTGATTGACTATACCAAAAATGGCTACCGGTTGCCGACTGAAGCAGAATGGGAATACGCATGTTGCGCCGGGACGACGACCGATTATTACTGGGGGAGAAATTACCCGCCGACAACTCTTGCGGATACTCTTGCACTCGACAGCAATGCGGTGTGGTATTATAATTCACCGAACGGGACGCAGCCGGTGGCACGTAAAAAGCCGAATGGTTGGGGGCTCTATGACATGTCCGGAAACGTGTGGGAGTGGTGCAACGACTGGTACGGGCATTACGGGCATTATAACACACCACCCCCCACTAATCCGACAGGCGCCGCACGCGGCACGTACCGCGTACTCCGTGGAGGCTCGTGGGGTAACAACAGCGCCAGTAGTCTATCCACCACCTACCGCGGCGGCAACAATCCCGACTACCGCTACTACAATGGCATCGGGTTTCGGGTCGTTCGCAACGCCCGATAGTTTTTTACCCTTCACCCTGGCTTACACTACCGTGTCTCAGTTCAAGAAGCCGTTGGAAGATTCTCTTTTTGTTACTCCCCGCTCCTCAAGCGTGTATTTTCCTATACCGCGTTTTGTCGTACCCTCTGCCTCTGAAGTTCAGTCTTCCCCACATGCGGTCTTCATTGGACGTTGTAGTTATCATGGTACGTAGGTCTTCCCCACGCACATGGAAGTGGTTCCAATCCCTTGATCCCCGGCTATAGCAATCCTTACTTTCCGGGTGATATTTCATCTCGATATTGTTGTTCACCCACGCCCAAAAATAGGAATTACTCAGCGTGAGACCAATCAGGAAACACCCTGCGATAACGACGCCAGCTTCAAGAATTGCGATCATCTCTTTCTCCTCTCCTTTGCACGTTCTCCCAACACATTCCCCCCGACTATTTCATTACGGCTTCGATTTTCACGCTTTCGCCAACAAAGTTTTGTACCCATCTCCCCCCCTGAATTTGTTTTTATAACTAGCAAGAGCCATGCCATAACAGATTGATCTTGCGCACGTACATGGAAGGGCCAACCAGTCTTATTCACGTCTCGCCTTTTATATAGAAAATGGCAAGATTATATACGTCACACACCACAGATGGAGGATAATAGATGATTTGAGTCTAAACGAATTACTCGTGAAGGAAACGATCGCTTATTGCGACGCTTTGCAAATTTTCAAAACTGGAAAGTGACTTAATAATACACTTTGTATTCTTATTGTAATCTACTATGAAGACACGGCACAAGATCCTAACCACCCTACCCTTTACTCTCTTGCGCCGCGTCTTCATCACTACTACTCACTTCTCGGGAGGAGAAGCTTCATAAAGAGTACGCGGCAGCGGAGAAAAAATGACAAGACTGCGGAGACAGGTTCTACTGTTCTTTTGGAGAGCATGTCTCTTTCTCAGACATAGGAAGAACGAATAGTTTTTTCCTGCCCCGCACACTTGCCTGAACACCCTTTAAAACAAAGAGACCGGGAGTCCATTCCCAGCCCAATCACTGAACCGCCCGCCTCTGGCGAAGTAAAATAAATGGCGAATCATCGGAAAATCGGAATGTTCTTTATACAGGCATTCGCTCCCGCCTGCAATCGTACCGTATAACAACCTGCCGCTAAATTTCGAGTATTCCATGAAATGCTGTGGCTGCCCTGACCGAGAGGTCGATTGACAAGAGATGCTATTTCATGGCCGGATAGATCATAAATAGTAATGCGTACTTGATCTGAATGAGAAAGAGAGAATGCAATGGTCACGTCCGGGTTACCATGACTCGAAGAGTATATTCTCAAATCTTCCTGATTTAACACTACCCGCTGGGCTTCGGGATCAGTTACCCCTGCCATTTCTGAAAGCGGCCTGCGCCAAACCCCCTCACCAGCGGTCCCGGCAAAGAGATTGCTGCCGCTCACCGCGAGATAAGAAATCCACAAACCTGTTGGCAGGCCGGAATCGGTCGCAATCCAGCTTGCACCGTTATTGGCGGATAAAAAGACGCCGCTATCAGTCCCGGCAAAGATATAGTTGCCGCTCACCGCGAGAGCATAAACCCCAAAATCCATCCGCAGACCGGAATCAGTCGTAATCCAGCTTGTGCCGTTATTGGTGGAACGGAAAATACCGCCGCCGGTAGTATTTGTTTTAAGGATAGTAATCCCGGCAAAGATAGTATTGCCAATTGTCGCAAAAGAATGAACATACGCATCCGCCGGTAACCCGGAATCAACTGCAGTCCAATTGGTTCCATTATTGGTAGAAAGGAAAACACCCTTGCCATAGTTGGCCGGAACCCCGTCCCCCCCGCCGGGAGGAGGAGGCGCAATCGAATCACCCCAGCCCCCGGCAAAGATAGTGTTGCCGCTCACCGCGAGAGAATTAACGCAAAAATTCTCCGGCAAACCGGAATTGACCTGAGTCCAGCTTGTACCGTCATTGATGGATAGGAAAATACCGCGGGAGCCCACCGCAACGTAATAACTCGTTTCGAGGGCGGAAGTCCCGGCAAAGATAGCGTCGCCGCTCACCGCAAACGAGGCGACATCGGCGGCGTTGAGGCCGGTATTGGCGCTCAAGGAGTCGTACGCAGTCCAGCTTGTACCGTTATTGGCGGACAAAAAGAGGCCCCCCTCGGTCCCGGCAAAGATTGTGCCGCCGCTCACCGCAACGGAGTTGACATTATAACCCGGAAGGCCGGAATCGACCGCAATCCAATTCGTACCGCTATCTGTAGAACGGAAAATACCGCCGCCATTAGTCCCGGCAAAGATAGTGTCGCCGGTCACCGCAAGCGCATTAACGGTCCCGCCTTCCGGCCCATTGGTCTGCACCCACCGAGCACTTACCGTCTGCGAAAATGTGAACAACAGCCCCATACCAATAATAACCTGTTGTAGAAAGGTTTTCATGCGGTCCTTCCTCCGTTTGCGGGCATTAACATTAATCGTTCAACACGATACTATTCGCATTTTTTGAAAGCATTGCTTTTCGCGGGAGAAATCGACGGCGCCATCCTGAAGTGATTCCTCGGGACGCCTGTATTTTATCGCACTGGTGAAACGTAACGAATGTCGAAGCGCGTGAGACTTTTCTATATTTATAACCTCACTTCAGATTGTTCAATTGCCCGTAATATTCCCGGTCCTTGATTTTTAAACGAACGGTATACAAACCCGGCGCGATGCCGCTACCATCGCCGTTCGTAGCGTTCCATCGTATGGAATGGCTTCCCTGCGTTAAGGTCTGGTCAATTAACTTTCCCACGCAATGACCATTGAGGGCGTAAATCGACAACGTGACCGGCGAGGTCTCGGCGCAATAAAATTGAATGGCCGAATTGGTAATCAATAGGTTATGTCCGGGAGTCGATTTGCCGACTGGCTGTTTGACAGCGCTTACGACGGACGTGGTATCATGGTACGCGTTATACATCAGATTTCCCGATGGGTTTCTTAGCTCCGGAACCATCGACACCAGCATCGGGGGCCACCATGAATCCGAATAGATCCAGCCCGTCCAGCTTATTCCCCGGCTTTTAAAATACTGGATAATTTCCGTTCCATACACGGCGGAATCCTGCTGCGACGTGAATCCCCATTCGGTAGCCATGACGGGCGCGATGCCGGTAGTCATTATATAACCGAAATGTCGATCCCACACGCTATCGCCGATGCTGTCATTTCCTCCCCCATACGACCACTCATAAGGATGCCATGAGTAAACTACTTTATCGCGGTTGATTTTTAACGTGTCCACATCCGCAATCTGGCACCAACTCACCGTACCGGCGACGATGACCTGAGAAATGGGGTTCTTCGTCCGTATCGTATCGATCAGCTGCTCCGCCATGGGCACCCAGGCGGTCCAGCTCACATCATGCGGCTCATTGAATATCTCCCAAAGTATATGGTCCTGGTTCTGGTATCGACTGGAAAGTATGCTCCATGCGGCAACGGTAGAGCTGAAATCGCCAACCGTGTTGCCCGTACCCCCTTCATGCCATCCATCCAAAAGGACATAGATATGATTTTCTTCGCACCATTTTAAAACACTATCCGCGGCCGCAAGGTAGGGGGCATTTGAAGCGTTGACGGAAATGGAGTCAACAACCCAACAGCGGCCGGAACCGGTGAGGAGGGGAAGTCGAAGTACCGTTATATTCCAATCGTTTTTAAAATGAACGATCTGCTCTTCCGTAACGGTAGTGGGATCCATCGTGGCAAAGCCTTTAAGCTGCAGGGCATATCCCCTGGCATTAACAATTTTTGTCCCCTGAACATCCAATGGCGGGGCCCAGAAATTACTGTCAGAGCCGACAGCGGCAACTACCGATAATGAGAATCCGCAAATCAAGATAATTACCGCGCTGAATTTTCGGACATGCATATTCCACCCCTACGAGAAAAATGCCTTTTTTGATTTAGCTCTTCAAAGGCATTATAGATTTAACGTCGGTCCCGTCGATTGCTTGCAAAGCCGTATCAATCTTTTGCCAAGCAATTTTTGTGACTCGACCAACAGAAAAACAATTAGTTGTTGATGCTACACCGTCGTAAATAGCCACGGTCTCGGTACAAGGTAAAAAGAGCCTTCTATTAATTAAGTCATTAACCATTGCTATCGCACCCTCTGAATTTACCGTTATAGAACGATTTCGTAATGAAATTTTGGTTTCTCCGGTTGGCGGTGTATATTTGTAAACTGGACTACCTCCTACCGGCTTGGGGATAAAGTTTAAATCAGAATCGGGTGAAGATTTAGATGGAATTTGATCAGTGTAGATTTTGTTTGCAAGATACCAGAAGAATAATACCTCAGTTTCTGAAATACGGTCAAGCGCTTCCAGCAGGATATGGTCATCATCAGAGATTATAAGCGTTTCCGCATCCTCTTCAAGATTTTCTGATACTATCAGAGAAATCGTTGCCGCCGCTGTGGTACTCCGGCTTCTCAATACTTCATCCATCAATTCGAATATTTGTCCTTGGAGAGTTCTATTATCAGCAATCTTTAAAAAGAATTTATTCCTTTCTTTTTCGGTTACCTTGCCTTTTTGAACTGCAATGTATCGGAAAAATGCATATTCCTTTTCATTCTTGTATCGAATATATTTTCTTTTCAGCTTATTAAAGGCCACTGGGACAAAAAAGGATATCCCTTTAATTATCGGTTTATTAAGCCAAAGAATTAAAGGCGCAGGGTTCATAGTTTACCGCTTCTTTTAAGCATATACCTTTCATTTTTTTTAATAGCTCTTCGGTTATGCAAAATAGTTTCAGTCAGAGTATTGTGTAAATATTTTTTGAAGCCGCCCGTCCAGTTCTCCCGATCCGACCCCACTCTACTCTTGTATTACGGGACACATCTACCAAGGCCACTCAGTTTATGACCGGCCCAATTATTCATCATAGACATAAATACAATTATCTTGTAAGTTATTCAATTTTAAGCAAATTGAATAGTTTTGACGCTTGTAGTAGCGACACTCACTCTCGCTGGTTCAATATTTGCTTATTATAACATTTACAGGGTAAATACAATAACTGAGATCGGAACTAAAACTGATCAGAAGGGGGAGCATATAATATACCCGGAATAATAAATGCCTTAAAAATAAGCAATCTAATGAGAGGAGATATCAATGAAAGCACTACAATTCAATCGGATACGTGAGCCACACGATCCCGGAACATATAACGATTTCCGCATCGTGTTTGAGGGAGACAATCCCATAACGGATAATTTGAAAGCGAGAACATCGCCGAACCCGAATAAACCGAGTTATCGAGATGAGTTCAAAAGCCGCCATTATTTTCTTCTCTGTTGGTCTTTTCCTCCAAAGTAGCAAAGAAGGACAAGTCCAACAAATAACTCCGCACATCAAGATCCATGCTGAGAAGGATTGTGCTGAAACTGATTCTGTATGGATACTTAAGCAAGAGGGATGGCGAAACATAGTTTACAAAGATAAAAATGGTTTGGCGGTTGGAGTCGGACACCGGGTCACACCGGGAGACAGCTTACACTTAGGTGATACAATATCTGAGTGGAGAGTTCACAAACTGTTTTTGAGTGATTTATCCAGAGCCCGCTCCTTTGTTTCAAAATCTTTCCCGGAACAGCCATCCCGGATTATTTTTTGTTTAGTCGGCATGTGCTTTAATCTTGGTGAAGATGGATTGTCGCAATTTGAAACTTTTGTAAATCTTATACACTGCTATGAGTATCAAGAGGCGGCTGAAGACTTGCTCTGTAACACGCTTTTCGCAAAACAGCTTCCGTGGAGAGCAAAAATGATAGCGGATGTCATCCAATCCGCATCTTCGGACGGGGCAGGAAATTGATGCGCTCTTGTTTCTATTATCGATAACTGACGAAGAAGAACCCAGTAGTTTTAAGGTTTTGGTTTCAAATTGTTCTGACTTCGATAAGAGTCTGTAAATGAAATTCCTTTAAAGCAGGCAATGTATTTCTGGTCAACCATTTCCGGTTGCTTTACAAGTTGTTATTATACCCTCGGTGATTTGAAAATGCCAGGCGGACTGCCTTCTGGTAACGTTGGATACCGAAGGAATGATAATAAGGGAAGTTCGTGAAATCGTTGTTGCTTTCCATGACTCGCCCCGGATGCCCGGGCTTCTGCTCCTTGCGAAAGCTCCATTTCCTGAAAATACTTTCGTTGAAAAAAAAGTGTACCGCGCTCGGTGAATGGTGAAAAAATATCCGGTTTAGTGTCCGGTTTTCAGGGGTATTTCGGGGGTACTCTGTCGGGTGTCGAGGTGCTTATTAAAAAGAATTCCGTCTTGCAGGAAATCCGCATAAACATTGAGTATTTACGGGGGTTTTAACGAGTGCCCGAGGCCGGAATCGAACCGGCACGGCCTTGCGACCAAGGGATTTTAAGTCCCTAGTGTCTACCTATTCCACCACCCGGGCGTGAGATCGTAACGATTTAAAATATACTATGTTACCGCATCTTTTTAAAATGGGCGACTTTACAAGACTCCATGCAAGCGCCCACAATGTCCATTCACTTATACTACCGCTTTTTTGAGTTTCCCGATGTCTTTCTTAACTGTGATTGGATATCGGCAAGATCCATTTCGTGATCGCAATTCCGCTTTGAAGAGGTTGTATGTTCTTAGCTGCTCGGGGTCCGCCACACGGCATTTTAAATTGTAAAGTTGATAAGCCCAGGTTCCCCGGCAGTCCAAACGACATTTAAAATAGGTACCTGTGTGGGGTAGATATCGAGGTCGCCTTCGAGACGAAACAATCTGAGGTGCTGATGTTTTTCCTGCTTTTTTTTGGAAAAATTCCTGGCAGATAGTAACTTAATGCTATAGAGGGGTTCACTGCACAAAATACCCATCCGGAGGATTTTATGATAAACCGGGATCTTTTCCATTATGTCGTAGCTGTGCTGTTGACAGCCCTGACAGCTCCATTGGCGCTTTATGCCGCAAC
This sequence comes from Chitinispirillaceae bacterium, assembly GCA_049521335.1. Taxonomy (GTDB): domain Bacteria; phylum Fibrobacterota; class Chitinivibrionia; order Chitinivibrionales; family Chitinispirillaceae; genus BOG-1184. Next base: position 68,728 of record JBEKOX010000004.1, read on the forward strand.
GTATACCGTGCCTGCAACCGACCGGGTAAAAAACGATCTGAGCGGCAACGTCTGGAAGTTCATTGCCAGCAACACGTTAACCGGTGCACAGGCAATCGGGTACAATGATGCCGCCTGGGCCACGGTTTCCATACCCCATACGTGGAATACCCATGCTAATGAAACATTTTATACCAATTGCTGGTACCGTACCCACTTTACCGGCGCTTCCAATGATACCAGCGGCGGAAAAAGGTTTTATCTTTTCTTTGAAGGATCTATGGCGGTTTCGGATGTTTATCTCAATGGGACATGGCTTGGACAGCATAAAGGCGGGTACACGGCATTTATATATGATGCAACGGTAAACAGGGTCGATGGTGACAATGTCCTTGCCGTAAAAGTGGATAACGACAGCAATCCCGGCCTGCCCGCACAGCAGGCCGGCTGGATGCATTTCGGAGGGATCCACCGCAAAGTATGGACGCTTACCACGAACAAGTATGTCATCGACCCGACCAATTTCGCCTCTCCAGGCGTTTATATTTCACAAAAAAATGTCAGTGCTGCAAGCGCCCAGGTATCGATTAAGACTATGCTGAGGAATTATGATGTTACCGGCCAGTCCTACGCAGTCAACAATATTATTTGTAACAGCAGCGGGAACATTGTGCTGACTATTACCGACACGGTTATGGTCGGTGCAAATTCCAGTAATTCGATCGTGACAACCGGCACGGTACCAAATCCTGCGTTATGGAGCATTAATAACCCCCATTTTTATATGATCTATACGGAGCTATGGGTGAACGGCGTTTTGACTGATATGGTTGCGCAGCGCATCGGATTTCGTTATTACTCGCTGACGACTAATTCTTTCACGATTAATGGGGTGCAGAACCTTTTGCGGGGGACCGATTTGCATTCGGAGAATGAATACGAGGGAAATGCCGTTGATAGCGCTACGGTCAGTTCGCAGTTTGATGCAATACAGCGACTCGGAATGAATTATGTTCGGCTTGTTCACTATCCTCATCCGGCATTTACCTACAATATTGCCGATGAACGCGGCATCGGCCTTTCGACGGAAACGGGCGATTGGGGATCATCAACCGATATCGGAAGCGCCGCCCGGGACAGTAACGTTTTCGAAATGGTATTGCAGAATTTCAACCACCCCTCCATTTTATGGTGGGGCTCCGGCAATGAGATCTCCGATCTTACTAATATTAATCGCTGGGCCGCCGACATAAAATCACTCGACGCCGTTAAGCCGGTTTCGTTTGAAAGTGACGGCGCCGATCCTACCACCGTGAACTATGTCTTCTGGCATACCTACCCGGGCTGGTACGGCGGAACCATTCAAAGTTTTCCCAGTGGCTATCATTGGGTAACTGAAAGCGGCGCCGGAGGCGTCATCACGACGCACCAGAGCTACACATCATTGACATTTACGGTTGGTACCCTGGAACCTGAGGAGTATCAGAGCCTGGTGAACGAGTTTCAATTCCAGTATATTTTCAACACCAATCCCACCTTTGTGCCCCTTCATTCGCACTGGCTTCAGTTTGATATCTGCGATACTAAATACAAAGGAATGAACAGCAAGGGAATCGAGACCTACGCGGGGTTCCCCAAAGATTGTTATTACCTCTGGCAGGCAAAGGCGGTACCCGATGTTCCGCTGGTGTATATCAACGGCAAGCACTGGTACCTGCGGACCTCGGTGAGAGACGTCAAAGTCTACGCCAACCGTCCCGCCATTACGCTGTATGTAAATGGGGTCAGCATGGGAACAAAAGCCGATGGGGCTTACACGCATCCTTCCGGGGGAAGCGTCATCAATAATGTTTTCCTGTTCAATACCGTCCTTGCGAAGGGAAGAAATATCGTCATTGCCACCGACGGCGCCGGCAATGCCGACACGGCAATCTTGTACTATACGGGCACGGGCCCGAGCGCTCCTGCCGACACGTCGGCATGGATCTCCAATCTTTCATCGAGTAATCCCAATGATTCAGCTTACTTTATAAACATGCCGGTGCAGGCTCAGTGGCCGGTTTATTATCAATGCGACGGCAATGCGGACAATACCTTCGATTCCATCCCCGCTGTGCTGGCAAATGCGCGATGGATAGCCACCAAGCGGCAGAGCGATCCCGCTTCAACGACCAACCTGTCGTTTACTATAAATGCCAATGTCGGGAAAAATGCGAATGTCTATATACTGTTCACACAACAGACGGCCGTACCCTCTTGGATTACCGCCGCAAAATTTACCAATACAAATATTGGGGGGTGGTGGAGAGACAATAACCTGAATCGTATTCAATATCAGCTTTATACCAATACTTATGCTCCGGGGGCGACGGTGACCCTGGGCAGTTCGGCCATCGATTTTGTCGTTCTGCTAAGCGCGCCGCAAATCGCCGGAATCGGAACACATGGGGTAGTGAACTCAGCGCCGTTTTCAATGAAAACCGGTTCTTTTAAAGCGGTGGGTGCCAGAATCGTGATTCCACCCGCGATGGTCTCTAAAATGATGAAAATAGAGGTGTTCGACCTTTCGGGAAAATGCGTGCAGGAGTCGATAACCAGCGAAAACGTCATAGATTTGCGGAAATCCGGCGTGGCCGGAACAACGCATCTAATCAGGGTACAAAGCCTTTTTTAAAGTGCAATACCCCGTCCAAGAGGGCGGGGTATTCTGGTTCGTTTTTCATAACCAATCATTTCACCGCTACTCCGCAAAAGTTTGACCGCGTGACTGTGATCTCAGTTAAATCCTAATATTAGGTATAAATCCAACAAAAAGCCGTTATTTCGACAATTTTCTTTCAACTTATTTTATATCTTGCATGGAATAAATGACTTATAGTCGGTTGAAATCCAACACGAAAATTATGAAAAATTCTTCAAAATTTAAGCTTAAAGGTGGGTTTAGACGACATTTAGGGATCATTCACAATGGATTAAAAAAATGATCGCGGATATGCTTTAATGGCCCAATTTTATACCACAATATATAATTTATTTAATTTATATTTTAATTGGCTTTGTTAGGTCACCGTAAGTAGTTTATATTTTATTGGCGCATTAGCCGCAATTCAGTTAAATAATGGATATTCTCCACCGCGAATGGAGCGGGGGCCAATGCAGTGGGTAGTGGATTTGCCGAATATATGTCGAAGATGTCGTTACTATTCTCAATTTGGTAAGCAATTACCGGATTCATTCTTTTAAACATATAAACAAAAGGAGGCGGTTCCATGAAGTCTTGTCTAAGGATGGGCGCAGTTGCACTGTCATTCCTTCTCGTTTCTGGTATGTCTTCCTGCTCCAAAAAAAGTAGTCCGACCGGCCCGGTAGTCAATCTGGGTGACTCAACCGTTCTGCAGGGTACCTGGTTAGGGACTGATCAAGGGGCGGATACCTATACATGGGCTTATATTTTTGCAGGCAATTCACTCGTTATTCAGCGCGACAGCGTGACTCTGGATAGCGGTGTTTATTCTATAGATACCCTGGTGACTCCTCATACTATGAGTATACAAATAATTAAAGCCGACAGTGTATCAAACAGCGGTACGCCCGTTCCTATCGTGTCAGAAACCGGCAAGACAATTAATACCATTTATCAAGTTAACACAAGTGGTTCGTTTATCTTGATGTACGTCTTGATGAACGCACCGGGTGTATCCTCCCCCGATTCCGCCTCCGACGTCGCTGCCGGCAGCACTAACGACAGCCTGCTGATACTTCGTTCGCAGTCGAATATTGGAGGATAATCCGTGATGAAAAAAATTCTATTACTCCTGATACCTGTAGCTCTTTTCATCGGCAGGTCAACTTATTGCGATGTAACAATACCGGGAACGAGTCTTCCCGTATCCGGAACCGAGGAAAAAATACCGGGAACCGGTCTTGCCGTATCCGGCTACGCATCGTGGGAAGCGGGCCAGGTAGTGAAGGGCGTTGTTGTCAATGGACCGACTTCACATGACTGGGTTCAGACGGGATACATCGGATTGATGGTCGACGATTCAATCAGCAGCTGCTTTCGCGTGCTGGTCCAGGGTGAAGGGCAGATGCAATTTTCATTCAATCTCGACCCAGGCTTTGTCGAGACCTATCGTACAACGGAGACGCCTCAGCTTAACTATAACATCAAAAGGGGTGAGGGGGTATTAACCTTAGGCGATCCGTCCGCGGTAGCTTGGCAGGTTGAACTCGGTTTTTTTCCCTATAAGTACAACTCCGATGCGCGGGACCTCGGCGAATATTTGTTCCGGACATTTCCTTATCCTCAGTTCATCATCAACGTTTTCGACCGGCCCTATGCTAATCTGCTGGGTCTGCGTATAGGAACCGGGGTCGGCGATATATTCCACGGCGACCTGCTCTTTACCAGTGAAATACAGAATTTTCCCCTGGAGGACTTTTCGCTGTCGTATGTTGCGGATGTAAGGCCGATCAAGTCTCTGGATTTCGGCGCGGGGATCGACTTCGATCGGTTATTTCCGGCAAATAATTTACTGACAACACCAACGCAGCTTCAAAATCAGTATACCACTCCTGGCGGCGCTACGAGGTACTACACGTTTGCGGGAACCAAGGTGATGGCGCGAGCGTCCTTTGATCCGAAATGTTATATCCCCGCGGATATTTTCGGCACAGAAGATTTAAAACTATATACGGAAGCGGCCATACTCGGGCTGAAAAATTATCCCGTACTCGACAGCACCCCAGCCTACTACACTAATTTATCGCAAAGGATCCCGATCATGGGCGGCTTTGATTTCCCCGCATTCAAGTTGTTGGACGTGCTTGCCGTGGAAGTGGAATATTTCAGCAACCCCTACCCGAACAGCTATAGCGCGCCCTTTGAGAACGATGCACCCGTGCCATTGACCAGTCTTCCTCCAGGCGTATCAACACTTTCAAAATGGAAATGGTCGGTCTACGCTAAGCGATCCCTCGGAAAACATTTTTTTGCGGTGGTGCAGGTAGCGCGCGACCATCTGATTCCACTTTCCAACTCTCTTTCCGCTACCATCCAGGATCATACCGATGTCTTGCTGCGCCCCGGCGATTGGTGGTGGACGGCGAAAACTGAATTCGATTTCTAACAATCTTTCCCGAGAGGAAATTCATGACGTCAAGAAAAGTTTTCGACTCCATCGGCATTGTCGCTATCGCCGCAGTGTGCAGCCTCTTCGGGCTTGCCGTTTTTGCCAAGGCCGCGACCTACACCATTACGGTTGATGCGAGCAAAGAGATGGGCGCGTGGGACCGCTTTTATGAACAGCTCATTGCCACGGACCATATGCATGACATGCTCCACTCGGCTTACGGGCGAAATATGCAGAAGGCCCTGACGCGCGGGGCAAACGAGTGCGGGTTCAAATATTTCCGCGGACACGGCATTCTCAACAGCGACATAGCGCTTTATTCCGAGCCGAACGGCATCCCGACCTATAACTGGACAAAATTCGATTCCGTCTATGATGCCGCCAAGGCAATCGGCATTCGTCCCATCGTGGAGTTCAGTTTTACCCCGGTTGCAATGGCGACAGGGACCGCCACCTGCTTGTGGTATAACGGAGCGCCCGGAAACGTTACCATGCCTAAGAGTCTGCCTAACTGGCAGAATCTTTGCGACAGCATCGTTACGCATTTGGAAAATCGCTATACCCCTGATTCGGTGCGTCAATGGTATTTCGAAGTGTATAACGAGCCTGACCTGGGAACCTTTTTCACCGGCGGACAACAGGGATATTTCAATTTGTATGATTACGCATCGGAAGGAGTACGGCAGGCCGATTCCCTGTGCAAGGTGGGCGGCCCCGCGTCTTCGGCAACCAACCCCTCCTGGTTAGGCGCGTTTCTCACGCATGTGCTTACCGGGAAGAACGCCTCATCCGGCCTCGTCGGCGCAAAATGCGATTTCCTATCCTACCATCGTTACGCGGACGACCCGGGGGATTCAAGCGGGACTTCAAATCCCGCAGCCGAAAATCTCTATCATGAATCGGTAGTCGATACATGCGTCAATCATCACTTTACCGGCCTGATCATCAACGATGAATGGGGTCCATGTGCGACTCCTTTAAAATACCGAAACGATGAAAGCACCGCCAGCTTCGTCGTACAAACGATTCATCTGCTCTCTTCAAATGGGCCAAGCTATCCGGCGCCTTTCATGTACGGTTATTGGTGCATGTCGGACATTTACGAGGAAAGTGACGCATGGATTGATGGACCGGTAAATGCCTACCAACAGGGCGACGATAACTATGGGCTGACCCTTCGCGGCGATTCGGCTATTCCCATTTCCTGGGACGTTGCCAAACCGGTATTCAACGCGTTTAAATTGCTTCACCAAATGACCGACATCCAGCTTTCCTGCACCGGGGGATCGTTCAGCGGCGCAAATGGCTTTGCAACCCTCCGAAGCGACACTGGCGCCATCCAGGTAATGGTCTACGACCATTTCGGAAATAACAACGTGTCGCTTACGGTAAACAATATCCCGTTTTCCGGACCGTGCGAAGTGCAGCACTTCATTGTCGACAGCGCGCATAGTAATTCCTACCGTCCCTGGATCGCCATGGGAGGACCTAATATACCCACGGTAGCCCAATGGCAGCAGCTTTCCAACGCGGCGCAACTTGCGGATTCGGTCATTTTTGATACGCTTCCCAGTAGCGGGTCCTATGCAGCATCTTTCGCTGCGCCCCAACACAGCGTATCGCTCTTCGTGATCAGCTCCATCGCAAAAATCGCGGTAAAATACCCCAATGCACCTCTCGTGCAAATCGGCAACCCGATCAGCGCCCGGATCATGAATAAAACGTTGTTCGTCACGATACCTTTTGCCGGCCACTACGACGTTTCATTGTTTGGCGTCGGTGGCGCACTGGTGTTTAAAGGCACGGCGAATGGACGGGCTACCACGGCGTTTGCCCTGAAGCGCATCGGTGGAGAGGCATATCTGCTCAAGTGCGCAAATCAATTCAGTTCTTCAGTTACAAAGGTTATGAGGGTTAATTAGCGGCAAGCGTGAAAAAAAAGGAGGAATTATGAAATTTTTCAATAAAATCTCAGGAAGTGGGCTGTTTTGCCTTGTTTCGTGTATCTTCGCCCTGGGTCTCTGCAGCGGAGCTTTTGGGGTGACCGTCACCATCAGCGGCACGGACACCGGACGCAATTTTGACGGCGTTGGCGCGGTCAGTGGCGGCGGTGCGACATCGTGTCTGCTGAAGGATTATCCGGAACCCTACCGCAGCCAAATTCTGGATTATCTGTTCAAGCCTAAATTCGGCGCATCGATGAATACCCTGTTTTTCCAGATCGGCGGCGATGACAATGCCACCCAGGGCAGCGAACCGACCCATATGCGCACCCGGACCGACACTAATTTCCAGCGGGGTTACGAGTGGTGGTTGATACATGAGGCGAAACAAAGGAATCCCGCCCTTACCATAGACGGTGTGGGATGGGGTTGCCCCGCCTGGGTGGGAAATGGCAATTTCTGGTCAACGGACATGCAGCATTATAATATCGAATTTATTAAAGGAATGAAAAGTCATTACGGTTACACTCTGGACGCCCTTGGTTGCAAAAATGAATCGGGAACCAATTATCCCTGGGCGGAACAGATGAAGGATTCCCTTCTTGCAAATGGTTTGACCACAAAACTGCATGGATTTGATAACTGGTCAGGAAGCGAAACCGGCGGCCATTGGGCCTTTGTGAATGATTTTGCCAGCGACCCGGCATTGGAGGATGCACTCGATGTCTGCAGCGCACATACTACCTGCGACGGCACCCAGGAAGTGCCTGCTGCCGGGCTGAATTGCGGCAAACCGCTATGGGACACCGAAGAGCATGCGTATTACTCAGGATGGACTTGCGCGTCGGCAGTCGCTCATGATGTCAATCAGAATTATGTTACGAACAAATGGATCACCAAAACGGTTTTCTGGTATTTGATAGAAGCATATTACTCCATCGAAAACTTCACCAATCAAACCGTGGGGATATCGGATCAACCCTGGAGCGGA